>DASWSX010000181.1:0-20650 GCA_036402435.1 Telluria sp. | reverse complement strand
AGCAAAGTCTGCGGCTCGTTCGCCTCCTGGAAGATCGTCGGCTGGAAGCCGGCGTTGACGCAGCACTGGATCAGGTAGCGCGGGAATGCCGACTTGTCGAGGGCCAGCGTCAGCATCGGCTCGTTGGCAAGGTCCATCAGTTCGATGTGCGGGCGCGTCGCCAGCGGGTGATGCTCGTTCACCGCGGCGCATACGTTCTCGCGGAAGCACAGTTCCTGGCGCAGGTTGTCGTGCTTTAGCTCTTCGTCGTTCATCTTCGGCTCGCGCCAGAAACCGACGTCGATTTGCTTGGCGCGCAAGGCCTCGTACTGCACGGTCGGCCCCTGTTCGTGCAGCGTCCATGTCACGCGCGGGTATTTGGTCTGGAATTCCTCGAGCAGGCTCGGTATCGGGCCCCACATCGCAGATCCGACGATGCCCACGCGCAGCCGGCCTACTTCGCCGCGGTCGATCTGCCGGATCGTATCGATCGTCATGCGCATCTTGGCCAGCATGTCGGAGGCCTCGCCCATCAGCGCCTTGCCGGCCACGGTCAGCTCGAACGTGCGCGTGGTGCGCGCGAACAGCTTCACACCCAGTTCGCTTTCCAGCTTCATGATCTGCTGCGACAGGGGAGGCTGCGAAATGTGCAGGCGTTCGGCCGCGCGGCTGAAGCTCTTTTCTTCAGCGACGGCGAGGAAGTACTTCAGCTGCTTGAGGTCGATCGACATGAGGGTGGTCCTGGTCAGATTGGCTGCATGCCCGGCAGGTCGTGCATGGCGGCGGCCAGCTTTGCGCCTACCAGCGCATTGTGCTTCACCAGCGCGATATTGGCTACCAGGCTACGTCCTTCAGTCAGTTGCTTGATTCGGTTCAGCAGGAACGGCGTGACTGCCTTGCCCTTGACGCCGCCGCGATCGGCTTCATCCAGCGCCTGTTCGGTGATGCGGTCGATTTCCAGCTTCGGCATCGCGAACGACTCTGGCACCGGATTGCTGACCACGACGCCGCCGCGCAGGCCCAGTTGCCACTTGGTGTTGATGAAGGCGGCCTGCTCCAGCGGGGTGTCGAGCTGGAAGTCGGCCTTGAAGCCGCTGTCGCGCGTGAAGAACGCAGGGAAGCCAGGCTGCCCGACACTGATGACCGGCACGCCGTGCGTTTCGAGGTATTCCAGCGTCAGGCCGATGTCGAGGATCGATTTGACGCCCGCGCAGACGACTGCGACGTCGGTCTGGGCCAGTTCCTGCAGGTCGGCCGAAATGTCGAAGCTGGTTTCCGCGCCGCGGTGCACGCCTCCGATGCCGCCGGTGACGAATACGCGGATGCCCGCCAGTGCGGCGCAGATCATCGTCGCTGCCACCGTGGTGGCGCCAAGGCGGCGCGTCGACAGCACGAAGGGCAGGTCGCGCCGGCTGACCTTCATCGCATCGGGCGAGTTACCAAGCAGCTCGAGCTGCTCGTTTGAGAGGCCGATGCAGATCTTGCCGTCGATGATGGCGATGGTGGCGGGCACCGCGCCGGCGTCGCGGATGATCTGCTCCACTTCCTTCGCCGTGGTGACGTTCTGCGGGTACGGCATGCCGTGCGAGATGATGGTCGATTCGAGCGCGACGATGGGCTTGCGGGCGGCGCGGGCTGCGGCGACTTCGGGGGAGAACAAGAGATACTGGTGCATGGTCAGTCCTGGTAAAGGGCGTTGAACGGCTGGCCGTCCCGCATGGGAAGGGGGCTCTCGACGGCGTCGAGGGAATCGGGTGACAGCGAAGGGCAGACGGTCTGCGCGCACGCGACCGTCATCGAGGACAGGGCGAGCCCGCGGCGGCACGCCAGTTCAAGGTCGTCGCTGCCCTGATGCAGGGTCCAGCTGACGGCGGCGGCGAAGGCGTCGCCGGCACCGGTGACGTCAACCACGCTGGCTTCAAGTGCTGCAAGGTGGGCGATGCCGCCAGCCGTGGTGTAGCTGACGCCGCGCGCGCCGCGCGTGACGATGACGTCCTGCGCGCCCTGCGCCTGCAGCGCAGCGCATGCCGATGCGAGCGCGGCATCGGAACCGGTGGCGTGGCCGGCGCGGGCCTCCAGCTCGCCCTGGTTCAGTATCAGCAGGCGCAGGCCAGCCAGGTTCTTCGGCAGCCGGTCGATCTTCGGCTCGGAGACCGCCACTAGCACAAGGGGGACGCCGAAGCGGACCGCGTCGTCGAGGAGCGCCTGCACGGTAGCAGTGGGGAGGTTCAGGTCCGCGATGGTGAGCGACGCGCAGGCGCGCTGCTGCCGGGTGCGCGCCAGGGCGTCGGGCGTCAGCTGGTCGTAAAGGGCCATATCGGCAAGCGCCAGCAGCATGTCGCCGTGCTGGTCGAGCACCGCGGTGTAGGTGCCGCTGCAGGCTCCCGGCAGGCGCAGGCTGCCGCGCGTGTCAATTCCGGCAGCTTCCGCGTGGGCCAACAAGGCCGCGCCGGATGCGTCCTCGCCGACAGCCGTCACGAGCCCTACCGGGGCGCCAAGGCGCGCGAGGTTCTCCGCGATGTTGCGGGCGACGCCGCCGAACGACTCGTCCTGGCGTGCCGGGTTCGATGTACCCATACGGACAGGGTCGAGCGAACGCAGTTTGCGGTCGAGGTTCGCGGCGCCGATGCAGATGATGGAGCGGCGGTCAGCCAGCACGTAGGCGCGTCCAAGCAGGCGCTTTTCGCGGATCAGGCCGGCGATATGGCCGGCCACAGCGGAGCGGGACAAGCCAAGCTGCTGGCCGAGATCCTGCTGCGAAATAAACGGGTCGGCGCGGATCAGCTCGAACAACTGGTCTTTTTTCGAAAGGTCGGTCACATGTGCAATCATTAAAACAATTGTTTATGATGGTAGACACTTGTTTGTCAAAGGTCAACCGAATTCTTTCCTGACACGATTTATATGTGGGCGAGCGTACGGTTCGGGCCGGGTTATATCCACATACTGAATGAAACTCTCACTCAGGATTACGATGAACAAAAATACCGAAGATCTTCGATCGGGCTCCCGCATCGAGTCCGAGATCCGGCGCGAGCGCAACGAACGCCAGCACAATGATGACGTTAAAACCGGCGCGGTCCTGGGCGACGACCTGCGCATGAAGGACGCCCGCGAAAACGACAGTACCGCCAACCTGCACCGCTCGCGCGGGCGCTGAACCGCACCGCTTGCGGCGAGGTGTATCCTCGCCAATTTATATGTCTCTCATATAAATAGGCAAGAAAAATGGTATTTGCCATACATATGCAGATTAATGCATAGTTATACTATCTAGCAAGCCCATTCCCACTACGGCAGTGACGGACGCATATGTCCGCGACTGCCGTATTCGCATGACCGGCACGACCGGGCCGCTACCACCTCAACGCCGCAAACATCAAGGAAGACCATGTCCAACAATACCCCTTTTGAAGCCGTCGACATCATCAAGGCCCGCAAGCCGGGCTTTGCGCCGCGCGTGGCAATGATCCTCGGTTCCGGACTGGGCGTACTGGCCGAGCAGATGACCGATGCGGTATCGATCGGCTTCGACGAGCTGCCTGGCTTCCCGATCAGCACCGTGCACGGCCACGCCGGCGAACTGGTGCTCGGCACGCTGGCGGGCGTTGACGTGGCCTGCATGAAGGGCCGCGGCCACTTCTACGAAGGCTACGGCATGGGCGTGATGACCAGCGCGGTGCGCACCATGAAGCTGCTCGGCTGCGAGATGCTGTTCGTGACCAATGCAGCCGGTTCGCTGCGTCCTGAAGTCGATGCGGGCAGCCTGGTGGCGATCACCGACCATATCAACCTGCTGCCGGGTACCCCGATGATCGGCCCGAACGACGACCGCTTCGGCCCGCGCTTCTTCAGCATGTCGAACGCCTACGACGCCGACCTGCGCAACCTGGTCAAGGACACCGCCGCCGCCAAAGGCATTACGCTGCACGAAGGCGTATTCGTCGCCTACCCGGGCCCGAACTTTGAAACCGCCGCCGAGATCCGCATGATGTCGCGCCTGGGCGCAGACACGGTCGGCATGTCGGTCGTGCCCGAGGTGATCTCGGCGCGCCACTGCGGCATGAAGGTAACCGGCGTATCGGTCATCACCAACCTGGCCGAAGGCCTGTCGCCGTTCCAGCTGTCGCACGAGCAGACCCTGAAGTACGCCGCCATCGGCGCCAAGGACCTGGTCGCGCTGATCCTGGCTTTCCTGACCCGCGTGGCCAAAGAGCCGCGCGCCGCAGCCTGACCTATTAAATAGAGCGATTCCATGTCCCGCGCATTCATTCTCCTGCTTGACTCCTTCGGCCTCGGTGCCACGCCCGACGCCGACACCTACGGCGACGTCGGCGCCAACACCTTCGGCCACATCGCCGAGTGGGCCGCGAAAGAAGGCAAGCCAATGTCGCTGCCTAACCTCGAGCGCCTCGGGCTCGCGGCCGCCGCCCACAAGGCCAGCGGCGAGTGGGCCGCCGGCTTTAATCAGCGCGACGGCTTCACCGGTGCCTGGAGCGCGGCGCGCGAGCGCTCGACCGGCAAGGACACCCAGAGCGGCCACTGGGAAATCGCCGGCGTGCCGGTCGAATTCGACTGGGGCTACTTCCCGCGCACCGTGCCCTCGTTCCCGAAGGAGCTGACCGACAAGCTGCAGGAACTGACCGGCGTGCCGGGCTTCCTCGGCAACTGCCACGCATCGGGCACCGAGATCATCAACAAGCACGGCGACGAATCTGTCGCAACCGGCAAGCCGATTTTGTACACATCGTCGGACTCGGTGTTCCAGATCGCCGCGCATGAAGAGCACTTCGGCCTCGAGAAGCTGTACGCGATGTGCGAAGCCGCGTATGAACTGGTCAAGCCGTACAACATCGGCCGCGTCATCGCGCGCCCGTTCCTGGGCGAGAACGGCGATTACCGCCGCACCAGCAACCGTCATGACTACGCGGTGCCGCCGCATGCCAAGACCCTGCTCGACCACGTCAAGGAAGAGGGCGGCGAGGTTGTCGCGCTGGGCAAGATCAGCGACATCTTCGCGGCGCAGGGTGTGTCGCGCATGGTGAAGGGCGCCGATAACATGGCGCTGTTCGACGCGCTGCTGAAAGTGACCGATGAAGCCGGCGACAAATCGCTGACCTTCGTGAACTTCGTCGACTTCGACATGCTGTTCGGCCACCGCCGCGACATCAAGGGCTATTCCAACGCGCTGCACGAACTCGACGCGCGCCTGCCGGAGTTCATGGCCAAGCTGAAGGAAGGCGACATGGTTGTCGTCACCGCCGACCACGGCTGCGACCCGAGCTGGCCCGGTTCGGACCACACCCGCGAGCACATCCCGATGATTTTCTTCGGCCCCGCGGTCAAGCCGCAGGAACTGCCGATCTCCGAAACCTTCTCCGACATCGGCGCCACGCTGGCCAAGCATCTCGGCGTCAAACCACTTTCCAACGGAACCGCACTACTATGACCCAGAACCTGGACTTCAAACGCAACACCGCGACAGGCCTCGACCTGGGTTGGGTGAACCACATCAAGGTCAACCGCAATGCGGCCGACCGCCGCGCCGCCAGCCTGGCGAACCGCCGCACGGTAAAGAAGGAATACCAGGCCGCGTGGCTGATCCGCGCGGTCCAGTGCATGGACCTGACCACGCTGGGCGGCGACGACACGCCGGGCCGCGTCGAGCGCCTGTGCATGAAGGCGATGCGCCCGCTGCGCGCGGACCTGATGCAGGCCCTGGGCCTGGAGTCGCTGACCACTGGCGCCGTCTGCGTGTACCACGAGATGATCACCCCTGCCGTCAAGATCCTGCAGGGCCGCCTGCCGATCGCCGCCGTGTCGACCGCGTTCCCGGCCGGCCTGTCGAGCCTTGAGACCAAGCTGCGCGAGATCGAACTGTCGGTCGCCGCCGGCGCCACCGAAATCGACATCGTCATCACCCGCCAGCACGTGTTGACGGGTAACTGGCAGGCCCTGTACGACGAAATGCTCGCCTACCGCAAGGCGTGCGGCGATGCGCACGTCAAGGCGATCCTTGCGACCGGCGACCTGGTCACGCTGGACAACGTGGCCAAGGCCTCGTGGGTCTGCATGATGGCCGGCGCCGATTTCATCAAGACCTCGACCGGCAAGGAAGGCGTCAACGCCACCATCCCGGTATCGCTGGTGATGGTGCGCGCGATCCGCGAATACTACGAGCAGACCGGTTTCCAGGTCGGCTACAAGCCGGCTGGCGGCGTGTCCACCGCCAAGAGCGCGCTGCAGTACCTGACCGTGATGAAGGAAGAGCTGGGCAACGACTGGCTGCAGCCGCACCTGTTCCGCATCGGCGCGTCGAGCCTGATGACCGACATCGAGCGCCAGCTCGAGCACTACGTCACCGGCGCCTACTCGGCCGCACATCGCCACGCGCAACCTTAAACACCGAACGGATTCGTCATGCCAACAATTAAAGAGATTCTCCAGACTATGGACTACGGCCCCGCACCTGAAAGCACCAAAGAAGCCCAGGCGTGGCTGGACCAGCATGGTCGCCGCTTCGGCCTGTTCATCGACAACGCGTGGACCGACGCCACCAACACCTTCGCCTCCAACAATCCGGCCGACGGCTCGGAACTGGCACAGGTAACGCAGGCCACCAGCGCCGACGTAGACCGCGCCGTGGAAGCCGCGCGCCGCGCGCAGCCGGGCTGGGTCGCCATGGGTGGCCACGGACGCGCCAAGATCATGTATTCGATCGCGCGCCTGCTGCAAAAGCACTCGCGCCTGTTCGCCGTGCTCGAGACCCTCGACAACGGCAAGACCATCCGCGAAACGCGCGACGCCGACCTGCCGCTGGCCGCGCGCCACTTCTACCATCACGCCGGCTGGGCGCAGCTGCAGTCGGAAGAGTTCGCAGACTACCGCGCCGTTGGCGTGGTCGGACAGATCGTGCCGTGGAACTTCCCGGTGCTGATGCTGGCCTGGAAAATCGCACCTGCGCTGGCTGCCGGTAACACCATCGTCTTCAAGCCGGCCGAGTACACCTCGCTGACAGCGCTGCTGTTCGCCGAGATCTGCCAGCAGGCCGGCGTCCCTGCGGGCGTGGTCAACATCGTTACCGGCGACGGCAGCGTCGGCGAAGCGATCGTCAACCACGCGGGCATCGACAAGCTGGCCTTCACCGGCTCGACAGAAGTGGGCCGCATCATCCGCAAGGCGACCGCCGGCAGCGGCAAGAAGCTGTCGCTGGAACTGGGCGGCAAATCGCCGTTCATCGTGTTCGACGACGCCGACCTCGACGCAGCCGTCGAAGGCCTGGTCGATTCGATCTGGTTCAACCAGGGCCAGGTCTGCTGCGCGGGTTCGCGCCTGCTGGTGCAGGAATCGGTGTACGACCGCTTTATCGCCAAGATCAAGGTGCGCATGCAAAACCTGCGCGTCGGCTCGCCGCTCGACAAGTCAAACGACATCGGCGCGCTGGTCGACCCGGTGCAGCAGCAGCGCATCCACGGCCTGGTGGAAGCCGCCCGTGCGGAAGGCTGCGAGATCTGGCAGCCGGCGTGCGAAGCGCCAGCGGCCGGCTCGTGGTACCTGCCAACCCTGATCACCGGCGCCTCGACCTCGGCCGCCGTATCGCAGACCGAGATCTTCGGACCGGTGCTGGTGGCGATGAGCTTCCGTACCCCGGGCGAAGCGGTCCAGCTGGCCAACAACACCGTTTATGGCCTGGCCGCATGCGTATGGTCGGAATCGATCTCGCTGGCGCTGGACGTCGCGCCGCAGATCAAGGCCGGTGTCGTATGGATCAACACCGCCAACCAGTTCGACGCAGCCTGCGGTTTCGGTGGCTACAAGGAATCGGGCTTCGGCCGCGAAGGCGGCAAGGAAGGCATGTACGAGTACCTGACGCCACTGTCGGAAGATGCACGTCCTGCAGTACCGGTCATCGCCGAAAAAGGCAAGGTCAAGTCGTCGGATGCGGGCAGCCCGTTCGCGGTCGACCGCACCGCCAAGCTGTATATCGGCGGCAAGCAGGCGCGCCCTGACGGCGCCTACAGCCGCGCGATCGCCGGCGCCAACGGCGCCTTCCTCGCCGACGTCGGCGAAGGGAACCGCAAGGACATCCGCAATGCCGTCGAAGCGGCGCACAAGGCTGCCGGCTGGTCGAAGGCCACTGCGCACAACCGCGCGCAGGTGCTGTACTACATCGCCGAAAACCTGGCGATCCGTGCCGACGAATTTGCCGCCCGTTTGGCGGCAATGACCGGCGTGCGCGACCCGCAGCGCGAAGTCGCAGCTTCAATCGAACGCCTGTTCTACTGGGCCGCGTGGGCCGACAAGTACGACGGCGCTGCACACCAGCCGCCGATGCACGGCATCACCGTCGCGCTGAACGAGCCGGTCGGCGTGATCGGCGTGATCTGCCCGAACGAGAACCCGCTGCTGGGCTTCATCTCGCTGGTCGCTCCGGCGCTGGCGCTGGGTAACCGCGTGGTTGCGGTGCCGTCGGAAGCGTATCCGCTGTCGGCGACGGACCTGTACCAGGTGCTGGACACGTCCGACCTGCCGGGCGGCGCGCTGAACATCGTCACCGGTTCGGCCGACGAACTGGCGCGCACGATGGCTGCGCACGGCGATATCGATGCAGTATGGCGCCACGACGGTTCGGCTGAAGGCTGCGCCGAAGTCGAGCGCCTGTCGTCCGAGACGCTCAAGCGCACCTGGGTTGGCGGCGGCAAGGGCCGCGACTGGTTCGATCCGAAGCAGGCATGCGGCCGCACGGTGCTGCAGCACGCGAGCCAGGTCAAGAACGTCTGGATCCCGTACGGCGTCTAACGCTACACGGGCCAACGTAGGGCGGATAAGCAGCGCGCATCCGCCATGCTTGCGTCAACGAGACGCATACATGGCGGATGCGCATGCGCTTATCCGCCCTACAATTTTTAGAAGAGGTCATATGTTTTTAACCCAAGAAATCATCCGCAAAAAGCGCGACGGCGGTGTGCTGTCGGCTGAAGAGATCCAGTTCTTCGTGCGCGGCATCACCGACGCCAGCGTCACCGAAGGCCAGATCGCCGCATTCGCGATGGCCGTCTACTTCAAGGATATGAACATGGATGAACGCGTCGCCTTCACGCTGGCGATGCGCGACTCCGGCCAGGTGATGGAATGGCGTTCGATGAACCTGCCCGGCCCGATCGTCGACAAGCACTCCACGGGCGGCGTCGGCGACGTCGTCTCGCTGATGCTCGGCCCGATGGTCGCCGCCTGCGGTGGATACGTTCCGATGATCTCCGGCCGAGGCCTTGGCCACACCGGCGGCACGCTCGACAAGTTCGATTCGATTCCGGGCTACTGCACCGTGCCCGACCCTGAGCTGTTCCGCAAAGTGGTGAAGGATGTTGGCGTCGCCATCATCGGCCAGACCGCGCAACTGGCGCCGTCGGACAAGCGCTTCTACAGCATCCGCGACACCACCGCGACGGTGGAATCGGTGGCGATGATCACCGGATCGATCCTGTCGAAGAAACTCGCAGCGGGCCTTGACGCGCTGGTAATGGACGTGAAGGTCGGCTCCGGCGCCTTCATGCCAACCTACGAGAAATCGGTCGAACTGGCCGAGAGCATCGTCAGCGTCGGCAATGGCGCGGGCACCCGTACGTCGGCCCTGCTGACCGAGATGAACGAGTCGCTTGGCCCGGTCGCCGGCAACGCGCTCGAAGTGCGCCTGGCAATGGATTACCTGACCGGCCGCGCGCGCCCTGCGCGCCTGCACGAAGTGACGATGGCGCTGTGCGCCGAGATGCTCATCCTCGGCAAGCTTGCAGCGAACGAAGCCGAAGCACGCGCGAAGCTGCAGGCCGGCCTCGATTCGGGCGAAGCAGCGGAGCGCTTCTCGCGGATGGTCGCCGCGCTGGGCGGTCCGGCCGACCTGGTCGAGCGTCCGGACGCCTACCTCGAGCAGGCGCCGATCGTGGTGCCGGTACCGGCACTGGAAGCCGGCTTCGCAACGGAGACTGACACGCGGGCCCTTGGCCTGGCGGTAGTGAGCCTTGGCGGCGGCCGCCGCCGTCCTGAGGACGCGATCGACTTCGCCGTGGGCCTGACCGGCCTGGCCGAGCTGGGCGACGCGATCGCCGTCGGCCAGCCGCTCGCAATGGTCCATGCGCGCACGCAGGCCGCAGCAGAACAGGCCGTACGCGAAGTGCAGGCGGCCTACAAGCTCGGCGCGCAAAAGCCGGCAGCGAACCCGATCATCTACCGCACCATTCGTCCATAAGAGGGACAGCATGAAATACCAAAAACTGATCGACGAAGCGCGCGCCGCGCGCGAGCTGGCCTATACGCCTTACTCCAATTTCAAGGTCGGCGCGGCGCTGGAGTGCAGGGACGGCCGCATTTTCAGGGGCTGCAATATTGAGAACGCGTCCTACGGCTTGTGCAACTGCGGCGAACGCACCGCTTTGTTCAGCGCCATCGCACACGGCTACAAGCCGGGCGACTTCGCCGCGCTGGCGGTCATCGGAGACACCGAAGGCCCGATCGCGCCATGCGGTGCATGCCGACAGGTGATCCTCGAGTTGGGCGGCAACGACCTTCCGGTCGTGCTGACGAACCTGAAGGGTGACATCTTCGAAACGACGGCAGCCGGACAGCTTCCGAACGCCTTTGGCGGCTGGGACCTGAAGAAGTAAACCTTGAGGAAAACCGTCGATGTACAGGCCGCGGTAGCGATCGCGGCCAACGAAGCAGTCGCCGCCAAGACGCAAGGCACGTTCGGCGTTGGCGGCCTGCTGCTGGACTCGCAAGGCAACGTGCTCAAGTCCCTGCAGAACAACGTCGTACGCGAAGGGCTGGTGTTCGACCCGACCGCGCATGGCGAGCGCCAGCTGATTGACTGGTACTTTGCCGAGAGGGCGAAGGGAGCAGCCTTGCCGCCACCGGAAGAAGTCACGGTCGTGACGTCGCTCGACCCGTGCGCAATGTGCACCGGCGCGATCCTTGCAGCCGGATTCAACGTCGTGGTTGCGGCAATGGACCCGAAAGCTGGCATCAACTACGATTTCTGCGGCAGCTTTGCCGCCTTGCCCGAGACATTGCGCCCGCAAGCCGAAAGCACATTCTTCTACCCGGCGGTGCTGGGCGCGTCGGAGTATGCACGCGAGGGATGGGGCACACCGCCGCGCGGGCTTTTCATCGGCAAGACCATTGCGGAAGGGACGCAGGCACTGTGTTCGCTGGCCCTCGAGGCGACCGAACAGAAGGTGCAGGCGCTTCTAAGCAGCGATGTGCCGCCGGACCAGCTGCGCGATCCTGCAACTCTGGCGCCATCCCACCCAATCGTGCAAAAGCTCAGGACGCTGTATCCGCACGCCCTGGCATATCGCTGCGAGCCGTACTCGCCCGACGCCGGGCTGGCGCCGTTCATGCGCGCGGCGATGGAGAAGGACCGCGCGCACGGAGGGCAGGGCGATGCCGTCGCACTGCTGGACGCATTTGGCAACCTGCTGCTGTGCGTGCCCGGACGGCGCGCGCAGTCGGCGATCTGCACGGCGTTCATGGAATGCACGCGGCAGTACGCGCAGCTGCGCTACACGCTGATGCGGGGCGCGTCGGCCGAAGCGCAGCTCGAAGTCGCCCAATATCTCGCGCACCCACGGGATGGGACGTTCGTGCTGGCGCGCGGACCGGGAAACGACGCACAGGGGTTCATGGATCTGGGGGCATACGGATCGACGATGGAAGGACCGCTGCCGGCGCATAATCCCCGGCAGTACCAGTATGTGAAGCCTGCGATGCCGCAGGAGGAGCTTGACGCGATATGCGCGGCGATGCCGCCTTTGTATCGCGCCGTGATCGGGATCAGGCCTGTACAGGTTGCAAGCGCCGAACTGGTCGCCGCGCTGGGCTGATTACGCCGCTGACGCCAGCATATTGGCATCGCGCGTAAGCCGCCACTTCCCATCCGTCGCTTTGCGCAGGATCGACAAGGTGTCGCCATTGCGCAGTATCGGCAGCTGCCCATGCTTCGACGTGATCGTCACGGCAAGCTTGGTGCGGCAATAGGCCAGGTCGCCGCACACCACCACCTCCGCAATCTCGCTGGTCGATTCGATCACGTTCTCGGACAGCACCTTGGTCAGCCCGCGCGCAAATGCTTCGCGCCCGACCATCGGCGGCTGGCCGGCCGACATGAACATGGCGTCCTCCGACATCAGGTTCAGTACCGTATCGATGTCGCCTGCCTGCGTGGCGCGCAGCCACGTTTCAATCAGCTCGCGGATTGCCTGTTCGTCCTGGTTCATGCTGCCTCCGTGTCTTCTTGCATCATTCCGAATATGTTCCCGTCCGGGTCCCTGGCGTAGCCAATCCAGCCGATGCCCGGCACAGGCATCCTTGGCACGACGATCGATCCGCCCGCGCGAGCGGCTTTCTCAAGCGAGGCGTCGATGTTGTCCACGTCAACGGTGATCACGAATGCATTCACCGCCGCCATCGCCTCGGGCACCGGGCCGCGGCGCGGCATCAGCCCGCCGTTGATGCCCGGCTTGTCCTCCGGCCCGGTGTGGATCAGCCAGTAGTCGCCGCCTTCCCATTTGTTGAACGACCACCCAAAAAGGCTGGTGTAATAGTCGATCAGCGCCTGCGGGTCGGAGGCCTGGATCTCGAAGTGGACTGCACGGGACATGCTGTTCTCCTTGTTATGCGAACGGGTCGTAGGTGCCGAAGGTCCAGATATGGCCTTCGAGATCGCGGCAGGTGAAGTCGCGGCCGCCGTAATCTTCATCCTTGATGTCGATGACGATCGGCGCGCCTCCGCTGCGCGCGCGTTCGTACATGGCGTCGGCATCGTCGACGACCACATACACAGTCTGGGTCTGCGCGCCGCCGAGGTCGGCAGGCTGCCTGAGGAGCTTCGCGTATTCCGTGTCGACGCTGGTCGCCGACCCCAGCATGATCATGCCGTTGCCGAAGATTAACTGCGCGTGCACGACGGTATTATTTTCGCCGGGGACCACCATGTGCTGCTCGAAGCCGAACGTCTGGCACAGCCAATCGATGGCGGCGGGCGCGTCGCGGTAGCGAAGGCAGGGGATGATGTTGGCTCTGGTTTTCGCTGGCGCGGCAGGCATGGCACTCTCCTCTTTTTAGTGAGAACGAGCGCCTATATTAGTTGATTATTTGATCTCGGCGCGCCCTACATCTGCTGGAACAGCCCGGCATAGTTGCGGCTAACTTCCAGCTCGCGGGCGTGGTTGCGCAGCCTGACCATCTGGCGTCCGCGCTCGTCGCGCGTGACTTCCACGATGGCGTCGACCCGCACCAGCGTCGAGCGGTGGATGCGCCAGAATTCGTCCGGATCGAGTTCGTCGGCCAGTTCCTTGAGCGTCTTGCGGATCAGCAGTTCGGCCTGCGCCGTCTGCACCAGCGTGTACTTGTCGTCGGACTGGAAGAACAGGATCTCCCTGGTGCTGATCATGCGCAGGCTGGTGCCGACCTGCGCCTGGATCCAGCGCAGGTACTGCTGCGGCCTGGCCGCCTGCCCGCGCTCCAGAATCAGCGCCAGTTGCGAGAGCTTTGCGTCGATGTCGGTTGGCGGCTTGCCGATGCGCTCGCGCAGCCGGGCGCACGTAACGCCCAGGCGGTCGGCGGTGACCGGCTTGAGCAGGTAGTCCATGGCGCCCTGTTCGAACGCCTCGACCGCGTACTGGTCGTACGCGGTGACGAATACCACGTGGCTCTGGCTGTACAGCTGGCGCGCGGTCTCGATGCCGCTCGGGCCGGGCATGCGGATGTCGAGGAAGACGATGTCCGGATGCAGCCGTGCCGCCATCTCGACCGCCTCGATGCCGTTGCCGGCTTCTCCTGCGATGCCCAGTTCTGGCCACACCTCGGCAAGCCGCGCGCGCAACTGGTCGCGCATGGGCGATTCGTCGTCGACAATCAGGGCAGTGACGTTCATGATGCTTTTTCCGTGACGATGTAGGGAACGCGGATCGACGCCAGTGCGCCGCCTTCGATCGGCTGCTCGATCACCAGCTCGGCGCGGCTGCCGTACAGCAGGCGCAGGCGCTCGCGGATGTTGGCAAGGCCGACGCCTTCGCCAGCATGCATGTTAAACCCGATGCCGTTATCTTTTACATCGACGTGCATGGTGCCGTCGATGAGGTAGGCGCGCACGTCCACCTGGCCGCCTTCGATCTTCGGCTCCAGTCCGTGCTTGATCGAGTTCTCGATCAGGATCTGCAGCATCGTCGGCGGGAACACGGCGTTCTCGAGGTAGTCCGGCACGTCGAAGCGGACCGTCAGGCGTTCCTTCATCCGCGCCTGCATGATGGTCAGGTAGGCGCGCGCCAGTTCGACCTGGTGGCGCAGTGTGCCGCCGCCGGGCGCCCGCATTTGCGGCAACGTCGAGCGCAGGTATTCGATCAGGTTGGCGTGGATGCGCGCGGCCTGCGGCGGGTCGGTTTCGATCAGCTGGCCGATCAGGGCCAGGGTGTTGAACAAGAAGTGCGGTTCGACCTGCGCCTGCAGCGCGGCCATCTGCGCTTCCATCAGGCGGCGTTCAAGCGTGGCGACGTCGGCCTGCCGGGTCGCTTCCTTGGCCGTCAGTTCGGCCTTGCGCTTGCCGCCCGCCAGCACCTTGACGCCGAACGACAAGAGCACGAACCAGATCGCCGGTTCCGGATAGCCCAGCATGACGCCGAACGCGAAGACGAGGAAAGCGATGATCGCCAGCTGGCGCCATTCGACCAGCGCGAGCCAGTCGAAGAAGCTCCACCACAGCACCGCCGCCTCGGCCGCGATTTCGCGCAGCAGGTCGACGAAGCTGTTGAAATCGCTGGCGCGCAGTTTCATTCGCCTGTACCGTCCACGGTGCGGTATGGGGTGGCCGCGCCGCGGCGCTTGCGGCTTGCGCAGGCGATGACGACCATCCGCGCGGTCATGAAGATCACGAACAGGAACAGCGCCATCGGGATGATGGTGATGGCCAGCGCCAGTGCCACGCAGCTGACCAGCAGCGCCGGCCACGACATGGTCGCCATGGCGCGCGCCACGTAGCGTCCGGCGCGCACGATGGCGTTGCCGATGTCGGCGAGGAGGGCGGTGAAGGCGTCGAAGCTTGCGTTTTTCATGTGGTTTCTCCAGTGAGGAATCGATTGAGCCACTGTACGCGCCGTCCCGCGGACGGGCTACCGTCCTCCGACGAAATGCATATTTCGGGGGCCAAGCGGTTGCTCGCGCGGATTAATGGGGCTTAGTTCGCCACTGCAGAAAGTACCATGTCGGTGATCAGCTTCTCAGCCTTGTCAAAATCATCATCGGTGAGTTGTTTCTGATTTAATACGAGCGCCATCTGCGCCGAGAAGTCGGCGTACGACTGGGTCATCGCCCAGATCGAAAAGATCAGGTGGGTAGCGTTGACGGGCGCGATGCGGCCTTCGCTGATCCAGCCTTCGAACACCTCGATGTCCTTGCGCAGCAGCGGCACCACGCGCTCGCGGATCTGCTGTCCATACAGCTGGGCGCCGCCGATCACTTCCAGCGCATACACGCGCGAGGCCAGCGGCTGCTCGCGCGAGAAGCGCATCTTGGCCTGGATGTAGGCGCGCAGCACGTCGCGCGGGTCGCGCTCGCGGTCGGCCAGCGTTTCCATGCGCTCGAGCCAGTCATCCAGCACGCCGTCGAGCACGCGCTCGTACAGGGCCTGCTTGGTGGGGAAGTAGTACATCAGGTTCTGCTTCGACAGGCCGGCGTTGTCGGCGATGGTGGCCACCGACGCGCCTTCGTAGCCGCATTCGGCGAACACGCGCACGGCTTCGGCCACGATGTCGGCTTCGAGCTTGTCGCGGTTGATGACGCGGCGTTTGACGACAGTGTTCATTGCATCTCCCCGCGTACCGTCTTGAGGAACGCGACCAGCTGCGGCGCGTCGGCCGCATATGCGACATTAAAGCGGAACCACACCGACTCGGGCCGGCGCAGCATGAAGAACTCGTTCGGCGACAGCAGGATGCCCTGCTTGAGCGCGCGGTCGGCGATGACCTTGCCGTTCCACTTGGCGTTCGGGGCTTCCGGCCAGCCGGCGCTGACGAACATGCCGCCGCGCGGTCGTGCCACCGGCGCCATGCCCACCTCGCGCAGGCGTTCGATGGTTTGTTCGCGCCCGGAGCGCAGCTGGTCCACCAGCTTTTCCACCATGCGTTTGTAGGGGCGCGCCGATAGCGCGTGATACACCGCGCGCTCGTTGATCTCGGATGTAGTCAGCCCAGTCAGCATTTTGATGCGCAGCAGTTCCGGCACCAGCGAGCGCGAAGCGCAGATGGAGCCGACCCGCAGCACCGGCGACAGCGTCTTGGAAAAGCTGCCGATACGGATCACGCGGCGCAGCCCGTCCATCGCGGCCAGCGAGGCTTCGCCGCGCGCGGCCAGTTCCCGGTAGATGTCGTCCTCAACGAGCCAGAAGTCGAACTGCTCCGCCACGCCAAGCAGGCGATGGGCCTGTGCCTGGCTGAGCGAAGTGCCGAGCGGGTTTTGCAGCACGGTGTTGACGAACATGAGCTTGGGCTGGGTCGCTTTGGCCTGGCGTTCCAGCTCGTCGAAATCAAGCCCCGCATCGCCGCGCGGGATGCCGACCGGGATGCAGCCATGGTGGCGGATCAGGGAAAGCAGGTTGCTGTAGCCGGGGTCCTCGACCAGTACCGTGTCGCCCGGCTTGGTCAGCGTGCGCAGGACCAGGTCGAAAGCGTGGGTGGCGCCGTGGGTCAGCAGGATCTGGTCGGGTTCGACCGAAAACAGGTCTTCGGCCATGCTGCTGGCCATGTGCTGGCGCAGGGTCGGAAAGCCGAGCGGATGGCCGTAGCCGCGCAGGCGGTTGGCGGGAATCTTCATCGCGTGGCGCACGCAGTCGAGGATGGTGGTCTCGCCATACCATTCCGGCGGCAGCCAGCCGGCGCCTACCGGCAGCGCATCGGATACGCCTGAATACAGGTCGGGAGTGAGGGCGTCGATCGCGGCCGGGCTGGCTGGAACTACATGCGGCTGGGCAACGGGCACCGCCTCGCTGCGCGCGACGAAAAATCCGGAACCACGGCGCGAGGTGAGCAGTCCAAGATTCAGCAGCCGGTCATACGATTCGACCACGGTGAAAGTGGAAACGGCGTTACACTTTGCGAATTGTCTAACCGAAGGCATTTTTGTGCCAATCCGCAATTCGCGCTCGTTTACCATCCGCGCGATCGCTGCCACAATCTGATCGACCAGGCTGCCGCGCTTGTTGCGCTCGATCGCCAACACCGGCCATGCCGACTTGCCGTTTCCAGTTGGAAATTCCTCAGTTGCCGCCGTTTCTTCCATTCACAACTCCTTTTGCGGCACCCGCAAAACTGTACAGATTGGGCAACCAATACGGTTGGCAGCTTTTGCGGTTTGTGTATCTGTGCCGTTGATGTGTTGCTTACTATTATTGCATCAAGATTTTGCCAACTGGTAAATTATTTTCGCACCAAAGAATTGGAGAGCTGTATGAACGAAACCCGCCCAGAATCCATGTCGTCGTTTTGGATGCCATTCACCAACAACCGCGATTTCAAGGCCAATCCGCGCCTGCTCGTGTCCGCCGAAGGGATGTATTACAAGGATGTCGACGGCAACTCCGTATTAGACGGCACTGCCGGCCTTTGGTGCGTGCCGTGTGGCCACGCCCAGCCGAAAATCGTGGCCGCTGTGCGCGAGATGGTCGGCCAGCTCGACTTCGCGCCGACCTTCCAGATGGGCCATCCAGCCGCGTTCGACCTCGCTGAAAAGCTGATGGACTACACCGGCCGCCGCTTCGGCCACGTGTTCTACACGAACTCGGGATCGGAAGCCGTCGACACCGCGCTGAAGATGGCGCTGGCATACCACCGCGCGCGCGGCGAGGGCGGCCGCACCCGCCTGATCGGGCGCGAGCGCGGCTACCATGGCGTCGGCTTCGGCGGCATCTCGGTCGGCGGCATCGGCGGCAACCGCCGCACCTTCGGCCCGCTGCTGCCTGGCGTCGACCACCTGCCGCATACCCATAACCTCGAAAAGAACGCCTACAGCCGTGGCGAACCGGAACACGGCGCCAACCTGGCCGATGAACTCGAACGCATCGTCGCGCTGCATGACGCGTCGACCATCGCCGCCGTCATCGTCGAGCCGGTCGCCGGTTCGACCGGTGTGCTGATTCCGCCGAAGGGCTACCTGAAACGCCTGCGCGAGCTGTGCACCAAGCACGGCATCCTGCTGATCTTCGATGAAGTGATTACAGGCTTCGGGCGCCTGACCACGCCGTTCGCGTTCGATTACTTCGACGTCGAGCCGGACCTGGTCACGGTCGCGAAAGGCCTCACCAACGGCGTGGTGCCGATGGGCGCTGTGTTCAGCAAACAGCACATCCACGACGCTTTCATGGACTGCCCGGCAGGGATCGAGCTGTTCCACGGCTACACCTACTCGGGCCATCCGCTGGCCTGCGCCGCAGCGCTTGCGACGCTCGACGTGTTCGAGGAACAGAAGATCCTCGATAACGCCAAGGGCGTGCTGCAGTACTGGAACGACGCGGTGCACGCGCTCAAGGGCCTGCCGCACGTGATCGATATCCGCACCATCGGCCTCGTCGCCGGCATCGAACTCGAACCGATCGCAGGCAAGCCGGGCGCGCGCGCCTTCGCCGCGTTCAAGAAGGCGTTCGCGGAAGGCGTGTTGATCCGCACGACCGGCGACATCATCGCGCTGTCGCCGCCGCTGGTCATCGAGAAGAAGCACATCGACGAATTGTTCGGCAAGCTTGCCACCGTACTGAAAAACCTGGACTGATCATGACTGACCTCGACACCATTACCCATTACATCAACGGCGCCAAGGTGGACACCACCAGCGGCCGCCATGCGGACGTGTTCAATCCGGCGGTCGGCGAGCCATGCGCCCGCGTGGCGCTCGGCACCAAGGAAGACGTGGACGCCGCAGTGGCCGCAGCGTCGGCAGCTTTCCCATCGTGGGCTGCGACGCCGCCGCTGACGCGCGCCCGCGTGCTGTTCAAGTACCTGCAGCTGTGCCAGGAGCACATCGACGAATTCGCCGCGATGCTGACCCGCGAACACGGCAAGACCTTCGCCGACGCCAAGGGCGAAGTCGCGCGCGGCATCGAGATGGTCGAATTCGCGGTCGGCATCCCGCAACTGCTCAAGGGCGAATTCACCGACCAGATCGCGCGCGGCATCGATGCCTGGTCGATGCGCCAGCCGCTCGGCGTCGTCGCCGGCATTACGCCGTTTAACTTCCCGGTCATGGTGCCGATGTGGATGTTCCCGGTTGCCATCGCATGCGGGAATACCTTCATCCTCAAGCCTTCCGAACGCGACCCGTCGCCGTCGCTCTTGCATGCGAAGCTGCTCAAGGACGCCGGCCTGCCTGACGGCGTGTTCAACGTCATCCAGGGCGACAAGGTCACGGTCGATGCGCTGCTCGACCATCCTGAAGTGCAGGCGATCAGCTTCGTCGGCTCGACCCCGATCGCGGAGTACATCTACTCGCGCGGGAGCGCAAACGGCAAGCGCGTGCAGGCCCTGGGCGGCGCGAAGAACCACATGGTGGTGATGCCCGATGCCGACATGGAGATGGCGGTCGACGCGCTGGTCGGCGCCGCATACGGTTCGGCCGGCGAGCGCTGCATGGCGATCTCGGTGGTCGTCGCAGTGGGCGACGCCGGCGACAAGCTGGCCAGCGCAATGGCCCAGCGCACCGCCGCGCTGAAGATCGGCGACGGCATGGCGCATGACTCGGAGATGGGCCCGGTGGTCACGGCCGCAGCCAAGCAGCGCATCGAGAAGCTGATCGGCGAAGGCGTGGAGCAGGGCGCGACGCTGCTGGTCGACGGCCGCGGCTGCAAGGTGGCTGAACGCGAGAACGGCTTTTTTGTGGGCGGCACCCTGTTCGACCATGTCACTTCCGACATGACCATCTATAAAGAAGAAATCTTCGGGCCGGTGCTGTGCATCATGCGTTCGCCGGATGTGGCCACCGCGGTCAACCTGATCAACGCCAACGAGTACGGCAATGGCGTGGCGATCTTCACGCGCGACGGCCATACCGCCCGCGAGTTCGTGCGCCAGATCCAGGTCGGCATGGTCGGCGTCAATGTGCCTCTACCGGTGCCGATGGCGTTCAACAGCTTCGGCGGATGGAAGCGCAGCCTGTTCGGGGACCATCACGCCTACGGCCCGGAAGGCGTGCGTTTCTACACGCGCCACAAGGCCGTCATGCAGCGCTGGCCGAACACTGCAACCGCAGGCGCAGAGTTCTCGTTCCCGCAGATGAAGTAAAGAACGTATCCGAGACCAGGGTGGAACATGATTGAATCTCTTAAGCACCTGCCGCCAGCGGCAGCGCCAGACCATGATCTGTCGGCGCAGTTCACCGATCTCGCTCCACCACTGACGCAGCGGCAGGCCGCCATTGAGGCGGCGCGCTGCCTGTACTGCTACGACGCGCCGTGCATGCGGGCGTGTCCGACCGAGATCGATGTCGCGAGCTTCATCCGCAATATCCACGACGGGAACGTCAATGGCGCGGCGGCCGGCATCCTGGCGCAGAACATCATGGGCGGCGCCTGCGCGCGCGTCTGCCCCACCGAAATACTGTGCGAGCAGGCCTGCGTGCGCAACCATGACGAAGAACAGCG
>DASWSX010000180.1:0-3993 GCA_036402435.1 Telluria sp. | reverse complement strand
TCACCTCGGGTATCCGCCTCGGCAGCCCGGCCTTCACCACCCGCGGCTTCAAGGAAGAAGACGCGGTCAAGGTCGGCCACCTGATCGCCGACGTGCTGGACAACCCGCACGACGCCGCTACCATCGAGCGCGTCAAGGCCGAAGTCAAGGTCCTGACCGACAAGTACCCGGTCTACGCAGCCTAAAGCAGTACCGGGCCGCGCCAGCGTTTGGCGCGGCCCTTTTAACAAGCATCACGGCGCCCATGAAATGTCCCTTCTGCCAGCATGAAGACACCCAGGTCCTCGATACGCGTGTATCGGAGGAGGGCGACGCCATCCGCCGCCGCCGGAAGTGCGGAAAATGCGATAAACGATTTACCACGTATGAGCGCATCGAGCTGTCGATGCCGATCATCGTCAAGAAGAACGGCAGCCGCACCGAGTTCTCGTCGGCCAAGCTGCGCGGCAGCCTGATGCTCGCGCTGCGCAAGCGCCCGGTGTCGGCCGAGGCCATCGACACCGCCGTCGCCACCATCGAGGAAAAGCTGCTGACCAGCGGTCGGCGCGAGGTGGACACCGTCTACGTCGGCGAACTGGTGATGCAGGAGCTCAAGCGCCTCGACAAGATTGCCTACATCCGCTTCGCGTCGGTCTATAAAAACTTCGAAGACCTGGCCGAGTTCCAGGATGCCATCGCCGAAGTCGGCCACGAACGCAAACCCCGCAAGTAGTTCCCCCACACAGTTGAGGTAACTCAGGCGTGGAATAGCCCCGCCTGATAACTTGGCCCTTCATCTTCTGGAGGTGCCCGGTGCGTTCCCGTTTGGTCGGCGGCTTTACCCTCATCGAAGTGCTGGTGGCCGTGTTCGTGCTGGCCGTCGGCGTGATGGGTGCCGTGGCGGCGCAGACGGTGGCGCTGCGCACGCGGCAGGAGTCCGCGCTGATGTCCCATGGCGTGCAGCTGGCCACCTCGTTCGCCGACCGCATGCGCGCCAATACGCCGCAGATGCGCCTTCCGGACAGCGGTAACCCGTATCTCCTTCTTCGCTACGATGCCGCCAGCGACGGACCCCCTGGTGCGCCGCCGGTCCGGTGTCATGCGGGCGCCGGTTGCGACAGCGCCGCCATGGCCAGCTTCGATATCCACGAACTCCGGCAAGAGCTGCACGCTGCTTTCCCGTCCGCGCGCGTCGCCCTTTGCCGCGATGCGGTGGTGTGGGACGAGGCAGCAGACAGGCTGTCGTGGGAATGCACGGGCGCGTCTTCCGATCCGGTCGTTTTGAAGCTTGGCTGGCGCAGTCGGCCTTCAAGCGGCGACGCTTCCGAAAGCGCTCCGATGGTTGCCATTATCGTGACCGGGGACCCGGCATGAGCCATGCACGCCAAGGTGGCCTGACGATGGTCGAGCTGATGGTGGCAACCACCATCGGCCTGGTGGTACTTTTGCTGGCCGCGTCGATGCTGGTATCGGCGAATCGCGGCCACGCGGCGCAGGAAGACGGCGCGCGCCTGGACGACAGCGGGCGCTTCGCACTCGAGACCATTGCGCGGGCCGTGCGCCAGACGGCGTACGTCAACTGGGACCGCGCCGACGCGGGCGCCGGCGCCGAGCCCGACGCGCCGGCTCGGATCGCCGGCATGGACAACCGCTCGCTGGTGAAAACGGCGGAGCTCATTTCCGATCCCCGGCCAGATGTGGCCAACGGCAGCGACGTGCTGGCACTGCGGTTCTCAGGCGCCGGACCCGCGCCCGACGGCGACGGCAGCATCACCAGCTGTGCGGGCTTCGGCGTAGGCGAAGCGGAGCAGGGCTGGAGCATCTTCTTCGTCGGCCGCAGCGCCACCGGCGATACTGAACTGCGCTGCAAATACCGAGGCGCCACAAGCTGGGGCGCGGACGCTATCGTCGGCGGCGTCGACTCCTTCCAGGTCCTGTACGGAATCGATACCGACGTTCCGGCCGATGGGCTGGCGAACCTGTACGTCAACGCCAGCGTGGTTTCGGCGCTCGATGACGGCCTTGCGCTCGAAGGGTCCGACGAGGCGGCGCGCGACCTGGACCTGCGCCGAAAGACCCACTGGAAGCGTGTCGCCAGCATCAAGGTCGGGCTGGTCCTGCACGGCGAAAAGCGCGTCACGGCGAATACCCGGCCGGTTGTCTTCAATGTGTTCGGCGCGGAGTACGCGGACGCATTGGGAGCCGCGGATCCTGGCACGCGTCTTGATGAGGGCGACATGCCCGGACCCATGCGTGAGCGCGAGCGGCGGTTATTCTCGTCGACCATCATGCTGCGCAATTCGCCCAGGTGAGTGCGATGATGATGCTTACCGAAACCCGCGAACGGGGCGCGGCGCTGGTCACCGTGCTTTTCGTGCTCGCGGCGGTGCTGATCGTCGCGGTGTCGGCGGTCCATTCCGCGCTCAACGCCGAGAAGTCCGCGCGCAACGAACGTGACCGGCACATTGCGCTGCAGGCTGCCGAGGCGGCGCTCGCGGATGCTGAACGTGACATTCAGGCGCTCGATCCGGCAACTCCCCGCGCTGCCATGTTTGAGCCGGGCAGCGCGCTTGGTTTCGTGGCGGGCTGCGGGAAGGGAGCGGGTGAGCCCGGGCTTGGCCTGTGCAGCAGGGTCGAGGCCCCCGGTGTTCCGGCCTGGGTCGGCGCGCCCCTCGCCAGCGACGGCGACGACGCCGGCGCGGTAACGTATGGCGACTTTACCGGGGCAAGGATGCCAACAGGGGCAGGGACTTTGCCGTCCCGCCGGCCACGCTACATCATTGAGCTGATGCCGTTCCCGCAAGCGGGCGAGGACGCGAGCCAGCCTGCCGCGAACTTCTATCGGATTACTGCGATGGGCTTCGGTTCGCGTCCGGCCACCAAAGTGGTGCTGCAGGCGTTCTATCGCAAAGCCGTGACGGGACCATGAAGTCATTTCTCTTGTTTGTCCCGCTGATGGCGCTGGCCGCACCGCCGCTGCTCGACGCGCCGCATGGCCCGCTTGGGCTGCCGGGCAGCCGCGTCGCTCCGAACCTGCTGCTGCATCTGTCGCTTACCCTCACCGATGCCGGAGCGGCGTACACGGACGACTACAACGCCGGTACCGAATATGCCGGCTACTTCAATCCGCGCTTGTGCTACGTCTATCCGGCCGACACAGGCTATTTTTCGCCCGCGAAGGCAGTCGGCACGAATCGGGAATGCATGGATGGCTTCAGCGGAAATCTGCTTAACTGGGCGAGCATGTCCCGGATCGACTTGCTGCGTTACGCGCTTACCGGCGGCCACCGCTTTACCGACGAACCCGCGCTAACGGTGCTGCAGCGTGCGTGGCTTCCCGACGGTACGTATCACGTGGACTTCCACGCCAATCCTGCATATTTCCCTCGAAAGGCGATCAAAGGCGGCGATGGGTTGACGCCATTTGGCGTGGGTACACTTTACATCGTCTCGTGCCGCGACCGAATCCTGTTCAGCGAAGCGGGCACCGGTGGAAGCTGTGATAAGCCAGCTGGAAAGCAGCTCGGAGAGTTCAACGTCCGGGTCGAAGTGTGCGGCAAGGTTGACAGCGAGTCCAGGCCGCAGCTGTGCAAGGCTTACGGGACCGGCTTCAAACCGGAAGGCGCGATCCAGCAGAATGCCGCGTTCATGCGCATTGGGGCCATGGGCTACCTGGCGGAAGCGGGCGCCGGAGACGATAATTTCTATGGCGGGGCACTCAGGGCGCCGATCAAATTCGTCGGAACCGAATGGGATGCTGGCACCGGTGTGCTCATTGCCGACCCTGACGGCGCTGGTGGCACGAACAGCGGGCTGATTAACTATATCAACCTGATTGGCATGCGCGGGCAGTACAAATCCAGCGCGCCCGGTGCAGAGCTTTTCTACGAGGGCTTGCGATATCTGCAGGGGAGGGCGCCGAGTCCCGAAACCGGTGACCTCGCCGCCGATGACGGCTTCGCGATCTGGAATACACGCGACGACCCCGTGACTGAGAGTTGCCAACGGAGTGTC
>DASWSX010000179.1:0-21496 GCA_036402435.1 Telluria sp. | reverse complement strand
CCCGACCTGGTCAGCCTGATGGGCAACTGCCTGCGCCTGCTCAAGGAAGGCGGCGAGTTCCGCATCGAAGTACCGTGCGAGGGCGCGCCGTCGGCCTGGCAAGACCCGACCCACGTGCGGGCGATGAATGAAAACTCCTGGATCTATTACACCGACTGGTTCTGGTATCTCGGCTGGTTCGACTACCGATTCCACCTGACGCATTTCTCCTACCTGGACGCGAACCTGAAGGAGTGCACCGTCGAGCAGGCGGCCTTCATGAAAGTGGTGCTGACCAAGGCCGCCACCTCGCCGCGCGAACGCACGACAGCGCGCACCATGCAGGCCGACCTGCGGCTGCCGGACGACAACCCGCCACATATTCACAAGGTGCAGCCTGCAGAGCCAAGGCCTGTCGCAAACCTTGACCGGCGCAATGCCGATCTCTACCTTGACCTGATGGAAAGCGTACTGCTCGGCGTGATCTACGAAGATCCGCCGATCGACCGCTGGTCTGGCGGCGTGTTCAATCCGGAACTCCGCGCCAAGGGCCGCGACTGGCCGGCGAAGGCCCATACGATGATTGGTTTCGAGCGCCTGCGCAACGTGCGCACGCTGATGAACCAGGTGATCGCCGACGGCGTCCCGGGCGATTTTATTGAAACCGGCGTGTGGCGCGGAGGCACCTGCATCTATGCGCGCGCGATCCTCAAGGCATTCAATATTACCGACCGCAAGATCTGGGTTGCCGATTCGTTTGCCGGCCTGCCGCCACCGGAACCTTCGCGCTACCCGTCACAGGACCAGGGCGACATCCATTACACCTATGACGACCTGGCGGTGTCGCTGGAAACCGTGCAGGAGAACTTCCGCAAGTACGACCTGCTCGACGGACAAGTGGAATTCCTGAAAGGATGGTTCAAGGACAGCCTGCCCGGCGCGCCAATCGACAACATCGCGATACTGCGCCTCGATGGCGACATGTATTCATCGACGATGGATGCCCTGCAGGCGCTCGGCCACAAGGTCAGCCCCGGCGGGTTTATCATCGTGGACGATTTCGGCGCCGTCGAAGGTTGCCGCAAGGCGATTGCCGACTATCGCGAGGCAAACGGCATTACGGCAACGATCCACAACATCGACGGCATCGGCGCCTGGTGGCGGGTCGCCGGCTAAGCCGGCCTCGCGGCCAGGGTCCGGTAGTGCCCGGCTTTTGCCGGGTCGCCAAGACCGTCGTACAACACCGCCAGGTTATACGCGGCCAGGTAACTGCCGCGCCCGGTCACTGAGCCGGACAACGCGGGCTGCTCGCCGATTTCCAGACAGCGCAGCCAGCTCGATTCGACCACCGGCAGCAGCTCTTCATAGGCAGTGGCAGGATTCAGCGTTGCCCAGTCGAGCAGCAAGTCACCCAGCGCAAAGAAAAAATCCGGAGACTGCTGCCAGTTCGGCATTTCCGCCTCGGCCAGCTGGATTGCCTCCTCATGCAGCTGCGCCTTCTTCAGCGTAAAGATGGCACGCACAACCAGGTCGTGCCGAAATGCGTGCCCCCCATCCGACAGGCCCAGCGCCTGCTTGAACCGCTCAGCCGCATTAATATAGTCTTCGTAGACTTCGTAGTCTTTGCCTAACTGATATGAGAGATACGGATCGGCCGGGGCTTCCGCCAGCGCCAGCAGCAACAGCGCCTGGTTGCGCCCCTTCTTATTGTTCAGTTCCTGCTTGCGATAGCCATCGTGCCCGATGCGGCAGTCGACCCTGCGCCGCGGCAGCATTGACACCGGCTGTTCATGGATGCGCCCCTGGTAGCGCACCGCGGCTGGCAACAGGCGTGGAATCCACGACACCGCCGCTTCCACCCTTCCCTGCACATCGAAGTGGCTGGCGACCGGCAGCAAGCCGACGAACGGTTCGGCCGCGCCGATGGCCGCCGTGAGCGCCTGCGCGGCGCCGTCCGCCTCGATCCATTCGTCGGCATCGAGCACCAGGTTCCAGGCTGCCGTCGAATAAGCAAGCGCGGCATTGCGCGCGGCGGCGAAATCGTCGCACCAGGTAAAGCGATGGACCTCGGCCCCGCACGCCGCGGCGATCGCGGCAGTGTCGTCGGCCGACCCGGTGTCAAGCACGATCATCTGATCCACAAAAGGGCGCGCCGATTCCAGGCAGCGCGCAATGCAGCGTGCCTCGTCGCGCACGATCGCCACCAGGGCCAGTCGATTCATCGTTTTTCCTCGTTGCGGCCGGGATTGCGGCCCTCAGGCGGCGATTATACGGGCTGAAAATGGCCGAAACGTGACCAGGAAGACAATTTTAGCGGCCCACAATAAAAATTATTTTGCCCTAAAGTTCCGCAAAAGCGTGTCGTTTAGCGGACTGCTTTCGCCAAATTAAAGGGCAAAAAACACGATTTAATTCCGATTCTCGCTATCAACTTTTTAAACCAGGCTCCGTTACCAGATTCAACTGCGGTGTGATTGTCCCGGAAGATCGGAACAGACCAAGGTGAACATGGGCACGTTGCCCGACCCGGTAATACAAGTTTTGGAGAAATAACATGGCTGCATTTATCAACACCAACACCGCTTCGCTGAACGCACAACGTAACCTGAGCACCTCGCAGTCGTCGCTGGCTACCTCGCTGCAGCGTCTGTCTTCCGGCCTGCGCATCAACAGCGCCAAAGACGACGCAGCTGGCCTGGCAATTGCCGACCGTATGACTTCGCAGATCCGCGGTAACACGGTTGCGATGCGTAACGCTAACGACGGTATCTCGCTGGCGCAAACTGCTGAAGGCTCGCTCGCTAAAGTTGGCGAAAACCTGCAGCGTATGCGTGAACTGGCTGTGCAGTCGATGAACGGCACCAACGGTACCGACGACCGTATCGCTCTTGACACCGAATTCCAGGAACTGTCCGCTGAAGTGGAGCGCGTTACCACCGGTACCGACTTCAATGGCTTGAAGATCCTCGGCGCTGACGCTGGCGCCCTGGCTTTCCAGGTTGGTGCAGGTACTTCGACCGAGGACACCATCACCGTCACCACCACCGACATGTCGGCCGATACGGATATCACCGCGGTCACCGCTGGCGATATCAAGGACACGACCACGTCCAAGGCTGCGATCGACAACATCGACAAGGCACTGGCGAAAGTCAACACCGAGCGCACCATCTACGGCGCAACCCAGAACCGCTTTGAGTCGGTCGTCAGCAACCTGCAGACCTCGGTCGAATCGCAAAGCGCTGCACGTAGCCGCATCATGGACGCTGACTTCGCTTCGGAAACGGCCAACCTGACCCGCGGCCAGATCCTTCAGCAGGCAGGTACCGCCATGCTGGCACAGGCAAACTCGCTGCCAAACGGCGTGCTGTCCCTGCTGCGCGGTTAATCAGCAAGCTAGCATCTGATTCAGCCCGGTCCGAATTTTTCGGCCGGGTTTTTCCCGTTTAAAGGAGGCAATCATGGAATTACGACCAGCCACGAGTCCCGTCCAGCCCCAGGCCCCAGTCATCATGCGCGAGCCAGCCCCCGCGGCTCAACCGGCGCGTGCACCGGCAGCTGCGGCCCCTGCTGCCAAAACCAGCGAGGTACAGGCCAAAGCGGAGGCGCCAGGCAAGGAAGAGCTCAGCAAGGCCTTGGACAGCATTAACAAGACGCTGCAGGACCGCGCGCCAGGACTCGAGTTCTCGGTCGACCGCGAGAGCGACCGCACCATCGTCAAGGTAGTCGACATGGAAACAAAAGAAGTGATCCGCCAGATGCCCTCGCGCGAAGCGATGGAAATCGCCAAGGCACTGGACAAGCTGCAAAGCCTGATGGCGCGCCAGACCGCCTGATTGGCGCAAGAACAGACGGGTATTTCCCCTTCTAAAGTCCGGTTGGTTCCTGCCGTTAACAACGTATATTCTAGTTTTCCTCGGAGGCAATCGTGGGTCTTTCATCAGCTGGTATTGGTTCAAACCTGCCGATCGACAGCATCATCACCCAGTTGATGGCGCTCGAGCAGCGCCCCCTGGCCACCCTGGACAAAAAAGTCACGGCGCACCAGGCCAAATTGTCCGCGATCGGTACGCTGAAAAGCGCGCTGGCCACGTTCCAGACCGCTGTCAGGGCGCTGTCGACCCCGTCCAAGTTCCAGGTCATGACGGTCAAGATGGGAGATGCGACGGTTGCCAGCCCAAGCGCCGCCGCCGGTGCGGCGGTGGGCACCTATTCGCTGGAAGTGAGCCAGCTGGCGCAGGCACAGAAGCTGGCCTCCGCCGGCCAGGCCAGCACCACCGCAGCCATCGGCGCCGGCACCCTCACGTTCGACCTGGGCACCATCAGCGCCGTCCCGGGCGGCCTCGATCCGGCCACCGGCAAATATGCTGCCGGGACTACTTTCACGTCGAGCAACCTGGGGCTGAAGACCGTCACGATCGATCCGGCCGATACCTCGCTGACCGGGATCCGCGATGCCATCAACAAGGCCGGCATCGGCGTCAGCGCTTCGATCGTCAACGATGGCAGCGCGACGCCGTACCGGCTGGTGCTGACCGAAACTGCAACCGGCAAGGCCAGCAGCATGCAGATCAGCGTGTCCGGCTCGGCCGAACTCTCGTCGCTGCTCGCGCACGACCCGGCCGGCACCCAGGCGATGTCGGAAACGCTCACCGCCCAGAACGCCGAGTTCAAGCTCGACGGCCTGCCGGTCAGCTCGGCCACCAATGCTGCCACCGGCGTGATCGAGGGCGTGACCCTGAACCTGACCAAGACCAACGTCGGCAGCCCGGCCAGCTTCGTCGTCGGCGAGGACGCCACCGCCATTGCCGACTCCGTCAAGCAGTTCGTCACCGCCTACAACGCGGTCACCAAGACCTTGAAGGATCTTACCTCGTACAACGAGGCGACCAAGGTCGGCGCCGCGCTGAATGGCGATGCGACCGCGCGCAGCATCCAGGCCCAGTTGCGCAACGTGCTGTCGAGCCCGGTCGCGACGACTGGCGCTTTCAAGGTGCTCACCGATATCGGCATCAGCGTGAAAGCGGGCGTGATGGCGGTCGACGAAACCAAGCTCAAGGCCGTGATCGCTACCAATTTCGACGACGTGGCGGGACTGTTCAGCAAGACGGGTGGCGTTTCCGGTTACGCGGCCCAATACGACACCCTCAGTACCGCCATGCTCAATACCGAAGGGCCGCTGACCACGCGGACCGAAGGGATCAACAAGTCGATCAAGTCGCTCGAGACCAGCCGGCTGCGCCTGAACGACCGGCTCGCGATGACGGAAACACGCCTGCGCGCCCAGTACGCGATCCTCGACACCATGGTCAGCCGGATGAACACCACCAGCTCGTACCTGACGCAACAACTGGCGCAGCTTGCCAACATCAGTTAAGTTTTTGAAAAGGATTTCTCATGTTCGGATCAACACGTAGTGGCGCCAACGCCTATGCCAAAGTCGGCCTGGAAACGGGCGTCGTCGCCGCCAGCCCGCACAAGCTGATCGTGATGCTGTTCGAAGGCGCGATCACCGCGCTGAACGCGGCACTGGCGCACATGAGCGCCGGCGAACTTGAGCAAAAAGGCAAGGCGGTCTCGAAAGCCATGCTGATCGTCGATGAAGGCATGCGTGCCAGCCTGGACAAGGCAAACGGCGGCGAAATTGCCGCCAACCTCGACGCCCTGTACGCCTATATCGTGCAGTGCATGTTCCAGGGCCACCTGAAGAACAACCCAGCCAAGCTGGAAGAAGCCCGCACGCTGCTGATGGAATTAAAAGGCGCGTGGGACAGCATCGGCGCCACCGCCCAGCCGGCGGCCGCTGCCGCAGCAACCCAACCCGCGGCCCGCGCTTTCGACAGCCTGAGCCCGCGTTCGATGTCCTTTGTGAGTGCCTGACATGATGAATAGTGACCAAGTCATTTCGCTGTACGAGACCGTGTCTGAACTGACCGGCAAGATGCTGCGGGCGGCCGAGACGCGCGACTGGGAAAACCTGGCCGAACTCGAATCGCACTGCGCCAGCAAAATCCAGATCCTGAAGGACGGCGAAGCCGTTGCGCCGCTGAGCGGCCCGATCCGCCTGCGCAAGGTGGCGATCATTCGCCAGATCCTGGCGCACGACCGCCAGATCCGCGACCTGACGGCGCCCTGGATGGCCGAACTGTCCGCCCTGATCAACAGTACTGGCACCCAGCGCCGCCTGACGAGCGCATACGGCGCCGTCTAACGACGCCGCCGTGCCGCGATGGAGCGCATGACCGTCAAGGGGGTCGACCGGATCGTCCCCGCGATTCCTGCGCTGCCGGTTGGCGATGCGCGCCAGGAAGCGTTCGAACGCGCGCTCCAGACGCAGGTCGGCAAATCCTTTCCCGTGGCCGTGCTGTCCAGGCTGGCCGACGGCAGTTTCCTGGTCCGCGTGGCCGAACAGAACGCGCGCATGGCGCTGCCGCCAGGCACCCAGACCGGCACCGAACTGCCGATGACCCTGGTCAGCGCCAGTCCCCGTCCCGCCTTCCAGCAAGCCGGGGCCAGCCAGCTGATCCATCCCACCCTCGTCCACCATGAAGCGCCCGGCGCGCAAGCGCTCGCCGCATTCAAGGCCCAGCTCGCGCCGGGCGCGTTGCCGTTCGGCGCCGACGCGCGCAATGCGCACGTGTCGCTGAGCGACGCCGGCCGGGCCATCGCGCGCATCCTCTCCGCGGGGCAGCCAACGGCGGGCGAAGCGGCGACGGTAAGGTCTCCGGCCCCGCTGTCCGGGCCCGGCACGCCGGAGCCGGCCAGGCTGGCGCAGGCGCTCGAAGGCGCGCTGGCGCAAAGCGGGCTGTTCTACGAATCGCATGTCGCCGAGTGGGCCGAAGGAAAGCGCGGCCTGCCCGACCTGCTGCGCGAGCCGCAGATGCAAAAGGCCATGGCTGACGGCGCCGCCAAGGCTTTTGCGGCGGAAGCCGATCCGGTGGCCGCACAGCTCGTCAGCCAGCAGCTGGCCGCCCACGAGAATGGCCGCGTGGCCTGGCAGGGCCAGGTATGGCCGGGCCAGGACATGCACTGGGAAATCCAGAAGGACGCGCCGGAAGCCGGACGCCACGGCGCCGGCGAGCCCGAACCGGGCTGGCGCAGCGGCCTGCGCCTGCGCTTTGCCGGGCTGGGCGAGATTGCCGCCACGGTGATCGTCAAAGGCGATCAGCTGCACATCCAGCTCAAGGCAGAGTCGGTTGACACCAGCGCCCTGCTGCGCGCCCGCTCGGGCGAACTGGCCAGCGCGCTGGGTGCGGCCGGCAGCCCGCTTTCCTCGCTCGACATCCATGCGGCACAGGAGCGCGGCGATGCCTGACGCGGCCGCGCCCAGCCAGAAACAGCAAAGCGCCGTGGCGCTGGCCTACCAGGGCGGCGACGGCGCGCCGAAAGTGGTCGCCAAGGGCAAGGGACTGCTGGCCGGCGAAATCATCCGGCGCGCCGGCGAGGCCGGGGTGTTCGTGCACGAATCGAAGGAACTGGTCGCCTTGCTCATGGAAATCGACCTGGACCGGCAGATTCCGCCGGCGCTGTACCGCGCGATTGCGGAACTGCTGGCATGGCTATATCATATTGAATCTGGGAAAAACTCCGGAGAAGCGCACCCTGCGCCGCCAGACACTGCCCTTCTCATCGACAGACTATAAGAACAACGGCAGACCATGACGCAAGAATTTACCGGTTCAGAACTCGACAACTGGCATGACTACCGGGTCGAGTCGCGCAAGGAGATCATTGCCCTGCTGCGCAGCATCGGCGACAAGCACCAGCTGGTGTCGATGCTGATCAAGGGCCAGTCGGAAGTGTGCGTCACGTCGGTACTGGCTGTGGACGCCGACACTGGCACCGTGTATCTCGACTGCTCGATCAACAGCGACCAGAACCGCCGCATTGCCGCGGCCGAACGCATTTCGTTCGAAACCTCGCTCGACAAGATCCGCATCCTGTTCGTGGCCGAGCACGGCGTGCAAACCACTTCGTTCGAAGGCAACACCGCGTTCAAGATGACCCTGCCCGAATCGATGATCCGGCTGCAGCGGCGCGAGTACTACCGGATGCCGACGCCGGTCAGCAACCCGGTGCGCGCGGTGATCCCGATGCCGTTCGAGCTGGGGGGCGGCAGCAACATTTTCCCGCTGGCCGACATCAGCTGCGGCGGCATCGCCATCCTCGACAACAAGCTCGTCCTTGGCAACAACATCGGCAACACCTACGAAGGCTGCAAGATCGAGCTGCCCGAGGTGGGAACGGTGACGACGACGCTACGGGTACGCAACTCGCTCGACCTGACGCTACTCAACAGCAAAACCAACCGCCGGCTGGGCTGCGAGTTCATCGACATCTCGCGTGGCAATTTAGCCAACGTCCAGCGCTACATCACCAAGCTCGAGCGCGAGCGCAACGCCCGCCTCGCCGGCCTCGGCTAAAGCCCGCTGCTAAACGTTGCAAAAAATCGGGGTCAGACCACCGTTTTCCGGAATATTCCGGAAAACGGTGGTCAGCGTGACCCGGTCTGACCCCGATTCTAGGAAACTTGCTTAAGCGGGCTTAAGCGGCAGTGCCTTCTGTGCACAGCTTCAGGCCAGCGCTGCGCGGCGCGTGGATGTGGGCCATCAGCAGTTCGCGGCGCTCTTCGAGCAGCGCAAATACGGCGTCCTTCGACAGCACGTATTGCTCCAGCAACGTGTCCTTCAGCGATTCGATGACCGCCTTGTAATCCCGGATCGCGCCCAAGGTGTAGCTGTAGAGCTCGTCCGACTTTTCCTCAACCTGGCGGATCGTCGGGTTGTCGCTGCCTTCCTGCTTCAACTGCGAGTAATCGATCTTCGAGCGTGAGTACATCGAGAGGCGGTTGACCATCAGGTTAAGCATCTTGGTGGCTTTTTCGATGTCGTTCTGGCTGCCGACCGAAATGCCGCGGGCGCCGTAGAACAGTTCTTCCGCCGCCACGCCACCGTACAGCTGGATCACGTCGCGCTCGAGTTCTTCCAGCGTGCGCAGCGAAACGTCATCGCCCGACTGCAGGACGTAGCCAAGCGCGCCCAGTTTCGACACCGACTCGGTGCTGATCTTGAGCAGGTGCGACTTTTCCTTTACTTCCGCCAGGGTCATGCCGGCGCGCAGGTACGGGTCGATCTGCATGAAGAAGTGGCCCAGCTCGTGCAGCGCGACGCGCTCGCGCTGCTTGTCCTTCTCGGCCGTCGTGGCGCGGTCGGTCAGGCCCAGGGTCGAGCGCTCGAAGGCGCGGAACATCAGGTCGGTGTCGATGATCAGCTTTTCCTGGATCGAGATCATGCTGGCGCGCTCGACCACGGTTTCCAGCAGCGCCGGGCTGAGGTTGGCAGTCATCTCGGCGACCTGGTCGAGGTCGAGGTTGTTCCAGTCGACCAGGCCTTCCTTCTTGCGCTTGAGGAAGCTGCGCAGCAGCGCGGCGCGCTCGCCCTTGTTCGGCAGCCGGAAGTTGATCTTGACCGAGAAGCGGCGCAGCATCGCTTCGTCCATCTCGGACGAGGCGTCGTCGAAGTTCGAGGCAACCACCCAGATCACGTTTGCACCCTTGTCGCTCTTGACGCCGTCGAGCAGGCCGAGCAGCGTGTTGGCGGTGTCGTCTTCCCATTTCTTTTCGCCACGGCCGCGCGGCGTGAACAGGGTTTGGGCTTCATCGAGGAAGATGATGCAGCTGCCCTGCTTGCAGGCCTTGCGGTACAGCGCGTTGAGCGCCTTGGAGCCGCCGCCGACGTAGCCCGATTCCAGCGCCGAACCAGACGCCTGGATCAGCGGCACATTCAGGCGCTTGGCCAGGTAGCCGACCAGCTTGGTCTTGCCGGTGCCGGCAGGCCCGGTCAGCATCACGTTGAACGGCTTGTCGATGTTGTGCGATTTGTATTCAGCGCGGTTGCGGATCATGTCTTCGAGGTGCAGCACTTCCTGCTTGATGTCGTCCATGCCGATCAGGTCGTCCATGCTGCCCTTGAGCTTGTCCGGGCTGAGCACGTTGGCGGACATGCCCATGCCGGGAATGCCGAACTTGAGCACGTAGATCAGCAGCAGGATGATGGCGATGTCGAGCGCGTGGCGCTTCAGGAAGGCCAGCGCTTCGGCGCTGGTCGAGTCCTGGCCTTCGTCGAGCAGCACGGCCTTGTGCGATGCCAGGTAGTCATCCTTGGCGATCGAGTACGGAATCGCGTTCTTGAGCAGTACTTCGCGCTCGAGGCTCAGGTGCGAGGTGCTTGGCACCTTGACCACGTGCAGCTGCGGCGCGTCCTTGAATTTGTAGATGTAGCGCGGCGTTTCCGACAGCGGCTTGGCCACCATCAGGTAATCGAGGCGGCCTTTCTGATCGGCCAGGCCGGTGATCTCGGAGATATTCTGCGAGTACACGATCGGGCTGGTGTCCTGCGGAACGTCATTGTTGTAGATCGCCAGGCCAATGACGGTGGCGAGCAGCAGCCCGGCGCTGATGCGCACATAGACGTTCTTGAAGGCGATCTGGAGTTTGGCGAGGTTAGGCATGTTTTACTTTGTGAATAGTGGACGCGGGTACCGCAACATCGTAATTAAGTTCTGTTGCCGCGCAATTCTTGGCGCGGTGGCGACAGCAACGCTCGATATCGGTTCATCAACGTCGCTATACATTGTCACGCCCTGATCGGGAAGGTCCGGCCCGGACGTGATCATTTGCTATCAGTTTAGTGCTTGAAGGCAAGAGGGATATTGAGACTATACCTCCAATAAAAAGGCGCACGCAAACAGTTTTCGCAAAAAAATTTTGCGTCGCAACAGCTGTTTGCAACGTGTCAATCGAATGCGTTATGAAGGTGGCAAAGTTCGTTGGCGAAGCGATAAAACTGGCATAAACAGCAATGACCTTTTGTCCAGATACGGCGCGTTAAATTTCCGAAATATTATTCACAGGGCCTTTGTAGACTGACTGTCATGATTTTCCGCGGCGCATGATCCGCGCAAATTGCCGTTCGTGAATGCGGCGCGACAATCACACTGCGCAATCGAATCGGCATAGGAAAAGCGCGGACGCTATGGTTAAATAAGACGGACAACGGAGCTGCGACTGGCGCCTTTTCTGCTGCATTGCAGCATTCTAAGGGGATGCGCGATCCGGATCAACATGAAGAGGGGATCATCGTGAAAAAAGTCGCCCTTTGCATCGCGCTGGTTGCCAGCCTGACCGGTACGGCCCAGGCTGCCCTTGTTGAGTTCGAGCGCGCCTTGGTCAGCACGGCGCCGATTGCGGGATTGTCCTCGCGCGCCGACCTGGCGGCAACCGCGGCCAGCCCTGCACCGCGGCCGGGCGACGCCTCCGAGCTTCCCGAGCCGGAAGTGTTCGCCATGATGCTGCTTGGGCTGGTACTGATCGGCTACCGCGCCAGCCGCCACAGCGACGATAAATTCGAATAGCACCTAAAAAAATCCCGCTTGCCGCGGGATTTGATGTGCCTCGTTACTCGTAGAATTTCGGCGCGTGCCGGATTTTGGCCTGCTGCTCGAGGTCGTGCTGGATCCACAACCTGGCCTTGTTCGCCTTCATGAATCTGGCCTGCTCCTCCATCGCCTTGACCGACAGGTCCTTGTCGAAATTAAAGCTTGGCACGCGGCGGTTTTCCCAGTTCTTGGTGAAGTGCACCAGGTCGCCGGACACCAGGATATTGCCGGTCTTGGGCAGCTTGACGAACAGCGACTGGTGGCCGGGGGTATGGCCGATGGCGCGCCGGATCACCACGCTGCCGTCGCCGAATACGTCATGGTCGCCAGCCAGCTTGGTCACCGGGTTGCTCGACAAGGTCGGATAGTTTTTCGGATCGTTGCCGTACTTCGCATGGTCGGCGCCGAACGCTGCCTCGTACTCTTCCGCCTGCATCAGCAAGGTCGACTTCGGGAACAGGCCGACATTGCCGGTGTGGTCGAAGTGCATGTGCGACAGCCCGAGGTAGGTCACCTCGGACGGCGCGTAGCCGATTTCCTCGAATTGCTGGGCCAGCGACTTCTTCAGGCTGCCGTGGAAATTGTCACTGAGCTTCTTGCCATCCTTCAGGGCCGCCAGTTCGTCCGGCAGGCCGGTGTCCCAGGCCAGGGTGCCCTTCGGGTGGACCACCAGGTAGCACGAGTCGGTCAGGGTCTTCTTCTTCCCTTTGTCCACGCCGGGGCTGAACACCGAGATGTCCTTGACGTCGATCGTGCCGCAGTTGAACACATACAGGCGCAGCGACGGCACCGCCGGGTTGGCGGCGGCGGCAGGAACGGAGGCGATAACGGCAAGGCTGGCGCACAGGGCGCGAAGTTTCAGTGACATTTCCTGGTCTCCCCTTTGGGTGGATGAATTATTTGACGAGGCCTTCGGCGCGCAGCGCCTGCTGGACAGCCGGGCGCGCCGCGACGCGGGCCTGGAACGCCTGCAGCGCCGGCCACGGGGCCAGGTCGATGCCGGTAAACCCGGTCCAGTTCAGTACGGTAAACAGGTAGGCGTCGGCCACCGTGAAGCGGTCGCCCAGCAGGTAGTCGCGTCCTTCGAGCGACCGCGCGACGTGGCCGAAGCGCACGGCCAGCGCCGAGATCGCCGCGTCACGCGCGTCAGGACTGGCGCCGCTCTTGAACAGCGGGCTGAAGCCCTTGTGCACTTCGGTCGAAATGTAGTTCAGCCACTCGATCAGGCGGTAACGCTCGAACGATCCCGCCAGCGGCGCCAGCTGTTTCTCGGGTACCAGGTCAGCCAGGAACTGGACGATGGCCGGCCCCTCGGTCAGCACCGCGCCGTCCTTGAGCTTCAGCGCCGGGACCGAGCCCTTCGGGTTCACGCGCGTGTAGTCGGCGCCGCTGCCGTCCAGCTTGGTGCGCAGGTCGACCTGCTCGGTGGAGAACTCGAGGCCGGCTTCCAGCAGCACGATGTGGGGCGAGAGCGAGCAGGCGCCCGGGCTGAAGTACAGTTTCATGATCGTCCTTTTTGGTGTGTTTCGGAGGGCAAAGCGCAAAATGCCGAGAATACAACAAAACAACAGGCGGCACTTACGCCCCCTCAAGCAGGCGCCGCGGTCGATGGTAAGATCGGCCAATTCACCGGAGAAAATGATGAGCGCTGCCTACCAGCACCTTGCACTGGCCGAGATCCGGCCAGGAATGATCCTCTCGGACGAGCTCCAGGACGAGCAGGGCCACGTGCTGCTTCCGCGCGGCGCCGTGCTGACCGAGGCCACCATCGCGCTGCTGCCGCGCCATGGCATCGAGTCGCTGGCGGTGCTGGCGCCGGGCGGCGGAGCGGGCGAGCCGGCCGCCGACCTCGACGCGGTCCAGCAGCGGCTGGCGCACCTGTTCCGCAAAAACGATATCGACAACAACGAGGACTGGGCCACCGGCATCCTGCGCCGCTACGTCGAGGACTACCGCCTGCAGCGGGGCATCGAAGAATGACGGCGCTGTCGACCGACGACGTGGTGCGCAACCTGCGCGACCTTCCCTCGCTGCCCGCCGTCGTCATGGAACTGCTCGGCAGCATCGATCAGCAGGATGTGGATATTTCAGTGCTCGCCAAAAAGGTGTCGCACGACCAGGCGCTGACGGCCAAGACCCTGCGCCTTGCCAATTCCCCGATGCATGGGCTGCAGGTCAAGGTCACCACGCTGAGCCAGGCGATCACGTTCCTTGGGTTCCAGTCGACGCGCAACCTGATCATTGCGGCGGCCGTCACCGGCTGTTTCCCGGAAGGCCAGTGCCCCGGCTTCGACGACAAGGCATTCTGGCGCCACTCGATCGCCACCGCGGCCTGCGCCAAAGTACTGGCGCGGCGCATGAAGTTCAACCAGGATGTCGCGTTTACCGCAGGGCTGCTGCACGACATCGGCCGGCTGGTGCTGGTGACCAGTTTTCCTGCGCTGTATGCGCAGGCGATCGCACTGCGCAAGGAGCGCGACTGCGAATTGCTCGAGGCGGAACGGGAAATATTAGGGGTGGATCATGTGGCGGCGGGAATTGCCTTGGCCGGACACTGGAACTTCTCCGACACCATGCTGTTGGCCATTGGCCACCACCATGATCCCGATGCGCCCGGCGCGGGCTTTCTTGCCACCATCGTCCACGTGGCGAACGCAATTGTCCATGCGCTGGACATCGCGTGCGACGAGGACGACCTCGTACCCGCAGTCTCATCGGTCGCCTGGACCGGGCTGGGGCTCAACGAAGAGTCCTACCTGCATGTGTTCCGCGAAACGGAACTGCAGTTTGAAGAGATTGCCGCCATCCTGATGGGTTGAGGTCCGCGGACCGCCGCATCAGTCGCAGGCTGGGCCCGCCGCATGGTGCGCCGGGCCCTTGCCAGCTTCTCCCGAAGGCATGAACGCTGTTGCGGTCACGCCATCGGTGTTAGTGCGCATAATTGCCAGGTGTCTGCTGCTGTTGTGCTGCTGCTTCTGCCGCTGCCTTGTCTTCTGGCTTTGGACGTCCTTGCGCGTCGGACAGACGATACTTGGTCCTGCGGTCACCCATCAGGTCGCGCAGGTCGCGGATGCTCATGCCGGTGACTTCGTGCATGCGGATCAGCAACGAGGCGCCAACCGGAAGACGGTGGTGGCGAATCTTGCTGATGACCGGTGGCGCGACTTCAAGCATGCGCGACAGGGCTGCATCGTTTTTCAGCTGCATCTTACCCAGCAGAATGTCGAGCAGGTGATTCGGGTTGTAACTTTCCTGTGATGCCAGAGCATGGTGTGCCATGATTTACCTCGTGAGTGTGGTTGAAATGATTCCGTTACGAACTTTGCTAAAGACCATGATTCGCCCAAAGAAGTTCCCGGAAAACGTCCTTCAACATGATGAACAGAACAAATCCGATCTTCAGTTCAAGCGCGTTACCGGTTCGCAGGCTCCCTGCGCTACGCGCCTTCCACCGGCTACTTGTCTTTCGAACAAATTATCAGACTCATACGCCATCAGTACATCCGACCAGCGCACATCCGTCATTGTTTGAAATCAAGCTATCGTGAGGAAAGCTTGTCACATAATTATTTCAACACATGAATCGAATTTGTGTCGCACGCAAGAAATAATTTGCGTTGATTCCGCACGTCACGATTCCAACGGAACTCATTGATTTTCAACAGGAAATAATTGGTACGCAATCCAATGATTGTTAATCTTTTCGCGTGGAAACATGTAACCACAGGTCACAGGAAACATTCATTGGTCAGCGGAAATTACACGGAATAGCGCACGCGCGCCGTATTGCCATTTCGGCCTTCAAAAAGGATTTGGGGTAAACTGCCCTCACCTTGTCAAATCATCTATTCACGACGAAAATCCATTCGCAGCCACACTTGAAAACCAAGACCCCTACCCAGCCCGAATACTTCATTCCCGAGCCGCTCGACAACACCCGCCTGGCCCACCTGTGCGGGCCGCTCGATGAAAACCTGCGCCAGATCTCCGCGGCGCTCGACGTCACGATCTTCCGGCGCGGCGAGAAATTTATCGTCAGCGGGGCCAATGCATCGCGCGCGGTCGAGATCCTCGAACGCTTCTACGCGATAGCCAACAAGGTGGTGCCGATTGAGGAAGTGCAACTGGCCCTGGTCGAGCAGCGAAGCGGCCTGCGCCCGCCCGGCCCGGACGAAGCGCCGGCCGAAGAACTGCCCGAAATCGAGATCAACAGCCCGGTGCTGAAAACCCGCCGCACCGACCTGCGCGGGCGCACCCCGCACCAGATCCAGTACCTGCGCGCGATCCTCGAGCATGACATCAGCTTCGGCGTCGGCCCGGCCGGCACCGGCAAGACCTACCTCGCGGTGGCCTGCGCGGTCGACGCGCTCGAACGCGACGCGGTCAAGCGCATCGTGCTGACCCGCCCTGCGGTCGAGGCGGGCGAGCGCCTGGGCTTCCTGCCGGGCGACCTGGCCCAGAAGGTCGATCCTTACCTGCGCCCCCTGTACGACGCGCTGTACGACCTGCTTGGCTTCGACCGCACCCAGAAGATGTTCGAGAAACAGGTCATCGAGATCGCGCCGCTGGCCTACATGCGCGGGCGCACGCTGAACCACGCCTTCGTGATCCTCGATGAAGCGCAGAACACGACGGTCGAACAGATGAAGATGTTCCTGACCCGGATCGGCTTCGGCAGCAAGGCCGTGGTCACCGGCGACGTCACCCAGGTCGACCTGCACAAGACCCAGCGCAGTGGTTTAGTGGACGCGGCGCATGTCCTGAAGGACGTGCGCGGCATCGCATTCACTCACTTCTCCAGCGCCGACGTGGTGCGCCATCCGCTGGTGGCGCGCATCGTCGACGCCTACGAATCGGCCGCGTCGATCGACGACCTGGCCGCCATCCTTCCAAAACGTCCCGCCGCTAAAAATGTCCGAAAAAAATAAGCTCGAGCTCGAGGTCCAGTACCCCGACGAACGCCTCGAAAAAACCGTCACGCCAGAGATGGTCGAACGCTGGGTGCATGGCGCCCTGTTCGGACCAGCCGAACTGACGGTGCGCTTCGTGGCCGAAGAAGAAGGCCGCACCCTGAACCGCGAGTACCGCGAGAAGGACTACGCCACCAACGTGCTGACCTTCGCCTATAACGAGGGCGAAGTCATCGCCGACGACGAACCGACCCGCGCCGACATCGTGCTGTGCACCGACGTGCTGGAGCGCGAAGCGGCCGAACAGGAAAAGACGGTCGAGGAGCACGCGGCCCACCTGGTGGTGCATGGCGTGCTGCATGCGCAGGGCTACGACCATGACCACGACGAAGACGCCGACGAGATGGAGCAGCTCGAACGCGACATCATGGAGGTGCTCGGCTACCCCGACCCGTACCCGGAATAAGCCGCTGCCGGCTTCCCGCAGGCACGCCAAAACGTGCTTAAAAAACGGGCAATCCGGCTTTTGGTGTATCCTACACCCCATCGCAACAACGGCTTCATGCCAACTATGCCAGAGCACCCTACGGACGTCCGATCGGACGCCAAACCCCACCGGTCACTGTTTGAACGCCTGACCGCACTGATTTCCCCCGAGCCCGAGAACCGCGACGAGCTGCTCGAAGTGCTGCACGACGCGCACGGACGCAACCTGATCGACGCCGACGCCCTGTCGATGATCGAAGGCGTGTTCCAGGTCTCCGACCTGTCCGCCCGCGACATCATGGTGCCGCGCTCGCAGATGGACGTCATCGACATCTCCCGGCCCATCGAAGACTGGATGCCCAGCGTGCTGGAGACGGCGCACTCGCGCTTTCCTGCCGTCGAGGGCGACCGCGACCGCGTGGTCGGCATCCTGCTCGCCAAGGACCTGCTGCGCTACTACGCCGAAGAATCGTTCGACGTGCGCGACATGCTGCGCCCTGCCGTGTTCATCCCCGAATCGAAACGCCTCAATGTGCTGCTGCGCGACTTCCGCGCCAATCACAACCACATGGCGATCGTGGTCGACGAATACAGCGGCGTGGCCGGCCTGATCACCATCGAGGACGTGCTCGAACAGATCGTCGGCGACATCGAGGACGAATACGACTTCGACGAAGAAGAAGACAATATCCTGTCGATCAAGGAAGGCCAGCTTGGCCCGCGCTGGCGGGTCAAGGCGCTGACCGAGGTCGAACAGTTCAACGAGGAGCTGGGCACGTCCCTGCCCGAAGACGACGCCGACACCATCGGCGGCCTGGTCGCCAGCAAGCTGGGACGCATGCCGCACAAGGGCGACGTGGTCGACATCGACAACCTGCGCTTCGAAGTGCTGCGTGCCGACGCGCGCCAGGTCCATGTGGTGCTGGTTGAAAAACTGCCTCCGGCCGAAGGCGACCACGACTGATGTTGCGTCGCCGCGCCACGCCGAACGATCCTGCCACCCGTAAGCCGCGCACCACAGCGCTGCCGATGCTGGCCGCGGCGGTCGCCGGTGCGGCCAGCGTCTTCTCGTTTGCACCTTTCGGCTGGTGGCCGGTGCAGATCCTGTCGCTGGCCTGGCTGTTCTACCAGGTCGGCATGGATACCTCGCCGCGCCGCAGCGCATTGATTGGCTGGGCCTACAGCTTCGGCTGGGCCGTGGCCGGCATGCACTGGCTGTACATCACCATGAACCGCTTCGGGAACATCCCGGGGCCGATGGCAGTGGCCGCGGTGCTGCTGCTGGGCGCTTACATGGGCCTGTTCGGTGCGTTTACCACCGGCGTGGCCACCTGGCTGCGGCGGCGCTGGTCGCTGCCGGTCAGCGCCTTCCTGCTGCTGGTATTGCCGGTCACCTGGGGCCTGTCCGAATGGACCCGCGGCTGGCTGGGGACCGGCTTCCCGTGGGTCTCGTCCGGCTATGCGCATACCGACAGCCCGCTGGCAGGTTTTGCGCCGCTGGTGGGCGTCTACGGCATGGGCACGATCGTCGCCATCTGCGCCGGCAGTATTGTGATGCTGACCCAGCGCGCCCGCGGCGCCGCCATCGGCCTGCTGGCGGCCACGATGGCGCTTGGCTACGGCCTCACGCATATCCGCTGGACCTCGCCCGAAGGCCAGCCGATTACGGTGCGCCTAGCGCAAGGCAACGTCCCCCAGCAGAACAAATTCGATCCGGACCATGTGCTCAAGACGCTGGCGATGTACCGCGACCTGGTGGTGAGCGAGCCGGCCGACCTGATTGCCCTGCCCGAAACCGCGGTCGCCGTGTTCCCCGCCTACCTGCCGCCGGGCTACCTGGATTCGCTGAAGGACTATGCCGCGAAGTCGGGCGCCCACCTGATGTTCGGCATTCCGTTCTCCGATGGCCCGGGCCAGTACGCCAACAGCGTGGCCGGCATCGCGCCTTCCGGGCAGCAGTACCGCTACGACAAGCACCACCTGGTGCCGTTCGGCGAATTCGTTCCTCCGGGCTTCCGCTGGTTCGTCGACATGATGGCCATCCCGCTGGGCGACATGACGCGCGGCGCGCCGGTGCAGACCGCGTTCGCCGTCAAGGACCAGATGGTGCTGCCGAACGTCTGCTACGAAGACGTGTTCGGCGAAGAGATCGCACTGCAGCTGCGCAGCATGTCGCGCCCGGCCACGATGCTGCTCAACGTATCGAACCTGGCCTGGTTCGGCGAATCGATCGCGATCCCGCAGCACCTGCAGATCTCGCGCATGCGCTCGATCGAAACGGGCCGGCCGATGCTGCGCTCGACGAACACCGGCGCGACCGCCGTGATCGACCATCGCGGCCAGGTCGCCGCCAGCCTGGACAACTACACCCACGGCGTGCTGCAGGCGAAGGTGCAGGGCATGAGCGGCATGACGCCGTACATCCGGGTCGGGAATTACCTGTTCCTCGGCCTGTCGGCGGCTGCGCTCGGCGCGGCCTGGTGGCTTGGCCGCCGCAGGAAGCTTTCGCAATCCATCCAAAAGTGACATAGTTGCTACAACGCGCCCAGTCACTCCGCAAAACCCGCTAAAATTGGCCTTTTGGCAAACCCAACATTCGTCACGCGCCCGGCGCGATGGCCACTTACGATGCTCACATTCCAACAAATTATCCTGACCCTGCAGTCCTACTGGGACAAGCAGGGCTGCGCACTGCTCCAGCCATACGACATGGAAGTCGGCGCCGGCACCTTTCACACCGGCACCTTCCTGCGCGCCATCGGTCCGGAGCCATGGCGCGCCGCCTATGTGCAGCCGTCGCGCCGCCCGAAGGATGGCCGCTACGGCGAGAATCCGAACCGCCTGCAGCACTATTACCAGTACCAGGTGGTGCTCAAGCCAGCGCCGGAAAACATCCTCGACCTGTATCTCGGTTCGCTCGCGGCGCTGGGCCTGGACCTGAAGCAGAACGACGTGCGCTTCGTCGAGGACGACTGGGAAAGCCCGACCCTGGGCGCCTGGGGCCTGGGCTGGGAAGTCTGGCTGAACGGGATGGAAGTGACGCAGTTCACCTACTTCCAGCAGGTCGGCGGCCTTGACTGCAAGCCGGTGCTGGGCGAGATCACCTACGGTATCGAGCGCCTCGCGATGTACCTGCAGGGCGTCGAGAACGTGTACGACCTGGTGTGGACCGAGTGGGAAGAGAACGGCGAGAAGAAATCGCTGTCCTACGGCGACGTCTACCACCAGAATGAAGTCGAGCAGTCGACCTACAACTTCGAACACGCGAACACCGAGATGCTGTTCGCGAACTTCGCCAACCACGAAGCCGAAGCCAAGCGCCTGATCGAATTGCAGCTCACGCTGCCGGCCTACGAGCAGATCATGCGCGCCTCGCACAGCTTCAACATGCTCGACGCGCGCGGCGCCATCTCCGTGACCGAGCGCGCCGCCTACATCGGCCGCGTGCGCACGCTTTCGCGCCTGGTCGCACAGGCTTACTACGACTCGCGCGAAAAGCTCGGCTTCCCGATGGCCCCCAAGGCGCTTGACGCCGCCGCCTGAACGACAGAAAAAACAGAACCATGAACCAGACCTTACTAGTCGAACTGCTGACCGAAGAACTGCCGCCGAAGGCGCTCGTCAAACTGGGCGACGCCTTTGCAGCCGCCATCGTGAACGGCCTGAAGTCGCGCGATTACCTCGATGAGGGCAGCACCGCCACCACCTACGCCACGCCGCGCCGCCTGGCGGTTTCGATCACCAACGTGCGCGCCACATCGCCCGACAAGTCGATCCGCGACAAGGTGCTGCCGGTGAGCGTCGCGCTGGACGCCGATGGCAACCCGACCGCGCCGCTGGCCAAGAAGCTGGCCGCGATGGGCTTTGCCGACGTCAGCGTCGACCGCCTTGAGCGCGCAGTGGACGGCAAGGCCGAGAGCTTCTTCTACACCCACACCGCGCAAGGCAGCGCGCTGGCAACCGGCCTGCAGGCCGCGCTGACGGAAGCGCTGGGCAAGCTGCCGATTCCTAAGCTGATGAGCTACCAGCGCCCGGACGGCGAGACCGTGCAGTTCGTGCGCCCTGCGCACAAGCTGGTGGCGCTGCATGGCGAACAAGTGATTCCGCTGACGGCACTGGGCCTCAGCGCGTCGAACATCACGCTCGGCCACCGCTTCCTGACCGACGGCAGCGACATCGCCATCCCGCACGCCGAACATTACGAGGCGACGCTGGAGACCGAAGGCCGCGTCATCGCCCGCCCTGCCGCGCGCAAGGACCGTATCCGCACCGCGCTGCTGGAAAAAGCCGGCGCCGACAAGGTCCTGATGCCTGAATCGCTGCTCGACGAAGTCGGCGCGCTGGTCGAATGGCCGGTCGTCTACGAATGCCGCTTCGAGGAAGAGTTCCTGGCAGTGCCGCAGGAATGCCTGATCCTGACGATGCAGACCAATCAAAAATACTTCGCACTGACCGACACCGACGGCAAGCTGCGCTCGCGCTTCCTGATCGTCTCGAACATCGCGACCGAATCGCCGCAGCACATCATCGGCGGCAACGAGCGCGTGGTGCGCCCGCGCCTGGCCGACGCCAAGTTCTTCTTCGAGCAGGACAAGAAGAAGACGCTGGAAGCGCGCCTGCCGCTGCTGGCCAACGTGGTCTACCACAACAAGCTGGGCACGCAGTCCGAGCGCACCATGCGCCTG
>DASWSX010000178.1:0-6731 GCA_036402435.1 Telluria sp. | reverse complement strand
GTGACCTGTTGTCGGCGTTCGGCGTCGAGAAAAAGGCTGGCGCGGTCGAGCAGCGCGGTCCGCGCGCGCAAGCGCGTCCGGGCGAGCCGAAGGCGCGCGAGGCACGTGAGCCGCGCGAGGCGCGCGAAGGGCGTGATGAGGACAGCCGTAACAACGGCAACCGCATCGACCGTGAAGATGCGAACCGCAATGCCGATCCATTCCCGAAGCAGCAGCGCAGCGGCCGTCCAGGCGGCGCTCCGCGCGGACAGGGACAGGGCTTTGCCAGGGGCCCGGGCTTCGGCCAGGGGCAAGGGCAGGGCGGCGGCCAGGGTGCCGGCGGGCAGGGCGGCCGCGGCCAGGGCGCTGGTGGCCAGGGTGGCCAGGGTGGCCAGGGCGGCCGTGGCAAGCCGGCGGGCGCTAGCGCTGGTGCAGGTTCGGGGCGTCCGCGCCAGCCGGATCCGCTGCAGACGACGTTCGGTTTTGGTAATTCGGGCGGTGCTTCGCGTGCCCAGGGGCCGCGCGGAGCGGGCCACAGCATGCCGCGCCGCGGACGCCGCGGCTAAGCGCAAAACTCCGGTCCGTCGTTCTCCCGGAATGACGGGTAAATGCGCGTAAGTAACTGATTTATTGCCGTAAAGCAGTGTTGTTTGCTTGCTCATTTATCACGCGACGGATTGCAGCCGTCGCGTGAACGCGCTATAATCTACAGACTAATAAAAGTTCTTCACAGCGTTTTTCGTGCAAGTGCTTTCATCTGGTTTGGAAATTGGAAGATGGGCATGTGCCCATTTTTTTTTTGGTAAATGGTTTTGAACGGTCCTCAAATGGACTTGTGATCTGGAGAAATTTTTTTGCAGCAATTTGATTTAATCGCCAGGACAGTTAACGGCCTGGGCTATGACCTGGTCGACGTCGAGTGGGGCGAGCGCGGGATCTTGCGCGTGTATATCGATTTCACTGCAGAAGATGCGGCCGAAAAAGGCCTGATCACGGTTGAGGACTGCGCCAAGGTAAGCCACCAGCTGTCGCACGTGCTGACGGTGGAAAACGTCAATTACGAACGCCTCGAAATCTCGTCGCCCGGCCTGGATCGTCCAGTGCGCACGCTGGCCGATTTCGCGCGCTTCGAAGGCCATGAGTGCACCGTCAAGCTGCGCGTGGCCATGCCCGGAACTGCCAATCGTAAAACCTTCACGGGTATTTTGCAGCCTCTGCAGGGCGAAACAGTTGGTTTGGAATTTGAAAGTAAGGATGGTCCGGCGCTGTTGGAGTTTACGCTCGCCGACTTGGATAAGGCACGTTTGGTGCCGCAGGTGGATTTTAAGGGACGCAAAGCATGAGTCGCGAAGTTTTATTATTGGTTGATGCGCTGGCGCGCGAAAAAAATGTCGATAAAGATGTCGTTTTCGGGGCGCTCGAATTCGCTCTGGCGCAAGCCACGAAGAAGCGTTATGAAGGCGAAGTCGACATTCGCGTCTCGATCGACCGCGAGTCGGGCGAGTTCGAGTCCTTCCGCCGCTGGCACGTGGTACCCGATGACGCTGGCCTGCAATTGCCTGACCAGGAAATCCTGCACTTCGAAGCGGTCGAGCAGATTCCCGATATCGAAGTGGACGAATATATCGAAGAGCCGATTGAATCGGTTGAATTCGGCCGCCGCTTCGCACAGGACACCAAGCAGGTAGTGCTGCAGCGCGTCCGCGACGCCGAGCGCGAACAGATCCTGGTCGACTTCCTCGAGCGCGGCGACTCGCTCGTGACCGGCACCATCAAGCGCATGGAACGCGGCGACGCGATCGTCGAATCGGGCAAGATCGAGGCGCGCCTGCCGCGCGACCAGATGATCCCGAAAGAGAACCTGCGTATCGGCGACCGCGTCCGCGCCTTCATCCTGCGCATCGACCGCAACATGCGCGGCCCGCAGGTGATCCTGTCGCGCACCGCGCCGGACTTCATCATGAAGCTGTTCGAACTGGAAGTCCCGGAAATCGAGCAGGGCCTGCTGGAGATCAAATCGGCAGCGCGTGACGCTGGCGTGCGCGCCAAGATCGCGGTATATACCGCCGATAAGCGTATCGATCCGATCGGTACCTGCGTCGGCATGCGCGGCTCGCGCGTGCAGGCCGTTACCGGCGAACTGGGCGGCGAGCGCGTCGACATCGTGCTGTGGTCGGACGACCCTGCGCAATTCGTGATTGGCGCGCTGGCGCCGGCCAACGTGTCGTCGATCATGGTTGACGAAGAGAAGCACGCAATGGACGTCGTGGTCGACGAAGAAAACCTGGCCATCGCGATCGGCCGTTCCGGCCAGAACGTGCGCCTGGCGTCCGAGCTGACCGGCTGGAAGATCAACATCATGACGGCCGAAGAGTCGGAGAACAAGTCGGCGGCGGAAACCGCTGCGGTTCGCGCGCTGTTCATGGAAAAACTGGACGTCGACCAGGAAGTGGCCGACATCCTGGTGGAAGAAGGCTTTGCCAGCCTGGAAGAAATCGCATACGTGCCGATTTCCGAGATGCTCGACATCGAATCGTTCGACGAAGACACCGTGAACGAGCTGCGTACCCGCGCTCGCGATGCACTGGTGACCGAAGCGATCGCCTCGGAAGAAGGCCTCGAAGGCATGGAAGAGCAGCTGGTCAGCCTGGAAGGCATGGACCGCACCACGGCCGGCAAGCTGGGCCTGGCTGGTATCAAAACGGTTGAAGCGTTCGCCGCGCTGGCGTACGACGAATTCGGCGCCATCCTGGCGCTGTCTTCCGACCGTGCACGTGCACTGATTGAAAATGAATTTAATGATGTGACCGACGACGAGATGAAGCTGGTCGATTCAAAGTACGACGATCGTGCCAAGGCGCTCCAGGCAAAAGCCTGGGCCATGGCGGAAACGGCCAAGGCGTAATTTGCATATCTTTATCATCTCCGCGACACATAGAAAAGAGGACTGAATGGCGAGTAACAACGTAGCCCAATTTGCCACCGAACTGAAGATGCCTGCAGATTTGCTGCTGACGCAGCTGCGTTCTGCTGGCGTCGAGAAAAGTTCGACGTCAGATCCATTGTCGAAAGATGATAAGGATAAGCTGTTGAATCACCTGCGCCGTACCCACGGCGCAGCGGGCGAGACCGAGAAGAAGAAGATCACGCTGACCCGCAAGGAAACCACCGAGATCAAGCAGGCTGACGCCTCCGGCAAGTCGCGCACGATCCAGGTGGCTGTCAAGAAAGTGCGCACCTTCGTGCAGCGCGACGATATCCCTGCGCCTGTTGCCGTCGAGCCAGCCGCACCGGTCGTCGACGAAGCTGAAGTAGCACGCCGCGCCGAAGAATCGCGCAAGCAGTCCGAGCTGATGGCGCGCCAGGAGGCCGAACTGCGCGAAAAGCAGGAGCGCCTCGCCAAGCTGGACGCCGAGAAGGAAGCCCAGGCCAAGCAGGCCCAGGTGGACGCCAAGCGCGAAGCGGAAGAGCAGGCCAAGGCCGCCGCCGCCGCTGTCACCGCCGCCGGCGAAGCTGCCAGCGACGAGACCCGCAAGGCCGCCAACGAAGCAGCCAAGGCCAAGGCAGATGCCGCCGCCAAGGATGCCGCTGAGCGCGTTGCCGCCAACGAAAAAGCACGCAAGGCAGTCGCCGACGAAGTTGCCCAGATCAAGGCCATGATGAACGCGCCACGCCGCGTGATCAAGGCCCCTGAGCCTGCGCCTGCGCCGGTTGCCGCCATCAAGCCGAAGGTTGCCGAGGGCACGCTGCACAAGCCAGCCGCCGGCGCCGTCAAGCCTGGCACGACCACCGCCGACAAGAAGCCTGGCGACAAGAAGTCGATCAAATCGGCGAATGTGTCGTCGACCTGGTCGGACGACGCCAAGAAACGCGGCGCACCAGGCGGCGTCAAGCCACGTGGCAATGTCCCGACCGGCCGTGACGGCTGGCGTGGCGGCGCGCGCGGTGGCCGCCGCAACTCGCATTCGGATGATCGCGAGACCAACTTCCAGGCCCCGACCGAGGCGATCGTCAAGGACGTTCACGTTCCTGAGACCATCACCGTGGCTGAACTGGCACACAAGATGTCCGTCAAGGCATCCGAGGTCATCAAGCAGCTGATGAAGCTGGGCCAGATGTGCACGATTAACCAGGTGCTGGACCAGGAAACCGCGATGATTCTCGTGGAAGAAATGGGCCACAAGGCATTTGCCGCTGCGGAAGATGATCCGGAAGCGCTGCTGGCCGACCAGGGTGAGCAGACGCACTTCGAGTCGACCTCGCGCGCACCGGTGGTCACCGTCATGGGTCACGTCGACCACGGCAAGACCTCGCTGCTGGACTACATCCGCCGCGCCAAGGTTGCGTCCGGCGAAGCCGGTGGCATTACGCAGCACATCGGCGCTTACCACGTCGATACGCCACGCGGCATGATCACCTTCCTCGACACCCCGGGTCACGAAGCCTTTACGGCAATGCGTGCCCGTGGCGCCAAGGCGACCGACATCGTCATCCTGGTGGTTGCAGCTGACGACGGCGTGATGCCGCAGACGAAGGAAGCAATTGCCCACGCAAAAGCTGCAGGCGTACCGCTGGTTGTGGCGATCAACAAGATCGACAAGCCGGGCGGCAACCTGGAACGCGTGACGCAGGAACTGGTCGCCGAACAAGTTGTACCTGAAGAATACGGTGGCGAGTCGCCGTTCGTCCCGGTGTCGGCAAAAACCGGCCAGGGTATCGACGAGCTGCTCGAGCAAGTATTGCTGCAAGCTGAAGTGCTGGAACTGAAAGCACCGGTCCAGGCGCCTGCGCGTGGCCTGGTGGTTGAAGGCCGCCTCGACAAGGGCAAGGGCCCGGTCGCGACGATCCTGGTCCAGTCCGGTACCTTGAAGCGCGGCGACGTGATCCTGGCAGGTTCCTCGTATGGCCGCGTGCGCGCTATGCTCGACGAGAACGGCAAGCCGATCAACGAAGCTGGTCCATCGATCCCGGTCGAGATCCAGGGCCTGACCGAAGTGCCGGTTGCCGGTGAAGAAGTCATGGTCATGGCGGATGAGCGCAAGGCGCGCGAAATCGGTCTGTTCCGTCAAGGTAAGTTCCGCGACGTGAAGCTGGCACGCCAGCAGGCAGCCAAGCTGGAAAACATGTTCGACCAGATGGCCGAAGGCGAAGTCAAGAACCTGCCGCTGATCGTCAAGACCGACGTGCAAGGTTCGATGGAAGCGCTGGTCAGCTCGCTGCAGAAGCTGTCGACCTCGGAAGTTCGCGTGCAGATCGTGCACTCGGCAGTTGGTGGCATTACGGAGTCGGACGTCAACCTCGCGGTGGCTTCGAAGGCGGTCATCATCGGCTTTAACGCCCGTGCCGATGCACAGGGCCGCAAGCTGGCCGAGTCGAACGGCGTGGACATCCGCTACTACAACATCATTTACGATGCGATCGACGAAGTAAAAGCTGCACTGTCGGGCATGTTGTCGCCAGAGAAGCGCGAGACCGTCACCGGCCAGGTCGAAGTACGCCAGGTCATCCAGGTGTCGAAGGTCGGCGCGGTTGCTGGTTGCCTGGTTACCGATGGCGTGGTCAAGCGCTCGTCGTCGGTTCGCCTGCTGCGCAACAACATCGTCGTGTGGACTGGCGAGATCGACTCGCTCAAGCGCTTCAAGGACGACGCGAAAGAAGTACGCGCCGGCCTCGAGTGCGGCCTGTCGCTCAAGAACTACAACGACATCCAGGTTGGCGACACCCTGGAAGTGTTCGAAGTTCAAGAGGTTGCACGTACCCTGTAATAAGTTGCAGTAAGCGTGGGGCGGATAGGCGGGGGCGCAAGTCTCCGTGTATCCGCCCCACGTTTTTTTAAGAGTAAGATACGAACATGGCAAAACACAGCAAATCCATCCCGGTCCGTGGCGTCCGCGTTGCCGACCAGATCCAGCGCGACCTCGCGGAAATCATCGCCTACGAGTTGAAAGACCCGCGCGTGGGCATGATCACGATCTCCGAGGTCCAGCTGACGCCCGACTACGCGCACGCCAAGGTGTTCTTCACCATGCTCAAGGACGACAAGGAGTCGGTCAAGAACACGCTCGACGGGCTGTCCAAGGGCGCCGGCTACATGCGCAACGTGCTGGGCAAGCGCCTGCACATCCACACGCTGCCGATGCTGCACTTCATCCACGATACCTCCACCGCGCGCGGCATGGAAATGTCGCTGCTGATCGACCAGGCCAACGCCACCCGCGCGGCTGATGCCGAACCGGACGAACCAAAGCAAGACGCAGAATAAGTTGAACAAGCCACTCAAGAAGGTCCGCGACCTGGTCGACGGCGTGCTGCTGCTCGACAAGCCGGTCGGCCTGTCGTCGAATGACGCGCTGATCAAGGCCAAGCGCGTGCTCAACGCCAAGAAGGCGGGCCACACCGGCACGCTCGATCCGTTCGCCACCGGCCTGCTGCCGCTGTGCTTCGGCGAGGCGACCAAGTTCTCGCAGGACCTGCTGGAAGCGGACAAGACCTACGAAACCACGGTCCACCTCGGCATCACGACCAACACCGGCGACACCGAAGGCGAAGCCATCGATACGCGCCCGGTCGACGTGACTGTCGAGCAGATCGAGGCTGTGCTGGAAAAGTTCCGCGGCCCGATCCTGCAGGTGCCGCCGATGTACTCGGCGCTCAAGCGCGACGGCAAGGCGTACTACGAGTACGCGCGCGAAGGCATCACGCTGGAGCGCGAAGCGCGCCCGGTGACGATTCTCGACCTGAAATTTTTGGAA
>DASWSX010000177.1:0-11608 GCA_036402435.1 Telluria sp. | reverse complement strand
GCCGACAACTGTGATGTCATGGGGTTCACAGAGTGTGGTGAATCCGCCCAAAACCAGAAAGTTCCAGTGCAGAAATACCTTTACATGGGCTAACCGTTGTTGCTACGATTTAATGTACTGTCTTATGTATGCCGCGTAAATGGCGGTTCTATATCAAATAACCCTGAAATAGCGATTTAAATTAATTTTCTGCAAAGCAACTTATTCAGAAATTAACGAACAGCGCGAAAAGGGGAGGAGTGGGCTCGCAAATGGTTAATCTAGGTTCCTTGTTCGGGCAATCCAGTCCCCCCTTGATCGGGTTGGACGTCAGTACGTCCAGTGTTCGCCTGGTCGAGCTCACGCAGCTTGGCAAAGGCGAGCTGCGGCTTGAGCGCTATGCGTCCGAGCCGCTGCCGCGCGGCGCTGTCGTCGATGGCAATATCGAAAATCTCGAGCAGGTCTCCGAAGCGGTGCGCCGCGTCTGGAAAAAGAGCGGCACCCGCATCAAGCTGGCCGCGCTCGGCATGCCGCCGGCGTCGGTCATCACCAAGAAGATCATCCTGCCAGCCGGCCTGTCCGAAGACCAGCTTGAAGTGCAGGTCGAATCCGAAGCCAGCCAGTACATCCCGTTCGCGCTCGACGAGGTCAGCCTCGACTTCGACGTGATCGGCCCGGCCGCCAATTCGCCGGACGACATCGAGGTGATGCTGGCCGCATCGCGCAAGGAAAAGGTCGAAGACCGCGTGGCGCTGGCCGAAGCGGCCGGCCTGTCGGCGGTCGTGATGGACATCGAATCGTACGCCGCGCGCGCCGCGCTTGACCGCGTGACCGCGCTGATGCCGGACGCGGGCGCGGGCCAGATCGTGGCGCTGTTCCAGGTCGGCGCCCAGGTGACCCACATCTCGGTCATGCTCGACGGCGACACCATTTATGAGCGCGAGCAGCCGTTCGGCGGCAACCAGCTGACCCAGGACGTGGTGCGAGCCTACGGCCTGTCGTTCGAGGAAGCCGAAGCGCGCAAGCGTGCCGGCGACCTGCCCGAGAATTACCAGGCCGAGCTGCTCACGCCGTTCCTTGAAAACGCCGCGCTGGAAGTCACGCGCGCAATCCAGTTCTTCTACACCTCCACGCCGTACACCCGCATCGACCAGCTGTACCTGGCCGGTGGCTGCGCGTTGATGCCAGGGCTGCTCGACATCGTCGCCAGCCGCACCCGCATCTCGAGCGCCGTGGTGTCGCCGTTCAAGGGGATGCAGCTGGCCTCCGGCGTGCGCGAGTCGCAGCTGCGCACCGAGGCGCCGGCGTACCTGGTCGCCTGCGGCCTGGCGATGCGAAAGGCCACAGCATGATCAAGATTAACCTGCTTCCCCACCGGGAAGCCAAACGCAAACAGAAGCAGGCCGCATTCGTCGCGCTGATGTCGTTCGGCGCCCTGCTCGGCGCGGTCGTGGTGATGACGGTGGGCGCCTACAACGCCAGCCAGATCTCGATCCAGGATGAGCGCAACCGCGTGCTGACCGAGGCCAACGCAGGGCTCGACCTGAAGATCAAGAAAATCGCCGACCTCAAACAGGAGATCGAAGCGCTGAAGGCTCGCCAGGAGGCGGTCGAGGACCTGCAGGGCGACCGCAACCAGCCGGTGTACCTGCTCGATGAACTGGTCAAGCAGACCCCGGAAGGCGTCTACCTGAAGGGCTTCAGGCAGGAAGGCCAGCGCGTTACTGTCAACGGCTACGCCCAGTCGCAGGAGCGTGTCGCTGAACTGCTGCGCAACCTGGCCGGCAGTTCGCAGTGGCTCGAGCGTCCCGAGCTGACCGAAGTGCGCGCCGCCGCGCTGGACAAGGCCAAGGCTGTCCGCAAGGTGGTCGAGTTCACGCTCACGGTCGGCATCAAGCGCCCGCGCGACAATGATGCGGCTGCCGCAGCGACGGCCGGCGCCGCCGCCGGCGCCGCCAACACTGCCGCCGCTGGCGGAGGCAAATCATGAACATGAATATCGACCTCAAAGACCTGACCCATTCGCTGCGTTCGCAGTTCGAGGGACTGCAGGGACGCCACCCTGGCCAGTGGCCGCTGGCCCCGCGCCTGCTGATGGCGTTCGGCGCCATGGCACTGGTGATGGTGCTCGGCTACTTCGCCTACTGGAGTTCGCAGTTCGAAGAGCAGGAAGCCGGCGCCCAGCGCGAAGTGACGCTGCGCGCCGAGTACACCGCCAAGATCGCCCAGGCCGTCAACCTGGAAGCGCTGCAGATCCAGAAGGCGCAGGTCGACCAGTACGTCGAGCGGCTCCAGAAGCAGTTGCCGAGCAAGGCCGAGATGGCCGCGCTGCTGTCGGACATCAACCAGGCCGGCGTCGGCCGCGGCCTGCAGTTCGAGCTGTTCAAGCCGGGCCAGGTCGTGGTGCGCGATTACTATGCCGAGCTGCCGATCGATATCAAGGTCACCGGCCGCTATCACGACATCGGCTCGTTTGCCGGCGACATGGCCAACCTGCCGCGTATCGTCACGCTCAATAACATGTCGCTTTCGACCGGCAAAGATGGCACCCTGGTGCTGGACGCCGTGGCCAAGACCTTCCGCTATCTGGACGAGGAAGAAGCCGTCCAGGCGCGCGAGGCCCGCATCGAGCGCGAGAAGAACGAGAAGAAAAACAAGAAGAAAGGAGCGGCATCATGACGCGCCTGTTGAATACCGCCGCGCTGGCACTGGCCGCCTTTGCGCTGGCCGGCTGCAGCGACAGCGACGTGCGCGAAGTCCAGCAATGGATGGCGGACACGGAAAAAAATACGCCGGTCAGCGTCAAGCCGCTGCTCGAACCGAAGACGTTCATCGCGTTCGCCTACCAGGCGGGAGATGCGATCGATCCGTTCAGCCAGGACAAGCTGCTGGCCGAACTGGCCCGTACCGACGCGCGCTCAAGCAGTCCGCTCAAGCCGGATACCGACCGCCGCCGCGAACTGCTCGAGGCCTTCCCGCTCGATACCATGCAGATGGTCGGTCTGCTGCAGAAGGGCGGCGTCAATCATGCACTGGTGCAGATCGACCGCAATGTGCACCAGGTACGTTCGGGCCAGCGCATCGGGCAGAACTTCGGCGTGGTCACCGGCGTGACCGAGCAGGCAGTAAATATCAGGGAAGTGGTTCAGGACGCCACCGGCGATTGGGTCGAGCGCATGTCGAAGTTGGAACTGCAGGACAGTAAGGAGAGCACGAAATGATCGCATTACGAATGAATGGCGCCGCCTCGGTGACGGGAATCGCAGTACGCATCGGCGCATGGCTCGCCCTGGTCGCCGGCAGCAGTGCCGCGCTGGCGCAGGAGAATGCGATCGAGTCGATCACGGCCAACCAGCAGGGCGGAAACGTCGTCGTCAACATCGCGATGAAAAACGCACCGGTGCGGGCCCCGATCGGCTTCTCGATCACCAATCCGAGCCGCATCGCACTGGACTTCGGCGAGACCTCCAACGCCACCGGCAAGAGCACCCAGGAGGTGAACCTGGGCGACGTCCGCAACATCAACGTGGTGCAGGCGGGCGGGCGTACCCGCCTGGTGCTGAACCTCAAGCGTCCGCTTAACTACGCCACCACGGTCGACGGCAAGTCGGTGGTGCTGACGGTCGAAGGATCGGGCGGCGTGGCCCAAGCGGTCAACCGCGCCGGCGCGGCAGTGGTCGCACCTGCCGCCGCTGCCCCGGCCGCGCGCGCCTCGCTGCGCAACCTCGATTTCCGCCGCGGCCCGAACGGCGAAGGCCGCGTCGTGGTCGACCTGCCGAACAACCAGGTGGCCGTCGATGTGCGCCAGGTCGGCAACAAGGTGGTCGTCGACTTCCTCAAGACCGCGCTGCCTGAAACGCTGCGCCGCCGCCTCGATGTAACCGACTTCGGCACCCCGGTCGGCCTGATCACGACCGTGCCGCAGGGCGACAACGTGCGCATGACGATCGAGGCGAACGGCCTGTGGGAACAGAGCGTGTACCAGAGCGAGACCCAGCTGGTGGTCGACGTCAAGCCGATCAAGGAAGATCCGAACCGCCTGACCCAGGGCACCCAGGGCTATCGCGGCGAGAAGCTGTCGTTTAACTTCCAGAACGTGGAAGTGCGCGCGGCGCTGCAGGCGATTGCCGACATCTCGGGCCTGAACATCATCACCAGCGACTCCGTTACGGGCAGCCTGACGATGAACCTGAAGAACGTGCCATGGGACCAGGCGCTGGACGTGGTCCTGCAGGCCAAGGGCCTCGACATGCGCAAGAACGGCAACGTGCTGTGGATCGCGCCGAAGGAAGAACTGCTGACCAAGGAAAAGCTCGAACTCGAGCAGCGCGCCCAGATCGCCGACCTCGAGCCGCTGCGTTCCGAGGTCTTCCAGTTGAACTACCAGAAGGCTGAAGCATTCCGTACCGTGTTCGGCCTCGATGGCGGTGCTGGCGGCGGCGCCGGCGGTGCGGGCGACAACCCGAACCGCGTGCTGTCCAAGCGCGGCAGCGCCATCATCGACTCGCGCACCAACCAGGTATTCGTGACCGATATCGCCTCGAAGATCGAAGACATCCGCAAGCTGATCCTGAAGACCGACGTGGCGTCGCGCCAGGTCGTCATCGAAGCACGGCTGGTGGAAGCCAACGACGGCTTCTCGCGCAACCTCGGCGCCAAGCTGGGCTTCGCCGACCTGCGCGGCCTTCGCGGCGGCGACGCCGGCTTCCAGGTCAGCGGCAACCAGCGCGCGGCGATCGGCGGCAACATGAACGGCATCGGCGAAATCACCGGCCAGCTGGAAGATACCGGCTCGTCCTACAACAACACGCAGTTCCTCAACCTGCCTGCAGCGGGCATCGGCGGCTCGTCGCCGGCCTCGGTCGCTTTCAGCCTGTTCTCGTCGGCGGCCAACCGCTTCCTGAACCTCGAACTGTCGGCGCTGGAAGCCGACGGCAAGGGCAAGATCATCTCGAGCCCGCGCGTGGTCACCGAAGACAAGATGCTGGCCGTGATCGAGCAGGGTATCGAACTGCCGTACCAGGTCGCCACCAGCAGCGGCGCCACCTCGATCACCTTCAAGAAGGCCAACCTGCGCCTGGAAGTCACGCCGCAGATTACCCCTGACGGCAACGTGGTGCTCGACGTCGACGTGAACAAGGACTCGAAAGGCGAGGAAACCCGCGCCGGCTTCGCGATCAACACCCAGCACGTGAAGACCAAGGTGATGGTCGAAAACGGCGGCACCGTGGTCCTGGGCGGCATCTACCAGCAGACCGAATCGAACAACGAGACCAAGGTCCCGCTGCTGGGCGACGTGCCAGTGCTGGGCTACCTGTTCAAGACGACCGGCCGCACCACCAGCAAGACCGAACTGCTGGTCTTCATCACGCCGAAGATCGTGGCGGACCGTGTTTCCGGCCGTTAATTGGGGCGCCATCCGTTAGAATGACGTTGACCTGTCCGCGGCAGTAAATGCGGAACAAAGACGGCCAGGTAGTACACTGGCCGTTTTTCTTTTAGAACCAACTACTCGCTCACGTGCTGGATCTTAAAAACAACATCTTCCTGATTGGCCTGATGGGGGCGGGGAAAACCACCATCGGCCGCATCCTGGCACGCAAGCTGGGCAAGCAGTTCATCGATTCGGACCACGAGATCGAAGCGCGCACGGGCGCCTCGATTCCGTGGATTTTCGAGATCGAGGGCGAGCCGAGCTTCCGCCGCCGCGAGGCCGACGTCATCCGCGACCTGTCGGCGCGCCAGGGCATCGTGCTGGCCACCGGCGGCGGCGCCGTGCTCAATCCCGAAACGCGCGCGCTGCTCAAGGAGCGCGGCACCGTGGTCTACCTGCGCGCCAACGTCAACAGCATCATCGCGCGCACTTCTCACGACAAAAACCGCCCGCTGCTGCAGACTGCCAACCCGCGCGGCCGCCTTGAAGAACTCACGATCGAGCGCGAGCCGCTGTACCGCGAAGTGGCCGACCTGGTGATCGATACCGGCCGCCCTAACGTACAATCGATGGTCCATACCATCCTGGCCCAGCTGGAGGCGCTGAGCGCGCCGAATGCGAAGTCGGGACGCAAACCCGATCACCGAGGCGCGATGAACGAAGCATCCAACACCACCCTGAACGTCAGCTTGGGCGAGCGCAGCTATCCGATCGCCATCGGCAGCGGCCTGCTGGACCAGGCCGGGCTGCTGGCGCGCCATGTCGAAGGGCGCCAGGTCGCCATCGTCAGCAACACTACCGTCGCGCCGCTGTACCTTGAAAAAATCGCCGCGCCGCTGCGCGCTGCCGGCCGCGAAGTGATCGAGATCGTGCTGCCCGACGGCGAGGAGCACAAGAACTGGGCCTCGCTGATGGAGATCTTCGACACGCTGCTGGCGAAGAAATGCGACCGCAAGGTGACCCTGGTGGCCCTGGGCGGCGGCGTGATCGGCGACCTGACCGGCTATGCCGCCGCCAGCTACATGCGCGGGGTGCCGTTCGTGCAGGTGCCGACCACGCTGCTGTCCCAAGTCGATTCTTCGGTGGGCGGCAAGACCGGCATCAACCACCCGCTTGGCAAGAACATGATCGGCGCCTTCTACCAGCCGCGCGCAGTGATTGCCGACACCGGCACGCTGGCGACGCTGCCTGAACGGGAGTTGTCGGCCGGCCTGGCCGAAGTGATCAAGCACGGCGCCATCATCGACGCCGCCTTCTTCACCTGGATCGAACAGAACATCGAAAAACTGCTGACGCGCGACCAGGCCGCGCTGGCGCATGCGATTGCGCGCTCGTGCGAGATCAAGGCCGACATCGTGCGCCAGGATGAACGCGAAAGCGGCCTGCGCGCGATCCTCAATTTCGGCCACACCTTCGGCCACGCGATCGAGAACGGCCTTGGCTACGGCAAGTGGCTGCACGGCGAAGCGGTCGGCTGCGGCATGGTGATGGCGGCCGAACTGTCCTGCCGCATGGGCTACATCGAGCGCGCCACGGTCGAACGGCTGCGCGCGCTGGTCAATGCCGCCGGCCTGCCGACCGACGCACCGGACCTCGGCACCGGGCGCTGGCTCGAGCTGATGGAAGTCGACAAGAAGAACGAAGGCGGCGCGATCCGCTTTATTCTCCTCAAGCCCTTGGGCAGCGCGGTGATCACGACCGTGCCGCACGAGATGCTGCTGGCCACCATCGATGCTTGCGTGAAGCCATGACGCCCGAACAGTACCTCGCGCCGTACGCGGTCCAGTCGGAGACGGCGCGCGGCCGCCGCCACGCCGAGACCGCGCATGCGTCGCGCAGCCAGTTCCAGCGCGACCGCGACCGCATCATCCACAGCTCCGCGTTCCGCCGGCTGGAGTACAAGACCCAGGTATTCCTGAACCACGAGGGCGACATGTTCCGCACCCGGCTGACGCACAGCCTGGAGGTGGCGCAGATCGGCCGTTCGCTGGCGCGCAACCTGCGGCTGAACGAAGACCTGGTGGAAGCCGTCGCGCTCGCGCACGATCTTGGTCACACGCCGTTCGGCCATGTGGGACAGGACGTGCTCAACGAATGCATGAAGGACCACGGCGGTTTTGAGCACAACCTGCAAAGCCTGCGCGTAGTCGACACGCTCGAGCAGAGCTACGGCGCGTTCGATGGCCTGAACCTGATGTTCGAAACCCGCGAAGGCATCCTCAAGCACTGTTCGCTCACCAATGCGAAAGCTTTGGGACCGGTGGCGCAGCGTTTCATCGACCGCACGCAGCCGTCGCTGGAAGCGCAGCTGACCAACCTGGCCGACGAGATCGCGTACAACAGCCACGACATCGACGACGGCCTGCGTTCGGGGCTGATCACGATCGAGCAGCTGGAAGAGGTCGAGTTCTTCGCGCGGCTGTGGCATGAGGTGCAAGCGGCGTATCCGGGCCTGTCGGGACGGCGCGCGATTTACGAGACCTTGCGGCGCCTGATCACTGCGCTGGCCGACGACCTGATTGCCACATCCAGCGCGCTGCTGACCGATGCGCAGCCGGGCAGCGTTGACGAAGTGCGTGCCAGCGCGCCGCTGATCCGTTTTTCGGACGGGATGCGCAAGGACGCCACGGAACTCAAGCGCTTCCTGCGCCAGAACCTGTACCGGCATTACCAGGTGAACCGGATGCGCGTGAAGGCAAGCCGGATCGTACGCGAGCTGTATGAAGCGTTCGTGGCCGAGCCGGTGCTGCTGCCGCCCGACTACCAAGACCAATCAGGCGACGAAGGCAAGCAAGTGCGCATGATTGCCGATTACATCGCAGGTATGACGGACCGCTATGCGATCCGCGAGCATCGCCGGATTTTTGCGCTGGAAGATCTGTAAAACCGATCCTGTCCACCTGACCTTATTTGTCACCAAATTTGGACCTTAACGTGGGCAAATCTTCAGCGAGCGTAGGGCGGAAAAGCGCGTAGCGCGTCATCCGCCGAGTTCTTATCCGAACAACCCTGGCGTCGCCAGCTGCGCCAGCAGCTTCTTCACTGGAGCTGGTAGAGGTGCCTGTTCAATGCGTGCCATGTCCCACCACACGTAGCGCGCGTCCAGTTCGACGCGCCGCGAGATCGCCACGCGGTACGGTGCAATGTGCAGCTTGTAGTGCGTGAATACATGCACCAGCGGCAGCAGAACCTCGGTCTCCTCGACCGCGCCGAACGCCGCCGCAGCGCGCACCACATCCTCGATCACGACCGGTTCGCCATCCAGCGCCCGGTGTCCATCCAGTTCTGGCAGCGACATCAGTCCGCCCCAGATGCCGCTATCCGGCCGCTGCTCGAGCAGCACCTGGCCGCCATGCATTACCGCCATCAGCGCCGCCCGTTTCTCCGGTACCGTCTTCTTCGGTTTGCGCACCGGTAGTTCGGCCGTGCGCCCGGTTGCATACGCCACGCAGCGCGGCTGCAGCGGACAGCGTCCGCAATCGGGGCTGCTGCGGGTGCACAGCGTGGCGCCAAGGTCCATCAGCCCCTGCGTGTACGATTCGATGCCATCCGTCGGCAGCAGCGCGTCCGCGCGGCGCCACAACGCGTCTTCCACCGGCTTCAGGCCCGGGAACTGGTCAACGCCGAACGTGCGCGCAAACACGCGCTTGACGTTGCCGTCCAAAATTGCCGCGCGGGTGCCGCTTGAGAATGCCGATATCGCCGCTGCAGTCGAGCGCCCGATGCCTGGCAGTTGCGCCAGCAGCGCGGGATCGCTCGGGAACACGCCGCCGTATTCGTCCATCACGCGCCTGGCGCACGCATGCAGGTTGCGCGCCCGCGTGTAGTAGCCAAGCCCGCTCCACAGCGCCATCACATCTTCCGATGGCGCGGCGGCCAGGTCGGCGAGGGTAGGGAAGCGGTCAAGGAAGCGGGCGTAGTAGCCGAGCACCGCGCTGACCTGCGTCTGCTGCAGCATGATTTCGGACAGCCATATACGGTAGGCGTCGCGGGTGTTCTGCCACGGCAGCGCGTGGCGGCCGTGCTGTTTCTGCCAGCCGATGACGGCGGCCGAGAAGGTGGGGTCGGCCAGGTCGTCGAATTCGGTCGCGCGCTTCACGCAGCCGCTTCCAGTACCCGGTGGTCCATCTCCATCGCGCTCGTGACGCCGCTGGCCAGCTCGTTCAGGCGCGCCTTGAGCTGGTCGAGCTCTTCCTGCGTGCTTTCGAACGAGGAGATTTTTTCTTCCAGGCTATCGGTCGCGTCGTGGATGCGCTGGATCGAGCCGAGGCGGTGCTTGAGCTGGTCCTTGTGCTGGCGGATCTGCGATTCGAGCGGGGCCATCACCACCTTCAGCCAGGCTTCAACGTCGGCGTTCGCCGCGCGGTAGCTGCGCCGCACGCGCGATGCGATCGAGTCGAAGAAGCGTTCCATGATGACGTTCCGGCTGCTCATGATCAGGGTGGTGGTGCCGAACTGGCGCGCGTAGGCTTCTTCGATGGCGTCGACTTCGCGCTTGTATTTGTTGAGCGAGAACGGCATCGGGATCGACAGCGCCAGCCCATGCTCGGCCGAAAACTTGCGGTACATCGATTCCATCATCGCGCTGATTTCGCCGATCTTGATGTTGGACGCGTCGAGATTGCGGCGCGCCTGGTCGAAGAACTGGCGCACCGGCCCGCGCATCCCGGTGGCGAAACGCGTCGCTACCATCGCGTCGCGCACGCTGTCGATTTCCTTCTGCACCACGTCCATGCCGAGCGTCGTGTACAGCTCTGTCGACAGGCGCGCAAACACCGAGCGCGTCCCCTGCAGCTTGAACAGGCTGGCGTCGAATTCCTTTTTCTCGACGTCGATACGGCGCATCATGTGCGCGACCACGCTGTGGTTTTTGCCGCGCAGGCTTTTCAGTTCCTGCAGCTGTTCGACGATCTCGCGCGTGCGCGCGCCGATCATGCCTTGCTGGGTGCCGACCACGCCGGCCAGTTCCTCGGCCAGCTGGTTGCGGATGATGTCCTTCTTCGACGGGATCAGCTCATGGAACAGCGCACTTTCGAGCGCGTTCAGGCGGCTCTTCTCGAGCAGCGCCATGTCGCCGTTGATTTTTCCGACCAGCGCCTTCTGCGCCGACACCGGATACACCTGGCGCGGGTCGAGCGCGAGCAGCTGCGCCACGCTTGCGCGCTGGCGTTCGATTTCGGCGTCGTTCTCGGCGTCGGTCTTGAGCTCGTCCCACATCGCGTCGATCTTGTTGAGCACCGCGATGCGACCGGGGCCCGCGCCGATGTGCGTGCGCCAGACTTCGATGTCGCTCTTGGTCACGCCGGTTTCGGCGGCCAGGATGAACAGCACCGCGTGCGCGTTCGGGATCAGGTTCAGCGTCAGTTCAGGCTCGGTGCCGATGGCGTTCAGGCCAGGCGTGTCGAGGATCACCAGGCCCTGCTTGAGCAGCGGGTGCGGGAAGTTAATGATCGCGTGGCGCCACAGCGAGATCTCGACCTGGCCCTGCTCGTTCAGCGACGCCGCGGCGTCCGGGTCGGTCTCGTCGTACAGGCCGAAGCGCTTGGCTTCGTCAACGCTGACGTAGCGCGTCAGGCTGACCTGCTTGAACGTGTCGATCATGCTGTCCGGTTGGTCGAGCGACAGCGGCAGCACGGTCCAGGCGGACGGATCGTCGCGGTAGTCGCTGGTGGACAGCTGTTCGCCGCGGGTTTCGATCGGCAGCAGGCGCAGGCAGGGCGGGTACGCCGGGTCGTACATCAATTCGGTCGGACACATGGTGGTGCGGCCGGCGCTTGATGGCAGGATGCGCTGGCCGTAATCGGCGAAGAACAAGGCGTTGATCAGTTCCGACTTCCCACGCGAAAACTCGGCGACGAAGGCCACCGACAGCTTGTCGTCGCGGATGCGGCCGAGCGCGCGCGCGACCCGCTGGTCGATGGCGGCGTCGCCCAGGCCGGCGTCGTTGACGCCCGCCTGGTACGACTCAAGCGCGGCGGCCACATTCTGGCGCCACGCGCTGTACTGTTCGAAATCCTGCACCATTTTGCTCACATAGCCCTCGCGTGCCGCTCACCGAACGGCGCTTCCGTCATTTCTGACAATTTACACAATAAAAAGTCGACCGCTGTCCCTGCTTGATCTGGCGGATTTCAGCGCAACAGTTTCTGCACGGCATCCCAGCACGATCATAGACGAAATATGACTGCTGGAAAT
>DASWSX010000176.1:0-3554 GCA_036402435.1 Telluria sp. | reverse complement strand
GTCCTTGGCATAGCTTTGCAGCGCGGCGCCGCCGTCCTTGCCCGGCTTGCCGGTCGGGATGCGCAGCTCGATCAGCTTCTTGTCGCCGAACAGCGACATCGCGTTGTTCGCGGCCAGCAGCTCGCCCCACTTGAAGGTGCGTTCCACCGTCAGCACGTCGCGCTCGGAATAGCCATTGGCGCGCGCGGCCTTGCGGATCTTGTCGGCCGCCTCGAGCGCCAACAGGTGCTCGTCGCTGCTGATGACGTACAGCGGCGCGAGCGACTTGGCAAGGTGTCCTTCTAGCGCGTCAAACCGCAGTTGCATCGGCTACCCTCACGCAGGTTTGATCGCAGCCAGGCGGCGCATGATCTGCTGCACCAGGTCCGATTGCATCTCGCGGTACAGCAGCGCTTCTTCCGATTCCTTCGCCAGCACCTCGGTTTCATTGAAGGTGATCGAGCGCTTCAGGCTGATCTCCGTCGGGCCCAGCATCTCGGCGCCGGCCGCATCGCGGACGCGGAACACCAGCGTGTAGGTCAGCAGGTATTCGCGCACGCGGCCCTGGCTGTTCAGCGACAGGATCGATTTGCCGCGCGACTCGGACACCACGTCGAAGCGGGCTTGCGCCTGCTCCGGCGCCTCCGCAATCTTCGTATCGCCGCCGCGCAGGTTGCGCTTGAGTTCAACGCCGAGCGGCGAGGTGTCCGGGAAGGCCAGGTAGATGCTCTGGAACGGCATCGTGAAGGTGCCGTTCGACCCGCGCAGGTGGAACCCGCAGGCGGTCAGCGAAGCTGCGAGGACGATCAGGGCGGCGGTGCGCGGCAGCGCGTGGCGTAGGGTCTTCATCTCAGAGCACAATGCTGATCAACTTGCCGGGAACGACGATCACCTTTTTCGGCGGCGTCTCGACGAACTTCTGCGCGGTTTCCGATGCCAGCGCCAGCGCTTCGATGGCGGCCTTGTCGGCGTCCTTCGGTACCTTGACCGAGCCACGCAGCTTGCCGTTCACCTGGATCATCATCTCGATCTCGGCCTGCTCCAGCGCCGCCGGGTCAACCTGCGGCCACTGGGCGTTCAGGATATCGCCATGGACCTTGGCGTAGCCGAGTTCTTCCCACAGCGCGTGCGTAATATGCGGCGCGACCGGATTGAGCACGCGCAGGAAGATCGACAAGCCTTCGGCGATGACGGCATCGGTTACTCCACCGTCTTCCAGCTTTGCCGACTCCAGCGTGTTGAGCATCTTCATGCAGGCCGATACCACGGTGTTGTACTGGATGCGCTTCAGGTCGTAGTCGGCCTGCTGCAGGATCTTGTGCACTTCGCGGCGCAGCGCCTTGTGGGCTTCGGTACCGCCTTCCACCGAAGGGTTGGCGATGCCGGCGCTGACGCGGCCCGACTGGGCGTATGCGAAGGCCCACACGCGGCGCAGGAAGCGGCTTGCGCCTTCAACGCCGCTGTCCGACCATTCAAGCGTCTGCTCCGGCGGCGACGCGAACATCGTGAACAGGCGGGCCGTGTCGGCGCCGTACTGCTCGATCTGCGCTGCCGGGTCGATGCCGTTGTTCTTCGACTTCGACATCTTCTCGGTGCCGCCGATCTGCACGTCGGCGCCGTCGGCCTTCAGCTTCGCGCCTTGCGGGCGGCCCTTGTCGTCCAGCGTCAGGTCGATGTCGGCCGGGTTGAACCAGGTCTTCTTGCCCGATGCGTCCTCACGGTAGTAAGTCTCGTTGAGCACCATGCCCTGGGTAAGCAGGTTGACGAACGGCTCGTCGAACTTGACCAGGCCGAAGTCGCGCATCACCTTGGTCCAGAAGCGCGCATACAGCAGGTGCATGACCGCGTGCTCGATGCCGCCGATGTACTGGTCCATCGGCATCCAGTAGTCGTTGCGGGCGTCGACCATCGCATCGTTCGAACCCGGCGAGGTATAGCGCATGTAGTACCACGACGAGTCGACGAAGGTGTCCATCGTGTCGGTCTCGCGGCGCGCAGGCTTGCCGCACTTCGGGCAGTCGCACTTGAGGAAGGCTTCATGCTTGTTCAGCGGGTTGCCGGTGCCGTCCGGGACGCAGTCCTCGGGCAGCACGACCGGCAGGTCCTTCTCGGGGACCGGCACCACGCCGCATTCGGCGCAGTGGATCATCGGGATCGGCGTGCCCCAGTAGCGCTGGCGCGAGATACCCCAGTCGCGCAGGCGGAACGTGGTTTTCTTCTCGCCCAGGCCTTGCTCGGCCAGGTCGCCGGCGACGGCGTTGACGGCTGCGATGTAGTCCAGGCCATCGTACTTGCCCGAGTTGACCAGCTTGCCGTGCTCCTTGTCGCCGTACCACTCCTGCCATGCGTCGAGCGAGTAGTCCTTGCCTTCAACCGCCACCACCTGCTGGATCGGCAGGTGGTATTTTTTGGCGAACGCGAAATCGCGCTCGTCGTGTGCCGGCACGCCCATCACGGCGCCGTCGCCGTAGGTGATCAGGACGTAGTTGCCGACCCAGACCTCAACCTGCTCGCCGCTGACCGGATGGGTGACGGACAGGCCGGTCGGCATGCCCTTCTTTTCCATCGTCGCCATGTCCGCTTCGATCACGCTGCCAAGCTTGCACTCGGCGATGAAGGCCTGCAGTTCGGGGTTGTTCTTTGCCGCGTGCTGGGCCAGCGCGTGTTCCGGCGCGACCGCGCAGAAGGTCACGCCCATGATGGTGTCGGCGCGCGTGGTGAACACGTGCAGCTTGCCGTCGTTGATCAGGGCGCCGTCGTCGCCCTTGATCTGGTGTGGGAAGGCGAAGCGCACGCCGGTCGACTTGCCGATCCAGTTGGCCTGCATCACGCGCACGCGTTCCGGCCAGCCCGGCAGCTTGTTGTCGACGTAGTCGAGCAGTTCGTCCGCGTAGTCGGTGATGCGCACGTAGTACATCGGGATCTCGCGCTTTTCGATCAGCGCGCCCGAGCGCCAGCCGCGCCCGTCGACGACCTGCTCATTGGCCAGCACGGTCTGGTCGACCGGGTCCCAGTTCACGGTACCGGTCTTCTGGTAGATGATGCCCTTCTCGAGCATCTTCAGGAACATCCACTGGTTCCACTTGTAGTATTCGGGTTTGCACGCCGTCATTTCGCGCGACCAGTCGATCGCCAGGCCCATCGACGACATCTGGTCTTTCATGTGCTCGATGTTCGCGTAGGTCCACTGCGCCGGCGGCACGTTGTTGGCCATCGCCGCATTCTCGGCCGGCATGCCGAACGCGTCCCAGCCCATCGGCATCAGCACGTTGTAGCCGTTCATGCGCAGGTAGCGGTACATCACGTCATTGATCGTATAGTTCCGCACGTGCCCCATGTGCAGCTTGCCCGAAGGGTAAGGCAGCATCGAGCAAGCGTAATACTTGCCCTTTGGGAAACGCGGGTCGTTTTCAACCGCCTTATAGGCGTCGATAGCCTTCCAGTGGGATTGGGCGGCTTGTTCGACGTCGGCTGGACTATATTTATCTTGCATGATGGTGTGCGGCAAAGGTGGGGGATATGAACAGGACATTATACTGGTTCAGCATTCCTTGCGGCGGTGCAGCGAACTGGTG
>DASWSX010000175.1:0-13189 GCA_036402435.1 Telluria sp. | reverse complement strand
GACGTTGCGGTGAACAAGTGCGGCATGCCGCGCGCCCACTTCATCAAGGTATTCCCGGGCAACGAAACGAATCTGGAGTGGGTCGACGGTGAAGTCAACGCCGGCCACGCTTACTCCGCCATCCTTGGGCGCAACATCCCGACGATCAAGGAACTGCAGCAACGCCTGATCGACCTGCAGGCGCGCGTCGTGCTGCCGCTGCCGGACCTGCGCAACATCAACCGCCAGATGGCGGCCGGCGAGATGAAGGCGCGCAAGGCCAAGCGCGAAATGACCGAGGCCAACCTGCGCCTGGTGATTTCGATCGCCAAGAAATACACCAACCGCGGCCTGCAGTTCCTCGACCTGATCCAGGAAGGCAACATCGGCCTGATGAAGGCGGTGGACAAGTTCGAATACCGCCGCGGCTACAAGTTCTCGACTTACGCCACGTGGTGGATCCGCCAGGCGATCACGCGTTCGATCGCCGACCAGGCGCGCACGATCCGTATTCCGGTGCACATGATCGAGACGATCAACAAGATGAACCGCATCTCGCGCCAGATCCTGCAAGAAACGGGCGCCGAGCCGGATCCGGCAACGCTCGCGATCAAAATGGAAATGCCGGAAGACAAGATCCGGAAGATCATGAAGATCGCGAAAGAGCCGATCTCGATGGAAACGCCGATTGGCGACGATGACGACTCCCACCTGGGCGACTTCATCGAGGACAACAACACGCTGGCGCCGTCGGATGCAGCGCTGCACGCGTCGATGCGCGGCGTTGTCAAGGATGTGCTCGACTCGTTGACGCCACGTGAAGCCAAGGTGCTGCGCATGCGTTTCGGCATCGAGATGTCGACCGACCACACGCTGGAAGAAGTGGGCAAGCAGTTCGACGTCACGCGTGAGCGGATCCGCCAGATCGAGGCGAAGGCGCTGCGCAAGCTGCGTCACCCATCGCGCTCCGACAAGCTGAAGAGCTTCCTCGAAGGCAATTAACCCTTGACGGGGCGAGGCAGAGATTCTATCCTCGCCCCTTCCAAATTTCGCCGTCGTTCCCGTGAAAACGGAACCCATACTGAGCAACAAAAACCAGTATGGCTCCCCGTGTCGTGGAAGCGGAACCCCTCAAGGGCCTCTAGCTCATGCTTGGTTAGAGCAGCGGACTCATAATCCGTTGGTGCCGTGTTCGACTCACGGGAGGCCCACCAGTCATGCTGAGCCAACCTCTTTCGGGGTTGGCTTTTCTATTGGCTGACTGATCGATAAATGCTTCTGAACCCTGCGCCCAGGGATGTATTAAATGTCTATTGACGATTCATGACGTGGATGCCGTCAGTTGTCGCGCAAGGCAGGTCGACATTAAGATAGCGCCAGCCCATCTCTTTTCTGACAATCGATCCCGCCATTATCGCCGTGTCGATTTTCAGGCCGCATACCGCGACATTCACCTGCGCGTCATCGCCGTTCACCAGCACTTTTTTAAGCTGACCCTTGCGGACATAAGCATACAAGCTATGCGGATACAGTCCTTCGAAGCCCTGGCCGCGTTCGGCGAAAATCTCCGGGACGGGATTATACGAATGGGGGAAGTATCGGGTCACAAGCCGGGAAATCCGCGAATGCACCGCAGCCGATTCCTCCCCTCCATAGATCCGATTGCTCCGAACGACGAAGCCTTGGCCGAGGATCAAAATGACGAGCATCGTAACCCCGACCCTGCGCGGTAATGCTGCAATCAGGTTGGCCAGCGCCAGTCCGATTGGAACGGCAATCCAGTACGCGTAGCGCATGAATACGGCAGCCCCGGAATTCCAGTTGGTGGTGCTTAACCCCGGAATGGCCATGATGATGGACGCGGCAAGGAGCGCACCGGTCACCCACCATGTCTTACGATCGAACCAGCGACGCCTTACGGCATCGATCATCAGCAATCCCGCAAGCAGCGCGAACACCCACGGCAGTGCTCGCACCATGCCTTGGTCGAGATCGAAATACAGCGAGAACAAGCGGTCGGCTGAAATCAGCGTCGGGTCAGCCATGCCCTGCCGCTTGATCATGTTGGGCGTGCCGAACAGCAGCATAAAGTACAGCGGCGACAGGATCAGCACGATCGCGATGCCGGCCACCTTCAGCGCGTTGGCTGCATACGCGATACCCTGGCGCCAGGGGATATAAATTCTGAAGTACGCCGCGGCCGCCAGCGCACCTGCTGCGATTACCCCAATCGGCGGGTTGTGTTGGGCCGCCAGCGCAAGCAGTAGCGCCGACAGCATGTACATCCGCCGCTCGAACAACAGCAGTCCAACCAATAAAAAGCAAAACGTGAATACTTCCGGGTGGGTCCAGTTGATGTAGTAAGTCGTGCCGCCCAAGACAAAGAATGCCAGGAGCGCGTACCGCTTGAACGGGGCAACGCCGTTCAGGAACAGGATGACAGCGATGGTCGCCAACGCAATCAGGCTGTTCGTGATGACGAACGAGGTAGAGGGCGCCAGGTCAAGCAGCTTGGTGAGGGCCAATGCCGGAACATTGAGCAGCGAATAGAACCAGAAATGGTAGGAATAGTATTCCCCCTCGTTCGTGGGGAAATATCCTCGGCGCGGCTCGCCGCCCAGCAGTCCTGAATACGTTGACCCGCGCTCCTTTTTCTTTATTTCCTCGCGCAACGGATCTGCTAGCGGCAGTTCGAGGCCTGAACCGGAAGCACGGAAGTCGGCCTGGACGCGGTCGATGTCTGCGGCGGTTAAGTTGAGCGATCCGCGGGTGAGCAGCCCATGGCTCATGAGCGTGTATTCGTGCCCATCGCCGGTCATGTGCGCCGCCTTGTGACCCGAAAAATTCTCCGCGAGCAGGAGAAATAACACGGTGAACACAATCCAGTTAAAGGTAGACAACCGCATCCGCAGATCCTTTGTTGAGAATGTAAGCAATGCCGCTTATTAGCGGACGATGAAAATGATGCCGGCAGTGATCAGCAAGGCGCCGAAGATATTGGTCAAGGTGACCTGCTCGCCAGTCCACACGCCAAACATGAATACTTCAATAATTGTTACGGCGACCATGACCGGGTAGGCGGAAGTCAGCGGCAGCTTTTTTAACGCCCACGCGTAGAACAGGAAGCCGACTCCGTAAAAGCCTACCGCCGCCATTTTCCACGCGAGCGGCCCGAATTGCGGGTGCGAGACGGCTCCGCTCCCCGCGAATTTGAGCGTGAAACTCGCTAGCGCGCTACAGGTCGCGCTGATGAAGAGCAGGAAGAAAGCAAACATAAGAATATTCAGGTATCGGAGGGATAGGTTAAGCGGCAAGCCAGAGAAGCACGACGCCAAGTCCGCCGATAACAATGCTGGAGCGGTCGCGTACCGCGAACAGGACCGGATCCTCATGCATTTCGTCGCGCTGCGCCTTGAACCACATATACGTCACCCAGTGCAGCATCAGGACCAGCACGCCCCAGAGTATTTGCGGGCGGTGGTACAGCACCAGCACGCCCGATGAATTGAGATACAGGGCTAACACCAGCACACTGACCAGCCCGCTCGAGATGCCGATCAACTGCACGAGTGGCAGATCGGTGACGCGGTAGCCGCGTCCCGGCGTCGACGTTTCTCCGCGCTCCTTCAGCGACGCCAGCTCGGTATACCGCTTCAGTCCCGCGAGGCTGAGGAAAAGGAAAATCGAGAAAAGCAGCAGCCAGAACGACAGCGGAGTGCCTGTCGCATTTGCCCCGGCAACCACCCGGATCGTATACAGGCCAGCCAGCACCATCGTGTCGATCAATACCATGCGTTTCAGCGAAAGCGAATAGGCGACGGTGGTAATGAAATAAGCGGCCAGCGTCAGGATGTATTCGACTGACAGCAGCGTTGCGATTCCAAAAGCGCACAGCAACAGTACCGGCGTCATGACGATGCCGACCCGCAGCGATAAGGATCCGGCCGCGAACGGGCGGCGCCGCTTCTTGAGCGACACCCGGTCTGCCTCCAAATCCAGCATGTCGTTTAACAGATAGGCCGACGAAGAACACAGTCCGAACGAAATGAAAGCCAGGACGGCCTGCGACAGCGCGCCCGTATTCAGGATCGTATGCGCGGTAATCAGGGGTACGAACACCAGCGTGTTCTTCGCCCATTGATGCAGGCGCAGCGCTTTCAGGAACAGCTTGAATTTATTTGCAGGGGCTTGTGGGAACGACTCTTCAACCGTGGCTGCGCCGCGCGCCGCCTTGTCTACCGACCGCGGCGCCGCGACTGGAACCGCATTTCGTGCATGCTTCCATACCGCCACGTCCTTCTGGCTGTCGCCGCAATAGTCGAATCCTTTCTCGCCAAACTTCTCTACCAGGCATTGCGCCTTGGCAGGACCAGACAGGTTCACAGTCGCGCTGCTTGCCAGTACGCCGTCGAAAATCCGCAAGTGCGCGGCGACGTTCATTGCCAGCTTGTCGGTCGCGGCGGTGCACAGCCAGATTTGGCGCCCGTTCGCGCGCTGTTGCGTGACCCACTCGAGGAATTCCTCCCGGTACGGGAGTACCGCGGCGTTCAGCGTTATGCGTTCAGCGATCTTTGCTTTCAGCGTCGCTTTACCCCGGAGCAGCCAGAACGGGGCCAGGAAAATATATAACGGGTTTAGTTTAAACAGCGACAGAAATGATTCAAGCAATAGATCCGTCTTGATCAGGGTGCCGTCGAGATCCACGCAAAGGGGAACGGATTTTGTCATTATTATCGGCTGGCCGGTTTCTGGTTATAACCGCGTCCATTGCGGTAGGATCGCGGGCTTACCAGCGAATAAACCTCGCCATTTTATAGTAAAGAACCAAAAATAGTTCCTATCGGGGAGGGGTTACCCTTATCGCATAATTCTGGGCAGCATCATGCCGCGGCACGGTACCTTTTCTATGACACAGAGGTTTGATCGAGAGGCAGGGCAGTGTGCCGCCGCCCAGTTAGCGACACCGGGCAAATTGATGCTTGTCAAAACAATGAGGGCGGGTGTCGCGATAATCAGGCTTGGCATCCTTCAAAGCCGCGGCACGAAACCTTTTGCGGCAGGCCGCGCTTCTCCCGTCTGTCCGGACACCCATCGTGCGGAGCACAGCAACCCCATGAGCACCCTGGTGAATCGTTTATATAACGACTACGCATTGCCTTCGCGGCTTCCCGGCCACGAGGACTTCATCCGCGCCGCGCGCGACCTGGGCTATGAACAAACGTCGGTACGCGCGTTTTATCAGTCACTGCGGGCCAAAGGCAGTAACCCGGGCCAGAAGATTATCGTCCATCGCCACGATATTGATACCGACCTGCGCACCGCGCGGAAATTATTCAAGCTGGAGAAAAAATACGGCATCCGGTCGACGTTCTATTTCCGGCTATCGACCATCGATTTTAACTTCATGCGCGAAATCGAAGAATATGGCAGCGAGGCCAGTTATCACTATGAAGAACTGGCCACATTTGCCAAGAAAAACCGAATAAAAGACGCGGCGCGAATACGCCATTATCTCCCCGATATCCGCGCCGGTTTCGTCAGCAACTTCCAATCGATTGAGAAGCGCTTCGGCAGGAAAATGACAACGGTCGCGAGTCACGGCGATTTCGCCAACCGTTGCCTCAGGCTGAATAACACGGAAATCCTGAATGAGCCCGCCGTCAGGGAAACCTGCGGAATTGCGTGCGAAGCCTATGACAAGGCGCTTCTCGACAATATCGACTTGTATATTGCCGACCGTCCCCATCCGCAGTATTTCCATCCCAGCGCTCCGTTCGACGCTTTGGGGCGGCACGCGCGTATTTGCCTGCTGACCCATCCCCGCCAGCTTGAAACCAACTGGATTGAAAATACCAAAGACAACCTGTTTCGAATTTATGAGGGCGCGAGATGGTGACAACCGCGTAGGCATCCCGGGCCATGACTGCTCCCTCGTCGAACCCGGCCTCGAGGCTTTGCTGACCGATCAGGCCGGCAGCGAGGCCATTTTCTGTCGGAAAACTTTACATCCTTTTGCCGCAACTAAGCTGCTATTTTGCAAGTTATTGATATTAATCATATTTATTTTCTGGCACGCAACTTGCATACCGTAGAGACACACAAGTAGTTCTTATAATAACTTTCTCTAGGGTACTGAAAATGAACTTCATCAATAAACTGATCCTCGCCGCAGTTGTCGCAACTTCGTTCGTTGCCTCGGCTTCGGCAACTGTCATCCAGACGACTGCGCCAGCAAGCTCGTTCGACTCGAACTGGAGCTCGACGATGCTGGGCACGATCAACCTGGCCACGGGCACCAATGCGATTCTTGGCCTGACCAGCAGCATGAACATCGTCGACCAGGGTTGGGGCGGCCAGGACCCTAACGGCAACCACGTGATCGTTGGCCTGTTCAGCGGCAATACCTACCTGTGGGGCCAGCACGTCGCAGGCGGCTACCACAACTGGACCACCCAGACTTTCGATATCTCGTCGACCCCGGCAGCGCTGACCAGCCTGAACCTGGCACTGGACGCGATCAACTGGTCGAACAACCCAACCGTCGCAATGAAGATGTTCACCTCGACCATCGGCTATCCAGGCTGGTCGCTGAGCACCAGCAACGCCACCTTCACCGTCACCTCGACCACGGTTCCGGAGCCAGGCTCGATCGCTCTGCTGGGCCTGGGCGTTGCGGGTCTGATGATGGCTCGCCGCAAGGTCGCAGCTAAGTAATTACGCGCAAGGCGCATACGCCCAGTCGCCGCCCCAGGCGGCGGGTCGGCAAGGAAAAAAGGCCCCGTTCCGAAAGGAACCGGGCCTTTTTCATGGACGCTGTCGACGCAGCAAATAAACGACACCCTGGCTAGTTCCTCTACGAACTATTACAGATGGGGCCTATAATTAATTATTGCCCCTTGGTAACTCCCCGCATGCCACAAGCCCTCCTGAAGCCGGACGTTAGCGTCGCCGGCGAAGCCATCCAGCTTTCCGAAATCATCGCGGCGATGAGTTATGCGCTGGATATTACCGAGGGCCAGCCCGCAGGCCACTGCGTGCGAAGCTGCTGGATCGGGATGCATATTGGTAAGAAGGCCGGACTGAATCCGGACCAGCTGTGGGAGCTGTATTACACGCTGTTGCTCAAGGACCTGGGCTGCAGCAGCAACGCGGCGCGAATCTGCGAACTGTACCTGACCGACGACCTCCAGTTCAAGCGCGACTTCAAGACGGTTGGCGACAGCCTGCCGCAGGTCCTCGCGTTCGTATTCAGCCATACCGGCCTGAAAGCGGGACTGGCCGAACGCTTCCGCAGCGTGCTCGGCATCCTGCGCAACGGAACCGAAATCGCGCAGGAACTGATCGCCACGCGCTGCCAGCGCGGGGCGGAAATCGCCAGGCTGCTGCGCTTCCCCGAAGCCGTTTCAAGCGGCATTTACTCCCTTGACGAACATTACAACGGCAAGGGCAGGCCCGCCGCGCTGGCCGGGGACGCGATCCCGATATATGCGCGGATCGCGCTGCTGTCGCAGGTTATCGACGTATTTCACACGGCCGACGGACGCAAGGCCGCGTTGACGGAAGCCCGCGCGCGTGCCGGCACCTGGTTCGACCCGCGGCTGGTCGAATCGTTCGAGGCGGCCGCGCAGGACGAATCTTTCTGGGCTATGCTCGCCTCGCCTGGCGTGGACGACGCCGTGGTCGCGCTGGTGCCCTCCGGACGCGAATTGCCGCTCGATGAAGACTACCTCGATGACATCGCCGCCGCGTTTGGCCAGGTTGTCGACTCGAAAAGTCCCTACACCAGCGGCCACAGCGCGCGCGTGGCCTTGTACACCGACATGATCTCTGAAGAACTCGGCCTGCCCGAGCCACGCCGCCGCTGGCTCAGGCGTGGCGCCTTGCTGCACGACGTCGGCAAACTCGGCGTCAGCAACAGCGTGCTCGACAAAGCAGGCGCGCTCGACCGGGCGGAGTGGGACGCGGTGAAACTGCATGCCGAATATTCCGAGCGCATCCTGTCCCGGATCGGCGCCTTTTCCGAACTGGCGCGCGTTGCAGGCGCCCACCATGAGCGCCTTGACGGCACCGGCTATCCGCGCGGGCTGCAAGCGGACGCAATTAACATCGAAACCCGTATCATCACCACCGCCGACATTTTCGACGCCATCACCGCCGAGCGCCCCTACCGCGGCGCCATTCCAGTTCCCAAGGCCCTCGAGATGATGGCGCAGACCGTCGGAACGGCGCTCGACCCGGACTGCTTTGACGCGCTGAAACGGGCGATCGCACGCTTACCGGTACCCTTGTAAGTGCGCCGCCCACGGCCATCCGGAACAGTTCCGGCCGAGGTGAAGAATGTATTATTTGTGGCGCGGGGCACGCGCATACACTGTTGACGCTGCCTGACCGGCTGGAACAACTACGGAGACGCAATGGATATCGAGATCTGGTTCGACTTCGCCAGCAACTACAGCTATCTGAGCGCGATGCGGATCGAGGAGGCGGCGCGCGCGCGCGGCGTGGCTGTGCAATGGCGCCCCTTCCTGCTCGGGCCTGTGTTCAAGTCGCTGGGCATGGACACCTCGCCTTTCGTGACGCAGCAGCAGAAGGGCGCTTATGTCTGGACCGACATGCAGCGCCAGTGCGCCAAGTATGCACTGGACTGGGCGCGGCCCGGCACCTTCCCGCGCCGCAGTATCCTGCCTGCACGGATCGCTACCCTTGCCGAAGGCCAGCCGTGGCAGGCCGAATTCATCCGCCGCGTCATGCGCCTCAATTTTGTCGAGGACCACGACATCGAGGACCCGGCCGCGCTTGGCGCCATCCTTGACGCGCTTGGACTCGATGGCCCGGCCCTGCTAGTGCAAGCGCAGGCCGAGCCGGTCAAGCAGCGCCTGCGCGAGCGCACCGAAGAAGCGCGCCGGCGCGGGGTGTTTGGCGCGCCGACCTTCTTCGTGGGCGACGAAATGTTCTGGGGGAATGACAGGCTGGACGACGCACTGGACCTTGCCGCCGCCCGGTGACCTGGCTGGTTCAGCTGGTGCGCAAGGTCGGGACGAACACGCACAGGTAGATGGTGACGCTGACCGCGATGCTGGCCAGCAGGGCGATCAGCGCGATGCTGCCGACCGAGCAGGCCGAATAGACAATGGAGGCCCACAGCAAGCCCAGCGCGACCACTTTCCCGCGCAGCGGAATGCCGCGCCCTTGCTCGTAGTTGCGCAGGTAGGCGCCGAACAGCTTGTTGTTGAGCAGCCAGCCGTGCAGCCGGGTCGAGCCGCGCGCGAAGCAGGCCGACGCCAGCAGCAGGAACGGCGTGGTCGGCAGCAGAGGAAGAAAAACGCCGAGCAGGGCGAGCAATACAGCGATCGCGCCTATCAGGTTCAGCGTCAATTTCATGTCGAAGTCCAGTCAGTTGCGGCAGGAACCTCCTTCCAGCCTCAGCGGAATCGTAACACCGATCGCCTTGTTCACGCAGCCATACGCATGCTGCCCGGGCCCGATTTGCTCCCGAATCGGATCGGGCAGGGCATTGACCGACTGATCACCGGGGAGTGCGATTGTGGACGACGGCGAACAACAACAACGTCAGGACGAGCTGGTCTCACCGCAGGCCGCCGACGACGCGGCCATCTTCGCATTCAGTCCGGATGCGGGAAGGTTGCCACTGCCGCGCTGGCTTGTAGTCTCGCTGATGTGGATGGCTGCGCTTGCCCTCGCAGCGGCTGCAGTTGGCGCAGGCATGCGCGTGATGCGGGAGCGGCAAACGGACGTCAGCCTGGCAATGGTGGCCGCGCACGCGCGCATCGGGACGCGGCCTTTACCCATTACGGCAGCGGATGCCGGACTCGCCCGTGGCGGCGCCGTTAAAGATGCCGTGGCGAGCAGCGCAGGCGGCGCGGAATCAGCGGTAAAGCGGCAACCCACCGCATCGTCGATGAAAACCGCCCGGCCCAAAAAGCCGAGTGCGAAACAAAAGTCCGCCGTATCCCGCGCCAGGGCGTTGAAATTACCGTCCGGCCAAGCGAAGGCCGCTGCCAGGAAACCCGCGAGCGTGCAAAAGGCGAGCGCGAAGGCAAAGGCGCGCAAGAGCCAGTTTTACACTTGGCCACGGCGAAGCGTTTCCGTTGCTGAGCGCCTGGACTCGGCACGCAGGTCCTGCCGTGCGCGCCCGCATGCCCCCGGCCAATGCAATTTGCGCGCGTGCGACGTTCTCGGCAGCGCACATCCTGCCTGCCGCTAAGCCGCCGCGCGCGGCGCGCTACTTGCGACGGTATTCGAACGGGGGCAGCGCCTTCAGTGATTCCTTCGTGGCGCCCTGCAGTACCAGCCGTCCGTCCTGAAGCTTCAGTTGCTCCATCGGGATCACGACGTCACGCCGTTTGATGCCCAGGAACCCGCCCACGCCCACAATCGCAAAGCTGGCCGCGCTCAGCTTTGCGTCCGCCGTTGGCGTGATGATCACGTCGTCCACGGCGCCGATTTTTTCGTTTTTTTCGTTGACGACGGCGCGCCGCAGCAGGTCGTTCTTGACGCTCCACCCTGAAATGACCGCGTCCATTTCAATGACTGCCACGCCGAGGGTGGCGCGTCCGGCAACCGGAGCCGATCCAGTGGCGGCCGATTGCCCGTCAGGCGTTGCCTGGGCCATTGCCTGACCGGCGCAGAGCAGGGCGCCGGCGGCCGCCAGCGCGATGGTGCTTCTGATCGTGTTCATCGTTTTCCTCGTGGTCGAAGTTGGTCTTAACACGATGATATCGACCGTGCCCGGCGCGCACCGGAGCCCCTTTAGCGCCTTTGACTTGCCTCAAACGGCTGCGCGCACAGCATCCCGCTGCGGGCGACTGTTGCAAATTCACGTTTTGTTACCTAATTGCTTGTCGGTAAGGACGCGCGCCTCATACAATCGTGTTTTTAGGCAAAAGCTGCAAGGACGTCATGAAAACCAGGTCGATGAGTAAAATTGCAGCGGTCTTGCTGCTTCCCGTTGTACTCAGCGGTTGCGGCGTGCTCGCGGCCCCGTGCCGCGTCGGCTCGGCCGTCATCAAGATGGTGCCGGTGGTCGGTCACGCCGCCGCGTTGCCGACAGACGCCTGCGCAGCGGTCATCGATCCTTGACGCGTGTAGGAATCGTGCGCTTGGATCAGGCGCGATTCTGTCATCATTGGGGCATGCCTACCCTGTCCATTCCCCTGTTTCCGCTCGGCACCGTCCTGTTTCCGGACGGCGTGTTGCCGTTGCAGGTATTCGAGGTCCGTTACCTTGACATGATGCGCAAGTGCATCGATAACGGCAATCCCTTCGGTGTCGTGCTACTGACCCACGGCAGCGAAGTGCGCACGCCGGACGGCGACGAGCAGTTCGAACAGTGCGGCACCCTGGCGACCGTGCAGGAAACGCTGGAAGCCTCTCCCGGCCTTCTGAAGGTAATGTGCCGCGGCGCCGCCCGGTTCCACATCGTTTCCAGCGAGCGCCGCCCGAATGGCCTGTGGATGGCCGAGGTGGAGCTTCTCGAGAACGACCACGCCGTCCCGATCCCCTCCGAATTGCAAGGCGCGGCCGACGCGCTCGACCGCGTGCTCGAATCGCTCGGTGACATTCCCGAAGACCGCTGGCCGTTGTTGCCGCCATTCCAGCTGGACGATTGCGGCTGGGTCTCGAACCGCTGGTGCGACCTGCTGCCGTTGCCGGCGGCGCAAAAGCAGATGCTGCTCACGCTCGACAATCCCCTGATCCGCCTCGAGCTGCTGCACGACATGCTCGACGAGCATGGCCTGATTACTTCCTGACTTGCCGTTGCGCCGCGAGGGCCCGGCATCCCGGACCCTCTGCCGCGCAAAACCGATGCTTAGTCCGATTTGCCGGCGCTGGCCGAGCCGTTGCCGCTGACCGCAGCGCTGGCGCTCACTGACGGCTGGACATCAATCGATTTCGCACCGTTGATGGCTGCCTCGCCGGCGCCGCGCGCCGTTCCGCGTGCCGTGGCGGCGCTGGCGCTGGCATACTCGCGGGTATGGCGTACCTGCTCGCGCACCCCGGCCGCCACCGGCTGGGCCAGGTCGCGCATGCCCTGCGCCGCGCCAGTTGCCGCGCCTGCGGCGCCGCTGCCGTCAATGGCGACCGAAGCATTGCCGTTCGCTGAACCGCTGGCCGAACCTTGCTGGACCGGACGGGCCCCATCCGAAGCGTCCTGCGCCGTGGGCGCTGCCTTATTGCCGCGGATCCAGCCGAACAGCCCGCCCGAGCCGCTGCCGCCCGCCTTGCCATCCGCATTCACATTTTTCGACACGTTACCGACCACGTTGCCGGCGCCACCGCCTGCCAGGCTGCCGTTGCCACTGCCGCCTGCTTCACCGCTTGCGCTCGCCGAGCGGCGAACCCTGCCGGTATCGATGTCCTGCGTTGCCGAGCGCGCGCTGCCGATCAGCGAACCGCGTCCGCCCATCGATCCCGCACCGCCGATCTGGCCGCCCATGTTGCCGGCGCCGCCGATCATGCCGCCCACGGAACCGCCCAACGCGCCGCCGCCTCCGAGCAGTTGGGCATGGGCCGAGAAGGCGATTCCGATGGACAGGACGAGGACAGCTTGTTTGACGATGGTAACTGGTTTCATATTGGTTCTCCTTGGAAGCGCCGCAGACAATCTGCAGCTGTTGAAAGGAAAACGTACGGGCTCAGCTGTTTATTCCATCGATTTGAAATATTTTTTAAAACTATTTAGCGGAAGCTGGAGGGATCGTTGCGATACGCCATGCCGACCACGCCGAATCCGGTCTCGTTGCTGACCGTGTTTGCGCCAGCGCCGGCCGCCTGCCGGGCGAGGGCGTCGATGGCGGCGCGGGCCGCGGAGGCCGACGGCTCGGGCACCGATGGCGCCAGCAGCGCCGCGACCACCGGAGCGGCAAACGAGGTGCCGCGCATGGGCCGGAACGGCGGGCTGCCGACCGCGGCGCTGACGATGCGGTTGCCGGGCGCCGCGAACATCACCTGCGGGCCGCGCGCGGCCTCGGGCAGGGCGCGGCCGCGCTGGTCGACGCCGGTCACGCCGACCACGCCCCGGTAGCTGGCCGGATACAGCGGAGGCGCGGCCGGGCCGTCGTTGCCGACCGCGGCGACCAGCACGTGTCCGCGCCGGATCATGGCCGTCACCACCCGTTCGAGCAGGACATTCGGCGGCCCGACCAGGCTGATATTGATGACGCCCACCTGTTCGCCGGCCAGCCAGCCG
>DASWSX010000174.1:0-12744 GCA_036402435.1 Telluria sp. | reverse complement strand
ACGATTTCACCGCAGCCGTCGGGCAGGAAGCGGTAGATCATCACGCGGTCGAAACCGCTGAACTCCTGGACCGTCTGCGCGCATTCGACGAAGAAAGAGTCGAGGTCGTCAGCGTGGCGCCAACGGGCGACCACTTCGGCGAGGTCGACGCATGCCTGGCTTTGCCGATGCAGTTCGTCGAGGCTTCCGTCCATTGGCAGCCACTCGAGCAGCGCCAGCTGGCCGCAACGGTGACCGAGGCACTCCCAGCGCGCCGGCGCTGGCGCGGGCATGGCGCTCGCCTGTTCGAACCGCAGGCGCCAGGGCAGTACCATCGAATGCGATGCGGGCAGCGACGCAAGATCGACCGCATCGTCACCCTCCACGCCATCGACCCATCTGGACAGCGGCGCGGACAACAGCGCGCTGGCGCCGTCCAAGCCTGGCCAATGACGCACGACCCCCGTGGAAACCTGAATAATGCACCGGCTCGCCAGATCCACCACCATCAGGAAACCATACGACTGAACCGTCCCCAGCAGGTGGATAGGCTCCTGCGCGCACGATTGCTGCAGTTCGGCAGAAATGGTGTCGCCGTGAACATCCGGACTCATGCGCGCCGCCCTCCCTTAGGCTAACACCGAAGCCACAGAGAGTTGAGACAGGCAACATGGACGATGGTTCCGGCGCGGCGAAGAAACTTCTCAACGCCGGATGAGGGGGGTGTCAGTTCAAAGGTCCATGCCAGGCAAAGGCATGCCTTCAGCCCGGGCCAGCCGTTCCATCGCCGCCTCCAGCACGGTGCGCGCCAGACCGGCTGCGTATTCCAGCTGCTTGTGTAATTGTGCGTCGGCTTCATTGCGGCTGGCACATTGCGCGCTGTAGCGTTCAAAACTGCCGCTCATCAGCAACAGCTCGGCCAGATGACGCGGGCATTCGCATTGCAGCGCCGTGCTGACATTGGTCAGCGCGGTGAGCGCATCCTCATCGAAACGGCGCCACCGCTGCGTGCTGCGGCGAGGCGGGCAGCGCGGGTTTGCCGGACAGTGCGGTCCGGCATAGCAGCATCAGCTCACCCATTTCCGCCGGAACCCGCGCCACCAGGCAGCCCTGCGCCCGCAGGTGCCGGATGGTCGCGCTGGCGCAGAAGCGGTAAAGCACAAGCACGGCGGCAACGGCCATCGCATCGCGCGCGGCGATGATCAGCGGCACCGCGCCATCGTCGAGCTCGGACAATTCCACCACCAGCACTTCAGGTTTCGCCCCGCCACTGCCACCCGGACACGACCCGATGACGCCCCGAGGGCGCCAGCGCCGCCCGCCAACTCCTCCAGCTGTTCCAGCGGCAGGCCGGCGAGCGCGCCGATCGGATGGTCCTGGTCGACGAGTTGTTTCAGCATGCCCAGGCGGCGTACCTGCGCGGCCGAGTACAAACGCTGTCCGCGAACCGAGCGGGGCGTGTCTGACAGGCCGTAGCGGCGCTCCCAGACGCGCAAGGTTTCGACCGGCAGGCCTGCCAGCCGCGCGGCAACACCGCTCCGGTACGCAGGTGACTGCTGCTCGGACAAAAAAAACGCCACCTTCGAGGTGGCGTTGCTGTTTATCAGGCGCTTATTTCCGCTGCGCTGACGTCTTGTCGCGCGCCGCACGGAACTCCGAGTCCGCCGACCAGTTCGGCCAGGTGGTCGAATTGGCGAGATCGCTGCCCACTGCGTACAACAGTTCAAGATCGCGCGCCATGCCGGTGAAGGTCCACTTTGGATTGAACTCGTCGGCTGGCTGGTGATAGGCGTTCTTGGTGTAGGCTTCCTCGGCCGCCTCGCCGGCCTTCAAACCGCCCTCGATCCAGTCCTGGCCCGAACCGAACGAGATGGCCGGCACGCCGCGCTTTGCGAACGGGAAATGGTCGGAGCGGAAGAAGTAGCCGGCTTCCGGCTTCGGATCAGGCGAGTAGCTGATGTCCCGCTGCTTCGCTTTGGCCACCAGCAGGTCCAGCAGCTCCAGCTTGGCACTGCCGGAGATGTTGAAGTTGCGGGCCGGACCATCCGGGCTGAGCGCGTCCATATTGATGACGCCGACCGTATTGGCCAGCGGGTACAGCGGGCTGGAGGCATAGTATTCCGAACCCAGCAGGCCCTTTTCCTCGGCAGTAACGGCCAGGAACAGGATGCTGCGCTGGGGCGCTGGCTGCTTGGCGTAGACGCGCGCCATTTCGAGCATGGCGGCAATGCCGGTCGCGTTGTCGACGGCGCCGTTATAGATCTTGTCGCCCTTGGCGTCCGGCAGGCCAATGCCCAGGTGGTCCCAGTGGCCGCTGTACACCACGTACTGGTTCGGATATTTGCTGCCTTCACGCACGGCGGCAACGTTCTTCGACTTGATCACCTGTGCATCGACCGCATAGTTGGCCGACAGCGTCAGGCCCTTCAGTTCGACCGGCTTGAAGTCGCGCGACTGCGCCTGCTTCTTGGCCGCTTCAAAGTCGAGGCCGGAGCGCTTGAACAGGTCCGCCACCAGGTCGCGCTGGATCCAGGCTTCCATCGGCGCGTGCGCCTTGCGCGGCTCCTTGCGGATGACGTCGTACATGACGTTGGTGTTCGAGTTCTTGACCGTCGGCCAGCCGTACGATGCCGGCGCGGTTTCGTGCACGATGATCGTTCCAAGCGCGCCGCGGCGCGCCATTTCCTCGTATTTGTAGGTCCAGCGGCCGTAGTATGTCATCGCCTTGCCGCCGAATTCGCCTGCGCCCGTTTCGAAGTCCGGGTCGTTGATCAGCACGATCGCCAGCTTGCCCTTCAGGTCCATGCCCTTGAAGTCGTCCCACTTGCGTTCCGGCGCGGTCACGCCGTAGCCGACGAATACCAGCGGCGCATTCTTGAACCTGACCTTCTTCTGGCCGTTCATGGCGGCGCGCACCGCCATGTCGTCGCCCTGCTTGAGCGTTTGCGCCTTCTTGCCGTCGTTCAGGGTCAGCGTTACCGGCCCGTTGATTTCAAAACGGCCCAGCGGCACGTCCTGGGTCCAGCTGCGCTTGCCGCCGGCCAGGTCGCCGCCCGGCTTCAGGCCCGCTGCCTTGAACTGTTCGATCAGGTAATTGACGGTCTTGGTCTCGCCGGCCGTATTCGGGCCGCGTCCTTCGAATTCGTCCGAGGACAGTACCTTCACATCCTGCGACAGGCGTTGCGGGTCGAACTTGGGGCTATCGGCAGCCTGGGCTGTGGCGGCGGCCAGGCCCAGCAGTACAAGGGTAGCGTTTTTCAATGCGTTTCTCCGTTGCGAAAAATTTGAATGAACAGGGCGAAAGTTGAATCCTAAACTATCCGGCACCCTAACACAGGTGAGCCCGCCTTGGACCGCATCGTTCCCTCCTTCATCACGCGTGCGCAATGTTCAGCGCACTTGGTTAGCCAGGGAACAAAGCCACGGACGCGGCGTTGGTACGATGGTCCTGAACAAGTTTACCTAGGAGATTCACATGGATTCAATTAACAAGCAGCAGCCAGAAGACAACTTCGAAAACCTGTCCGGCGGCCCGGCTGTAAAGAAGCTGGCGGAACTGGTGAAGGAAGCCGATACCTGCTTCTTCTGTACCGAAGGCGCCAAGGGCGGCAGCGGCGGCGTGCGGCCGATGAGCGTGCAGCAGGTCGACGACCAGGGCAACCTGTGGTTCCTCAGCGCCAGCGACAGCTACAAGAACCGCGAGATTGAAGCCGATCCGGCGGTGAAGATGTTCTTCCAGGGGTCAAAGCATTCGCAGTTCCTCAGCCTGGAAGGTGCGGCGAGCATCTCGCGCGACAAGGCCAAGATTAAGGAACTCTGGAACTTCATCCTGAAGACCTGGTTTACCGAGGACGAGGACGATCCGCGCATCACCGTGATCAAAGTGACGCCGTCGCATGGCTACTACTGGGATAACAAGCACGGCAATGCCGTCGCCGGCGTCAAGATGATGATCGGCGCGGCAATCGGCAAAACCCTGGATGATTCCATCGAAGGGAATTTGCGGGTGTGACGCCAGCCCGCTGTGCGGACCGCCGCGTCAGTTACTGGCGCGCGCGCATCATGGCCGGGCGGCGGCGCATAACGGAGTAGGCAGCGGCTAAAAGGCCGATTGCAAACAGTGCGAGCGAGCCAGGTTCGGGCACGTCAACCGGGGGCAGCACAGCCAGGCCGATGCCGCTATAGCCGGCGCTGCCAAAGTCGCTTGCCATTCCCGGTCCACCATAGGCGCTGCAGTCGTTGGATACGGTGTTGCCGATCATCGTCACCGAGCCCGTCAGCGCCAGCGCTCGGCCACATGCAATATTGGCTGCCGAACCGAAAGTGATGCTTTGCTGTGCCAGGATATTACCAGCGATATCCGAGCCGCTTCCCAGGCTGGCGGAGCTGCCTACTTGAAAGTAGATGCCATTGCTGCGGGTGCCGTTGATGACGTTGACCATCGAGTCGGCTGCGGTCGTGAGCGTGCTTCCGATCTGGAAGACGAATACTCCGGACTGGTCGTTGCCGAAATCGAGCGTCAGGTTGCCGGTCAGCGCTGCCGACGACGAGAAGAAATAGACGCCCGGGTTAAGCACCCCCAGGGTGCCGAGATCGCGTCCGCTCAGGTCAACTCCGCCGGTCAGCGCGGCCAGCGCGGTGTAGGCCCCCTGCGCGTCCGATTGCGCCTGCATCGCGGTGGAATCGGTCTGGTGTATTGAACCGCCCGCGGCGAATGTCACGCTGTCGGCGCCAGTGATGGATGTGCCGGGCGACACGCCGAGGTCCCCATGAAGCGTCGTCGCATTCGTGTTCGTCACCGATTGCGCGCCCAGCACCGCAAACTGCTGCGCCACGCCAAGGGATGGTATGACGTCGGCAGCGGCGGAAGCACAGGCTAGCGCCAGCATCAGCGGGAGGGCGAGTTTAGTGGAGTTCATATTTACCCATGCAGCCGCAGGCGGCGCAAATTAAGACCGGCGCAGCAAACCTCGTCGGGGAAGACGATAAAAGGATGGCATCGGCGACAACAAAGGTACCATCTTTATATGTAGAACGCTGATCCTTAGTTTTCAATCGAACGCGGCAGCACATCGCCAGATGCGGACAACCGAAACCGGCCCGGCCAGCCGTCAGGCATTCTGGCGTGCCGCCCGAAAAACCGGCTTGGGATAGACTTGGTGACAACAAACACAAGGTCTGCGGCCGGGATACGGTTCGCGTAATCAGCGTTTTTTGTTAATGGAGGAATTGTATGGCTACCACCTGGATTGTTTCTGCGGATGAAGGCCGGGCACGGGTATTTGCTGAATCGAACCCGGCTGATCCCCTGCAAGAGATCGAAGACATGGTGAACAGCGCTGCGCGCATGCGCGCATCCGAGCAGTTCAGCGACCGGCTTGACCCCAAGGCTGCTGGCAGTAGCACCCACGGCACTGGCGGCGCACGGCCGAACAGCCAGTATGAACCGCAGCAGACGCCGGATGAGCGTGCGGCGCAATCCTTCGCCAAAGAGATTTCCGCTTACCTGCTCCAGGCCCGCCAGGCCGGTCGTTTCGACAGGCTGGCCCTGGTCGCAGCGCCGAAGTTCCTGGGCGAGCTGCGCAAGAACCTCGACCCGCAACTCGAGCCGCTGGTGAGCCTTGAGATCAACAAGGACTTCACGCACTCCAGCGGGCAACAGTTACGCGACCAGATGCAGGCGCATAACGCCAAGCAGTAGGAACCGGGTTACCACATCAGGTCGTCGGGGATCTGGAAGGCGGCATACGGATCGTCCGCATCGACTTCGTTGCCGCTTTTCTTGACCCGCACGACGAGCGCGGCGTCGCGCTCGGCGATCTTGTCCGCAATCACGCGCGGCACCAGTTCGGTCGCCCCGTTCAGGCGCACGATGACCAGCCGCCCGGCCATCAGGTGGGCCTGCACCTCGGCCGACACATAGATGCGGTCGATCTTGTTGTCGTGGGTGAAATTGTAGGCGATGTCGCCATTACCCTTGCCCTGCCTGTTCTGCTTCACCATCTGCGCGATCTGCGCGACGATGGCTTTCTGCGCCGCAGCCGCATCGCGCTGGGCGTTCAGTTCGCGCGCACGCTCCGCGTTCTTGCGCTGCATGTCGAGGGCCGCAATCCGCGCCTCGTCGACGCTGACCTCACCAGTGCGCCGCTCAACCTTCTTTTGCTTGCTCTTGTCCTGGTTCACCAGTTTGACTTTGGTCTTGTCGACCAGCCCGGCTTTCAAAAACTGATCCTGCAACGAGGCCATAATTGCTGCTCCATAAATTGGGTGCGCCGGCCGGGACAGCGTCCACGCCGGCGTGAAGGTGCCAGCATAGCAAAAACGGCGGCCCCGAAGCCAACTTGATGCTGCTGGCGGGTTTCGTAGGAGGCCTGCGGGGGCCCCCGAGCCAGGCGACGACAGCAAAGTTGCCGAACCTGCCACACCCGTCACAAAAAACAATGCTGATTAACAACAGTTTTCATTCTTGCATAGACCAACTGTTAGTTCATATCTACACTGCACGGCGCGGATAAATTCCCTGCGCAAACTATTTAAACTATTAATAACATTTCACGGAGAAACCATGGCAAGGACCGATTCGTATCGGAAGCACCACGACGAGATCCTCGGCATCGCGCGCGAGATTAATGCCCTGCTGGGCGACAGCATCAGCGACAGCAACGCCGACACCATCCGCAAGCTGTTATCGCGGCTGGCAGGACTGGTGAACGTGCACCTTGCGATGGAAGACAAGGGCTTGTACCCGGAGCTATTGGCCCATGGCGATGCCAGCGTCAAGGCCACGGCGCGCCGCTTCAGCGACGAGATGGGTTCGGTGGCGGCAGCTTTTGTCGGCTATATCAATACCTGGCCGACCTCCACCGCGATCAAGGGCGATCCGGTGCGTTTCACGACGGAGAGCAAGGCGATCTTCAATGCGCTGAGCAAGCGGATCCATCGCGAAAACACCGAACTCTACGTTCTGCTGGACGCGCTGGCCTGACCTGCGCGCGGGCGGCCCGCCGGCCACAGCGCGCCGCCCTGAATCCGATACCGTGTATGCTCACGTCTTTGCCCCCAACGCGTGTAGCTTGACGAACACACCCCGCCACACCCGGCTTTCCGCCGCGGTCGCATCCGCCGCCATCGCCTTGCTCGCCTCCGAACCGGCGCAGGCGCAAGGACAGCGCGAACTGGTCACGCTGATCAACGCTTACCGTGCGGCACCCCAACCGTGCAACGGCCGCCGTGCCGCGCCTGTTCCGCCGCTGGCCCCGCAGCGCGCGCTGTCGGGCCTGCGGGTCGCCCACGGCGCCCTGCTCGATCACGTGCTGGAACAAAACGGTTTCCGGGTCGCGCGCGCCGAGGCCATCCATGTGTCCGGCGCAGAAGACGCAGGGTCAGTCATGGCCCTGATCGGCCCGGCTTATTGCACAACCCTGCTAAACCCGGAATTTTCCGCGATCGGCGCCGGGCGGACCGGCAACACCTGGCTGATCATACTGGCGCAACCCGCGCCGCCGCCGGCCGTCGACCGGCTTGCCGGACCGGAGCAGGCCGGCAAGGTGGTGCTGGCCGCCGTCAACAGTGCACGCGCCACGGCCCGTACCTGCGGCAGCCAGTATTATCCCGCGGCGCCCGCGCTGTCGTGGAACGGCGCCCTCAGCGATGCCGCCCTGATTCACAGCCGTGACATGGCAGGAAAACGTTACTTCAGCCACCACGGCAAGGACGGCCGCAGCGTGTCCGACCGCGCGTTGTCGGCCGGCTACCGCTGGCGGCGCATCGGCGAGAACATCGCCGCCGGACAGTCGTCGCCTGAAGAAGTGATGGCCGGATGGCTGGCCAGTCCGGGCCATTGCGCCAACATCATGAGCGGCACCTTTACCGAAATGGGCGCGGCATACGCCATCGACCGCGGCAGGCAGGAAGCGCGCGCCTACTGGACGCAGGTATTCGGGACGCCGCGCTAGATGCGCAGCCGCTCTCTTGCGCATTTTTCGCTTTCAAACGGGATGAACGCCCCCATAACTGGGTCAACAGACCATTCCCACGCCAGTGAAAGCACCCGATGATTCCGTTTTCCGTCCTAGACCTCTCTCCCATTACCGAAGGCAGCGACGCGCGCGCGTCCTTCCACAACTCGCTGGACCTGGCCCAAAGTGCCGAACGCTGGGGGTTTAACCGCTACTGGATGGCCGAGCACCACGGCATGCCCGGCATTGCCAGCGCCGCCACTGCCGTCCTGCTGGGCTACATTGCCGGCGGCACCTCGACCATCCGGGTTGGCGCCGGCGGCATCATGCTGCCTAACCACTCGCCGCTCGTCATTGCCGAGCAGTTCGGCACCCTCGAATCGCTCTACCCGGGCCGTATCGACCTCGGCCTCGGCCGTGCCCCGGGGTCGGACCAGGCCGCCGCGCGCGCGATGCGCCGCAATCTCGCCTCGAATGCCGATGAATTCCCGCAAGATGTTGTCGAATTGATGGATTACTTCGCCGGATCGTCGCGGCGCGCGGTGCAGGCAGTGCCCGGCGCCGGCCTGCACGTGCCGGTCTGGATCCTTGGCTCGAGCCTGTTCGGGGCCCAGCTCGCGGCCGCGCTCGGCCTGCCGTACGCGTTCGCCTCGCATTTCGCGCCAACCATGATGATGCAGGCCATTGCGTTCTACCGCGCCAATTTCAAGCCGTCGGCCCAGCTCGACAAGCCCTACGTCATGCTCGGCTATAACGTGTTCGCCGCCGACACCGACGCCGAAGGGCAGCTGCTGGCCAGCTCGATGCAGCAAGCGTTCATCAACCTGCACAGCGGCCGCGCGTCGCGCCTGCAGCCGCCGGTTCCCGGTTACCTCGAGCAGGTCGGGCCCACAGGACGCGCAATGCTCGAGCAGGTGCTGTCGTGTTCGGCGATCGGTTCGCCCGAAACGGTGGAGCGCGAGATGGAGGCATTTATCGCACGCACCGGCGCTGACGAGCTGATGATCACCTCGCAAATCTACGACCACGCGGCGCGCCTGCGCTCCTACCAGATCACCGCACAGGTCCACCGCCAGCGCTCCGAACCGCTCGACCCGGCCGACATCCACCACCTGGCCTGATTGCGTGCAGAAATAACAAGGGCGGTGCAACAGCACCGCCCTTTGACATTGACCGCCGAACCTTAGTACAGGACAACCGAACGGATCGATTCGCCCCGTTTCATCAGGTCGAAGCCTTCATTGATGCGTTCGAGCGGCAGCGTGTGCGTGATCAGCTCGTCGATGCGCAGCTTGCCGTCCATGTACCAGTCGACAATCTTGGGCACGTCGGTGCGTCCGCGCGCGCCGCCGAATGCCGACCCTTTCCACTCGCGCCCGGTCACCAGCTGGAACGGGCGGGTGCTGATCTCCTCGCCGGCTGCCGCCACGCCGATAATGTACGACTGGCCCCAGCCCTTGTGGCAGCACTCGAGCGCCTGGCGCATCGTGGTGGTGTTGCCGATGCATTCGAACGAATAGTCGGCGCCGCCGTCGGTCAGCTGGACGATCTGGTCGACCACGTTGCCCACTTCTTTCGGATTGACGAAGTCGGTCATGCCGAAGCGCGTCGCCATCTCGATGCGCGCCGGGTTGATGTCGACGCCGATGATCTTGTTGGCGCCCACCATCTTTGCCGCCTGGATCACGTTCAGGCCGATGCCGCCAAGGCCGAACACCACCACGTTGGCGCCCGCCTCCACCTTGGCCGAAAACACCACGGCACCGACCCCGGTGGTCACGCCGCAGCCGATGTAGCAGGCCGTCGCGAACGGCGCATCCTTGCGGATGTTGGCCAGCGCAATTTCAGGCACCACGATGTAGTTCGAGAACGTCGACGTTCCCATGTAGTGGAACAGCGGCTTGCCGCCGATCGAGAAGCGCGACGTCGCATCCGGCATCAGGCCGCGGCCCTGGGTCGAGCGGATCGCCTGGCACAGGTTGGTCTTGCGCGACAGGCAGAATTTGCACTGGCGGCATTCCGGCGTGTACAGCGGGATGACGTGGTCGTCCTTCTTGACAGTCGTTACGCCAGGTCCGACCTCAAGCACGACGCCCGCACCCTCATGCCCCAGGATCGCCGGGAAGATGCCTTCCGGGTCGGCCCCGGACAGCGTGTAGTAATCCGTGTGGCAGATGCCGGTGGCCTTGATCTCGACCAGCACTTCACCCGCCTTCGGGCCCTCGAGGTCCACTTCCTCAACCGTCAGTGGCGCGCCGGCCTTCCATGCGATTGCAGCTTTTGTTTTCATAGTTGAGCGATGGTTCGTTAGAAAAGATTTCAAGAAGAATCATATCCCACACGGGCAAACTGCGTCGTCACACGGCCGCATCGATCGTCGGATAGTCGATATAGCCTTCCGCTCCGCCACCATAATAGGTCGCCGGATTCGGCGTGTTGAGCGGGACCCCGCGCCGGAAGCGCTCCACCAGGTCGGGATTGGCCAGGAATGGCTGGCCGAAAGCGACCAGGTCCGCCAGCCCGGCCTTCAAGGCGGCGTTCGCACGCTCGAGCGTGTAGCCGCCGGCAACGATCAGCGTGCCGGGGTATAGCGCACGGAAAAAGCGCGCCGACAGGTCGGGCAGCGGATGTTCGCCGGGCGTGGCGGACGGCTCGATCAGGTGCAGGTAGGCGAGCTTCATCGTGGCCAGCCGCTTCGCGACATAACCGAAGGTCTCGGCCGGATGCGAATCGCACATGTCGTTGAAGGTACCGCCGGGGGAAAGGCGCACGCCGACGCGGTCGCTGCCCCAGACTCCCGCCACCGCCTCGATTACCTCGAACAACAGGCGCGCGCGGTTGTCGACGCTGCCGCCGTATTCGTCGGTGCGCTGGTTGGTGCCGTCTTCCAGGAACTGGTCGAGCAGGTAGCCGTTGGCCCCGTGCACTTCGACTCCGTCAAACCCGGCCGCCCTGGCATTGCTGGCGGCGCTGCGGAACTCCTCGATGATCGCGGCGATTTCGCTTTTCTCCAGCGCGCGCGGCGCCGGAATGTCCTTAAGGCCACTGGCGGTATAGGTCTGCACGCCGCGCGGCGCGACCGCCGACGGCGCGACCGGCAACTCGCCGTTGCGGAAGTCGGGATGGGAAATGCGGCCCACGTGCCACAGCTGCACGAAGATCAGGCCGCCCTTCTGGTGCACCGCGTCCGTCACCTTGCGCCATGCGGCCACCTGCTCCGGGCTGTGGATGCCCGGCGTCGCGATATAGCCCTGCCCGCCCGCTCCGGCCTGGGTCGCCTCGGTGATGACCAGGCCGGCGCCGGCGCGCTGGCTGTAATACTCGGCAGCCAGGCTGGACGGCAGGTTGCCGGCTTCGGCGCGGCTGCGCGTGAGCGGCGCCATGACGGCCCGGTTTTTCAGTTGCAGCGAGCCGAGCGTGTATGGCTTGAAAATGTCGGTTGTGTCGTCCATCTGGATCGCTCCTTATTAGTATTGGCAAGGTCGAAACCTCCACGTTACTCCTGCTGCCCGCGCGGCGTCACACGCCATGGCCGGCATGGGCGCGCTCCGATATAATCCTGACAAGGCCGGTCACGGCCGGGAGCCCGGAGCGCCGGGTAAGCCTCCACCTTTGCCCGGCGGGTAACGATGCATGAATTGCTCCTTACGCCAATCGTCTTCCTCCTTACCGCCGTGCTGCTGGTGCCCGTGGCGCAGCGGCTCGGGCTCGGTTCGGTTGTCGGCTACCTGATCGGAGGCTGCATCATCGGGCCGTGGGGGCTGGCGCTGATCGGCAACGTCGAATTGACCGGCCACGTCGCCGAAATCGGCGTCGTGATGATGCTGTTCCTGATCGGGCTTGAACTACAGCCGAAGAAGCTGCTGGCCATGCGCGCCCTGGTGCTGGGTGGCGGCACCTTGCAGGTCGCGGCCTGCGGCGCCGCGCTGGCGGCAGCGGCCTGGTTGCTCGGCATGCCATGGACTGGGGCCATCATCGCCGGCCTCGCGCTCGCGCTGTCGTCAACCGCGATCGTCGTGCAGAACATGCAGGAACGCCAGCTGGACCACACGCCGGCCGGCAAAGCGGCCTTTGCCATTTTGTTATTCCAGGACATGGCTGCAATACCGCTGCTGGTCGTCACGCCCCTGCTGGGCATGGGCAGCGCCAGCGGAACGGCGTTCAACTGGGCACTCGCCGCCGCCGCGGTGGCGGCGGTGCTCGTCATCGGACGCTATGCGCTGCCACCGGCGCTGCGGCTGATCGCCAAGACGCGCCTGCGCGAGATCTTCACCGCGTTCGCGCTGCTCCTCGTCCTCGGCATCGCCCAGCTGATGACCCTGGCCGACCTGTCGATGGGCCTGGGTGCTTTCCTGGCCGGCGTGCTGCTGGCAGGCTCCGAATACCGCAAAGCGCTCGAAGCCGACCTGGAACCGTTCAAGGGATTATTGCTCGGCCTGTTTTTCACGTCGGTGGGCATGTCGGTCAACCTCGGCTTGATCTCCGCAAAGCCGCTGCAGATCCTCGGCCTGGCGGTCGGATACATGGCGCTCAAGCTGGTGGTGCTGGCGCTGATTGCGCGCGCCCTGCCGGTACCGGCAGTGCAGCGCTGGCCGTTCGCCGGCCTGCTCGCGCAGGGCAGCGAATTTGCCTTCGTCGTGTTCGCGGTCGCGCGCCAGGCCGAGGTGATGCCGGCGGCGTTGAACGAAACCCTGGTGGTGGTCGTGGCCGTGTCGATGGCGCTGACGCCGCTGGCCCTTGCCGCCAGCAACTGGCTCAGTGCACGCCTGCACGCGCAGCCGCCGGCAGAGCCGGACGTGATCGAACC
>DASWSX010000173.1:0-3188 GCA_036402435.1 Telluria sp. | reverse complement strand
CGGGATGTTGCGCCCAAGGATGGCGGAGTAAGCGTGGCCGGCGTTGACTTCACCGTCGACCCACTCCAGATTCGTTTCGTTGCCCGGGAATACCTTGATGAAGTGGGCGCGCGGCATGCCGCACTTGTTCACCGCAACGTCCAGGATCTGCTTTTCGATGTGGCGCACTTCGTCGACCTGGCCGCGCAGGGTGTCGCACAGCTTTTCGACGACCTTGGCGGTGAAACGGATGCCCAGCAGTTCGTTGGAGATCGCTTCCTGCGCCTTGACGTAGGCTTTCGAGTTGTAGCCGTCCTTTTCGAACGCCTTGCGCATCTTGTCGAACTGCACTGAGATCACTTCGAACTTTTCCAGTGCCTCGGCCTTCAGCGCTTCGAGCTGCTCGGCGGAATAGCCGGCCGCGCCCGAGGCCGTGGTTTCTTCTTCCTCGGCTTCTTCTTCGCCTTCGGCCTCGTCGTCGACGTCATCGTCGTCAGACGATGCGGCCGGCGCGCCCGCCGGGGTCGTCGCCTCGCCGTCTTCGTCGACCATGCCGTCGACGATTTCGTCGATCTTGGTTTCGTCGTTCTGGATGCGGATCGCCGCCGAAATGATTTCGGCGATCGTGACCGGGCAGGCGGAAATCGCCTGGATCATGTCCTTCAGGCCGTCTTCGATACGCTTGGCGATTTCAATTTCGCCTTCGCGGGTCAGCAGCTCGACCGAGCCCATTTCGCGCATGTACATGCGGACTGGGTCGGTGGTGCGGCCGAAGTCGGAGTCGACGGTCGACAGTGCAGCCTCGGCGGCAGCTTCGGCTTCGTCATCGCTGGTAACGGTGGCCACGTTGTCGGTCAGCAGCAAGGACTCGGCGTCCGGCGCATGCTCGTACACCGCGATACCCATGTCGTTGAAGGTGCCGATGATGCCTTCGATCGCTTCCGGATCGACGATGTTTTCGGGCAGGTGGTCGTTGATCTCGGCGTACGTCAGGAAGCCGCGTTCCTTGCCGAACTTGATCAGGGTCTTGAGTTTGTTGCGGCGGCGCTCGAGTTCTTCTTCCGACGCCTCGGTGTCGGACGAGAACGCGTCCTTGAGCAGCGCCTTTTCCTTGGCCTTGCGGTCCTTGGCCTTGGCCTTGTCGACGGCCTTGAGCTCGGCGCGTTCGACCGCGTTCAGCGCGGCGACTTCGTCATTTTCTGGCTGGAATTCTTTTGGCTTGCGACCACGCCGTCCCGGCACCTTTACGGAAGGCAGCACGTAGCCCGATGTGTCGATGGCTGCGAGGGTAGCGGCATCCGTCGTCTGGCTGACGCCAGGCGGCGTCGGCGGCGCAGCTGGTGCGCGCACGTCCGCTTTGTCTGCTTTATCCGCCTTATCTGCTTTGGCGGATGCTCTCGTCGGCTTTACAGCCACTTTGGGTTCGGGTTTCTTGATTGGCACAGGCGCTTTCGATGTCACAACGACTAGCTTTACGATGGTTTAAGTAAAATTTGTTGCCGGCCCTACTTCCGGTCCCGCTGAACAAGCCAGTCCGGCATTTGCTGCACTCCTTACACCTTCACATCACCTTGCAGGCAGATCCGCGCTTTTGCCGCACGCCTGGCGCCACAGCCATCAACTGGCCTGTGGCGGAAGTCGGCTGCAACAGTTCGGCGGTCGGGGGCTAGAGCCGTCGTGGTTGGTGGCAATTGCCGGACGCGCCACGCGCTGTCCCAACCAAAGCTGGCCCTGGCCGCCGGCACCACCATCAACGCCGGTCAAGAGCCTAACTTAGAGGAAGAAGCTACACTTCCTGTTAAAAAATAAGCTTTCTAATAATACAACAGTTAGCGTTTTATTATAGCACGCACCCCGGCTTTTTCCAGTGACTAACGCCTATCACACTTCGCGGGTTGACGCAGTTATCGTGCGGCCAGTTCGGCTTGCGTTTCGCGCAATAATTGATCTTGCATCGCGGTGATTTCCCGGTAGCGAATTCCCACCTGATCTGAGGTCAAACCAGACGAAAACAACTGATTGAGCTCGTGTTTTAATGCGTCCATTTTGATCTGCCTCACAGCTCCTGCGAGCCACAATTTAACGCTGTCAAAATCGGACTCGGCTTCGGAGGCAATTTCCGCGATCAGGTTGTCGTAATCCGGGCCCTCAAGCTTCAGATGCTGGGACAACGCGGCGAAGCCGCCGTTCGGGCCAAGCGCTTGCGCTGCGGCAACCAGTTGCATCAGGCGCTCCGCCGACTCGGGCCCAAAGTGCTTGAAGGCCTGTAGCGCGGACTCATCCAGTTCGAGCGCCAGTGGCGGATGTGCAACAAGGTGGCGCATGATCTGTGCTTCCAGACCCACGGGTTGGGGCCTGCCCTGCCGTGGCGGCGCCTTGCGCACCGCGGCGACCGGCTTGGACAGCTCGAACAGGCCTTCGATTTCGGCCGGCGTCGACTCGGTCAGGCCGGCCAGCCCGCGCACGATCTGCAGGCGCAGTGCCGACGGGGCCATCGATTGCAGCAACGGCTTGGCATCGAATTGGACCCGCGCGCGGCCCTCTGGTTCCGACAAATCATGTTCTGCCGATACTTCCCGCAGCAGGAATTGCGACAGTGGCATGGCTTCGTGAATCTCTTGCTCGAACGCATCGGCGCCCCGTTCGCGCACGAAGCTGTCGGGATCATGCTCTTGCGGCAGGAATAGGAATTTGATGATCTTGTCGTCGCTCACTTGGGGCAGGCAGGCTTCCAGTGCGCGGCGCGCGGCTTTGCGGCCAGCTTTATCGCCGTCGAAACTGAAGATGACGGTGTCGGTCTGGCGCAGCAGCTTTTGCACGTGGGTACTGGTGCAGGCGGTGCCCAGCGTTGCCACGGCTTGCGGGAAGCCAAGCTGCGCGAGCGCCACCACGTCCATGTAGCCTTCCGTCACCAGGACGTAGCCGGCGTCGCGGATCGACTGGCGCGCTTCAAACAGGCCATACAGCTCGAGGCCTTTCTGGAACAGCGGGGTTTCCGGCGAGTTCAGATATTTTGGTTCGCCCGAGTCGAGCACGCGGCCACCGAAGCCGATCACCTGGCCTTTGACGTTGCGGATCGGGAACATGATGCGTTCGCGGAAACGGTCGTACCGTTTCTTGTTGTTGCCGTCCTCGTCCTCCTTATCGATGACCAGGCCGGATTCGACCAGCGCCAGTGCGTCGTACTCGGGGAACACGGTGCGCAGGTT
>DASWSX010000172.1:0-5367 GCA_036402435.1 Telluria sp. | reverse complement strand
ACCAGCATCAGCAGCCTGATCTGCTGGTGCGCCTCATCGGCGGTCGCCCCCATCGGCACGTCACCGGTGATCACGGCCACTTCCGCTTCAAAGTCGATGCCCCACTCTTCATGCGCAAGGACGATGTCGTCCATCGGGCCGGTAAAATCGTCGCTGCCGCCCTGGTACATCAGCGGGTCTTCCCAGAACGACGCCGGCATCTCGGCGTTGCGCGCCTTGCGTACCAGTTCAACGTGGTTGACATAAGCCGATCCGTCGGCCCATTGGTAGGCGCGCGGCAGCGGCGCCATGCATTTGGCCGGTTCGAAATCGAAGCTGCGCCGGCCGCGCCCACTATTTAATAGCTGCGACAGTTCATTCAGCTGCGGCGCGATGAACGCCCAGTCGTCGAGCGCGGCCTGCATGGTCGGCGCGATGCCGTCGGCGAGGTGCGCGGTTTTCAGGTCGCGCGAGACGACGGCAAGCTGGCCGTCGCGCGAACCGTCTTTGATGGTGGCAAGTTTCATGAATGCGGTATCGGGTTACGGGACGAGCAGGTCGAGCTGGGCCTGTTCCAGGTAGCACCACTCGCCTTCGGCCAGGCCGAGCGATTCAAGCGTCAGGCGGGCGATGGCCGACCGGTGCAGCGCGCTGCAGTGATTGCCGGCGGCCGCGAGCATGCGCTTCACCTGGTGGTATTTGCCCTGTTCGAGGACGATTTCCAGCAGGTTGTCGCCGCGCTGCACGCATGACAGCGCCGCCAGCGGCGCCGGTTCGTCATGCAGCTGCACGCCCGACAGCAGCTGTTCGATCAGCTCCGGGGTCACCGGGTCGTGCGTGGTGGCCTGGTAGATCTTCGGGATATGCCGCTTCGGCGACGACTGGGCGTGGATGAACGGGCCGTCGTCGGACATCAGCAGCATGCCCGTCGTATCATGGTCGAGCCTGCCGACCGGTTGCACGTCGCGCCAGGTGAACTGCTCCGGCAGCAAGGTCAGCACGCCAGGGTGGTGGCTGGGCTTGCGCGAGCATTCGAAGTTGGCCGGCTTGTTCAGCGCGATGTAGACCTGCGCCCGGTACTTCCATTCCTCGCCAAAAACGTTGAGGACAAGGCCGTCGGTGTCCACCGTGGTCTTGTAGCTGGTTTGCACGTCGCCGTTGATCGAAACGTCGCCGTCTTCGATCAGCGCGCGGCAGTATTTGCGGGTGCCGAATCCTTGCGATTGCAGGATGCGGTCCAGGGATAATTTGCTCATGGGCGAGACTTTAACAGAACGTCGGAGGGCTCGGAAGGCCGGTTTTTTCAGTGCTTTGCGGAAAGTTTATTGATTTGGGGTATTTGAGTCGCCGCAAGCGACACCTTTGAGCAATATCAAGCGCGCGACTTTTTCGCGTTGATACACTGAAACTTCGTTAGGAATCGGCTGAACGATTCCAGAGAAAATACCTAGCTCGTCTTTAAGACGACTTCCATGCAGACAACGGAAAAAGGGGAAGAGCATGACCGCGAAACAAGAGCCTGTGCCGCATTCCAGCAACTTCGATGAATTTGCTGGAGCGACCTGTGCTGATGAGCAATCTGCGTTGGCGCTTGCCGCCTCGGTTGCCGCGCAGTCAGTGATATCACGCTTGCAAGATACCAGCCGCCAGCATTGCGTCAACTTGAATTTGCCACACAGCCAGTCCGCCCGCGCCCGCTGGTATGCGCGCGCCCAGCAGGGATTGCAAGACTGGATCAGCCACGGCGGCTTCTCGCTGCCGGTCGATGCGCACGACGCCGCCGCCCTGGCCGGCACCGGCGCCACCCGCCCTACCCTTTACCGCCTGCCTTCCAATAACCTGAAAATCCGCCGCTCCTGCGTCGAATAATTCCGGCGCTTCCCCTCAAAACCGGTTCCACAAATGGAAACGACGGCATTGCGCCGCCGTTCCCAAGTCCCATCACGGGACGCCCTGCGAGGAATTGAATTCTCTCAGTACCGCATTCTCCATGCAGCGGTAGTTCCGTTCAGTAGAAATGATGCCAACACGATGAATTGATAATAGCGCCCCCTTAGAATGAACTACAGGTTTAAATATAGAACACCTGGCTGGACATTCAAGGAAAATAATTCGTCTTTGATATTTAACGGAGCTGCGGAAGATTGCGCGGGCCCATCGCCTTGACCGCCCCTTCGCCTACCGCGGCACCAAATTTCTTCAGTACGCGCTCCGGCAATCCTTCGTGGGCGGTATAGTCGACGATGTCTTCGACCTTGACGATATCGCGCGCCACGCTGTCGACCGTGCCGAAACCATCGGCCAGGCCCATCTGTACCGCTTTTGCGCCGCTCCAGTACAGGCCCGAGAACGTCTCCGGCGTTTCCTTCAGGCGGCTGCCGCGCCCGGAACGCACCACGCCGATAAATTGCTGGTGGATTTCGTTCAGCATGGCCTGGGCGTGCGCCTTGTGTTTGTCCGACTGCGGGCTGAACGGGTCGAGGAAGCCCTTGTTTTCGCCGGCCGTCATCAGGCGCCGTTCGACGCCCAGTTTTTCCATGGTGCCAGTGAAGCCGAAGCCGTCCATCAGCACGCCGACCGAGCCGACGATGCTGGCCTTGTTCACGAAGATCCTGTCGGCCGCGGCGGCAATATAGTAGCCGCCGGACGCGCAGATCTCGTCGACCACCACATACAGCTGCTTGGCCGGATAGCCGCGGCGCAGCCGCTTGATCTCGTCGACGATGATGCCGGCCTGTACCGGGCTGCCGCCCGGGCTGTTGATGCGCAAGACCACCGCCACCGACCCGCTGTCGGAAAACGCCTTGTTCAGCGAAGGGATCACATTGTCCGCCGCCCCGCTGCCTTCTTCTTCGATATTGCCTTCAATTTCGATCAACGCCGTGTGCCGGCCCAGCGCTTCGGCATCGTCGCCGGGCAAGCTCAGGTCGAAAAAGATCCACAGCCCGATGACCGCCACGCCGATCATCAGCAATCGGAAGAAGATGTGCCAGCGGCGCGCGGCGCGCTGTTCCTTCAAGGTCGCGAACATCAGCTTTTCAAGCGTTTCGCGTTCCCAGTTGGAACTGATCTCGCGTGGTGTGCGCCGGCTGTCGCTAGGGTTGCTGCTCGTGTTGTCGTTCATTCGTTTGATCCGCTTTACGTCGCCTGGGGTGCGCGGATGACGTCATCCGGCTCCCAGTAAATCTTGTCGTCTATTTCAAGCACCTTGATCGGGCGCAGCTTGCCGCCCTTGCACGGGCCGCCCGCGCACAGGCCACTGTCCGGAACGTAGATTGCTCCGTGGGTGGCGCACATCAGGTACAGGCCGCTGGACTCGAAAAACTCTCCCTCAGCCCAGTCCAGTTCGATCGGGACGTGCGCGCAACGGTTCAGGTAGGCGTGCGCCTTGCCGTCGTAGCGCACCACGAAGCCGGTGGCAGCATCGCCGTAAGCGAGCACCGGAAACCGCACGCCCTTGCCGCCCTCCGCCACCGCGTCCGACGCGCAGATCAGCACCCCGTTTGCCGCCTCGTCCATCATGCGTTCTCGGTCAGCCAGCTGTGCAGCTCGCCGACGGTGCTGGCCGAATACAGCGGCGAGCAGGCATGAAGCTGGTCGACCGGATGGGCGCCATACTGTACGGCAATCCCGGATGCGCCCGCATTATTGGCCATCAGCAAGTCATGCGTGGTGTCGCCGATCATAACGGTGCGGCGCAGGTCCTGGCCCAACTCCCTTGTCAATTCTTGCAACATGGCGGGATGCGGCTTAGAAAATGTCTCGTCTGCGCAACGAGTGGCGTCGAACAGCGACAGCAGTCCCACGGCGTTCAGCGCGCGGTTCAGGCCGACGCGGCTCTTGCCGGTCGCCACCGCCAGGAAATACCCCGCCTGCGACAACTCGGCGAGCATGGCGGGAACCCCGTCGAACAGCACAAGATCATGGTCTTTCGACAGGAAATGGTAGCGGTACCGTTCGACCATGCGTGGATAGATGGCGGGGTCGACACCCGGCATCACCGCCTGCATCGCCTCGAACAGGCCGAGGCCAATCACGTGCGATGCGGCGTCGTCGTGCGGAACCGGCAAGCCGAGATCCCGTGCTGCCGCTTGAATACACTTGACGATGGTGGCGGTGCTGTCCATCAAGGTGCCGTCCCAATCGAAGACGATCAGGTCAAATTGCTTTCGTGCCATGTTCTCCGCCCGCAGTGCGGCCGGCTCCTGTCCAGGTATTTGGGGAAGCAGGCCAGCAATGGCCTGCAAAAATGTGAATTAGCGCTTCGCGACGATCTGCGGTTTCCCCAAGCTTACCAAGAAACGCTCGCACTCTGCCGGCAATGGTGCGTTGACGGTCATCGGCTTGCCCGTTTCCGGGTGCGTGAACGTAATCTGGTGGGCATGCAGGAACATCCGCTTCAGCGAGCCGCGCGTTTCGTCGGCCTTCAGCAAAACGCGATTTAAAGCGAAATCGCCGTATTTGTCGTCGCCAAGGATAGGAAAGCCCGACGATGCAAGGTGAACGCGGATCTGGTGGGTGCGGCCAGTCTTCAGCTCCGCTTCCAGCAGGGCGAACTGGTTCCATTTGCGAAGCAGGCTGAACACGGTGTGCGATTCCATGCCGCCGGCCTGGACGCAGACGCGGCGCTCGCCCTCGGCGGTGGTGTATTTATGCAACGGCAGCTTGATGTGCTGGCGCGCGTTCTGCCAGTCTCCGCCGACCATGGTCAGGTAGCGTTTGTCGGTCAGGCCGTCGCGCATCTGCTCGTGCAGGTTGGTCAGGGCCGAGCGCTTCTTGGCCAGCATCAGCAGGCCCGACGTTTCGCGGTCGAGCCGGTGCACCAGCTCGAGGAACTTGGCGTCCGGGCGCGCCGCGCGCAGCTGCTCGATGACCCCATAAGACACGCCCGAGCCCCCGTGCACCGCCACGCCGGATGGCTTGTCGATGATCAGGAGGTGGGCATCTTCATGCAGGATGGCAAATTCGGCGCCCGGCACGGCGGCCTGGCTTGCTTTTTCAGCAATGCGCACCGGCGGGATACGGACCACGTCGCCCGCTTCGAGGCGGTACAGCTGGTCGATGCGGCCCTTGTTGACACGCACTTCGCCCGAGCGCAGGATGCGGTAAACGTGACTTTTCGGAACGCCTTTGCAGATCCGCAGCAGGTAGTTGTCAATACGCTGCCCGGCTTCTTCTTCGGTGATGGTGACGAACTGCGCTTGCGGTAGGAGTGGTGCCGGCTGCGATGAAGGGGGAACAACATCATTTTGCATCTTCATTTGCTCTGTCTTCCCAGAAATTCTCTCTAAGTCCTTCATTTTGAATATATAATCGACAGGCGGCGGTCAAACCTCTGCTGGTGTAAGAATTAAAACGATATTTTACACAGGGGCGTCTCCATCGGCC
>DASWSX010000171.1:0-4457 GCA_036402435.1 Telluria sp. | reverse complement strand
CGATTTCTCCTGCCGCTATGTGATCGTCGGCCACTCCGAACGCCGCGCCTATCACGCCGAAAGCAGTGAACTCGTGGCGCAAAAAGCTGTCGCAGTCATTGGTGCCGGCATGACGCCGATCGTGTGCGTCGGCGAGACGCTCGACGAGCGCGAAGCCGGCCAGACTTTCGTGGTGGTGCGCAACCAGCTCGGCCAGGTACTCGAGCGCATCGGCGCCGACGGCATGGAGAAGATCGTGGTCGCTTACGAGCCAGTCTGGGCAATCGGTACCGGCCGCACGGCAACGCCGGAGATGGCCCAGGAAGTACACGCTCGCCTGCGGGCGCAGATGGCCGAACAAAATGCGGTCATAGCAGGAAAAGTGCAAATATTATACGGTGGCAGCATGAAGCCGGATAATGCAAAAGAATTGATGGCGCAGCCGGACATCGACGGCGGCCTGATCGGTGGGGCGGCATTGAAGGCGGCGGATTTCCTCGCCATCATCCACGCAGCAGCGAATACTTAAATTTAGTTAATCTTGGAATGGAATAGCAATGAACACCTTCTACAATCTGATCGTCGTCGTGCAGGTTCTCTCGGCCCTGATCATCATCGGCCTCGTCCTGCTGCAGCACGGCAAGGGCGCTGACATGGGCGCCGCTTTCGGTTCGGGCGCATCGGGCAGCCTGTTCGGCGCATCGGGTTCGTCGAACTTCATGTCGAAGTCGACCGGCGTGTTTGCCGCCATCTTCTTCGGTGCGACCCTGGCGCTGGCTTATTTCGGTTCGGACCGCCAGAGCACCGTCAGCGGCGGCGTGATGGAGCGCGCAGCGCCAGTCACCGGCCCGGCGGCGATCCCAACGACCACCACCGCACCAGTCGCGCCAGTTGACCCGTCGCTGCCAACCGCGGCCGCTCCGGCAGCAGCAGTGCCAGCAGCCCCGGCCGCAACCGCCGACGCAGTGCCGGCAGCGCCTGCGCCAGCCCCGGCTGCGCCAGCGACTGAAGTACCAAAGTAAGTTGCTCACTGTTTGAGCAGATGCGGGCTGCGGTTTGGCCTGCATCAAAAAAGCACGATAGTTTTTTTAGATTTTCCCTTGTTTTATCGCAAGTACGCATTGAACAGTGAGTGGTAACGCTGTAGAATAGCGGACTTCACTGCCGACGTGGTGAAATTGGTAGACACGCTATCTTGAGGGGGTAGTGGCGCAAGCTGTGCGAGTTCGAGTCTCGCCGTCGGCACCAGAATCCAGAAGCCAGCAAGGGCTGCGCCTAAGCTGGCTTTTTTGCGGGATCAGACGTTCGGTCCTGGTCGCATCGATCAGAAAGCCAGGATCGCGCGGTAGGGCGCTGCAGCCATGGCAGTGTTTCATTAACCGATCGTTCAACAAAGGCTCATCTCCGTGAACCTCGAAAATTACTTCCCCGTCCTGTTGTTCATTCTTGTCGGCATCGGCGTTGGCGTCGTCCCGCAGGTACTTGGCTACCTGCTCGGCCCGAACAAGCCTGACACTGCAAAACTCTCCCCTTACGAATGCGGCTTCGAAGCTTTTGAAGACGCACGCATGAAATTCGACGTCCGGTACTACCTGGTCGCGATCCTGTTTATTTTGTTTGATCTGGAAACGGCATTCTTCTTCCCATGGGGCGTCTCCATGAAAGAACTGGGCTGGGCCGGATTCGTGACGATGATGGTTTTCATCGCTGAATTCGTGGTCGGTTTTTGGTACATCTGGAAGAAAGGTGCCCTTGATTGGGAATAAGCCATGTCAATTGAAGGCGTATTAAACGAAGGTTTCATCACCACCACAGCCGACAAGCTGATCAACTGGGCGCGCACCGGGTCTATGTTCCCGATGACGTTCGGCCTGGCTTGCTGCGCGGTCGAGATGATGCACACGGGCGCTGCCCGCTACGACATGGACCGCTTCGGCGTCGTGTTCCGTCCATCGCCGCGCCAGTCCGACGTGATGATCGTCGCCGGCACGCTGTGCAACAAGATGGCGCCGGCGCTGCGCAAGGTCTACGACCAGATGCCGGAGCCGCGCTGGGTGATCTCGATGGGTTCCTGCGCCAACGGCGGCGGCTACTACCACTATTCGTACTCGGTGGTGCGCGGCTGCGACCGCATCGTGCCGGTCGACGTCTACGTGCCTGGCTGCCCTCCGACTGCTGAGGCGCTGCTGTACGGCATTCTGCAGCTGCAGAACAAGATCAAGCGCACCAACACTATTGCTCGATAAGAAGCGGCTCCCATCATGACTTCAAAACTCGAAACCCTCGAACGCGCGCTGCAGACAGCGCTGGGCGAGGGCGCGGTTATTTCCAGCGCGCTGGGCGAACTGACCGTCGTGGTCAAGAGCGCCGACTACCTGGCCGCAATGCTGACCCTGCGCGACGATCCGTCGCTCAAGTTCGACCAGCTGCTCGACCTGTGCGGCGTCGATTATTCGACCTACGGCGAAGGCACGTGGGACGGCTTGCGTTTCGCGGCCGTGTCGCACCTGCTGTCGCTCGACTACAACTGGCGCGTGCGCGTGCGCGTGTTCGCACCGGACGATGAAATGCCCTTGGTCGCGTCAATCGCCGGCATCTGGCGTTCGGCCAACTGGTACGAGCGCGAGGCGTTCGACCTGTACGGCATCCTGTTCGAAGGCCACAACGACCTGCGCCGCATCCTGACCGACTACGGTTTCATCGGCCACCCGTTCCGCAAGGACTTCCCGATTTCGGGTTACGTCGAAATGCGGTACGACCCCGAGCAGAAACGCGTGATCTACCAACCCGTGACGATCGAGCCGCGTGAAATCATTCCGCGCGTGATCCGCGAAGAAACCTACGGGATGAAATAATGGCTGAGATTAAGAATTACACCCTGAACTTCGGTCCCCAGCACCCGGCAGCGCACGGCGTGCTGCGCCTGGTGCTCGAGCTCGACGGCGAAGTGATCCAGCGCGCCGACCCGCACATCGGCCTGCTGCACCGCGGAACCGAGAAGCTGGCCGAAACCCGCACCTACCTGCAGTCGGTACCATACATGGACCGCCTCGACTACGTGTCGATGATGGCCAATGAGCACGCGTACGTGCTGGCCATCGAAAAGCTGCTCGGCATTGAAGTGCCGGTGCGCGCGCAATATATCCGCGTCATGTTCGACGAGATCACGCGCCTGCTGAACCACCTGATGTGGCTGGGCGCGCACGCGCTCGACGTCGGCGCGATGGGCCCGTTCCTGTACGCGTTCCGCGACCGCGAAGACCTGTTCGACTGCTACGAAGCGGTGTCGGGCGCGCGCATGCACGCGGCCTACTACCGCCCGGGCGGCGTGTACCGCGACCTGCCGGACGCGATGCCAAAGCACAAGGCTTCGATCATCCGCAGCGCCAAGGCCATTGACGCGCTGAACGAAGCGCGCCAGGGTTCGCTGCTGGACTTCATCGACGACTTCTCGAAGCGTTTCGTCACCTACGTCGACGAATACGAAACCCTGCTGACCGACAACCGTATCTGGAAACAGCGTACCGTCGGCATCGGCGTGGTCTCGCCGGAAGCCGCGAAAGCCATGGGCTTCACCGGCGCCATGCTGCGCGGTTCGGGCATCGCCTGGGACCTGCGCAAGATGCAGCCGTACGCGGTCTACGACAAGATGGACTTCGACATCCCGGTCGGTACCAACGGCGACTGCTACGACCGCTACCTGGTCCGCATCGAAGAAATGCGCCAGTCGAACCGCATCATCAAGCAGGCTTCGGCCTGGCTGCGCGCCAACCCGAACCTGCCGGTGATGGTCGACAACAACAAGGTTGCGCCGCCGAAGCGGACCGACATGAAGGCGAACATGGAATCGCTGATCCACCACTTCAAGCTGTTCACCGAAGGCATGCACGTGCCGCCGGGCGAAGCGTATGCGGCGGTCGAGCATCCGAAGGGCGAGCTGGGTATCTACATCGTCTCCGATGGCGCCAACAAGCCGTACCGCCTGAAGATCCGCGCCCCGGACTACGCCCACCTGCAGAGCCTTGATGAAATGGCGCGCGGCCACATGATCGCCGACGCCGTCACCATCATCGGAACCCAGGACATCATATTCGGCAGTATTGACAGGTGACGCTCACGTCCGGTAAGAGCCCGAGAGAGAAAATTATGTTGTTATCAGAACAGTGCTATAAAAAGATCGACCGCGAGCTGGCCAAGTACCCGGCCGACCAGCGCCAGTCCGCCGTGATGGCCGCGCTGGCGCACGCGCAAGTGGAAACCAGCTGGCTGTCGCCGGAAGTGATGCAGGAAGTTGCCGACTACATCGGCATGCCTGCGATCGCCGTGCAGGAAGTCGCGACTTTCTACAACATGTACAACGTCAAGCCGGTCGGCAAGCACAAGATCACCGTGTGCACCAACCTGCCATGCGCACTGTCGGGCGGCGAACGCGCCGGCAAGCGCCTGCAGGAAATGCTGGGCATCGGCTACCGCGAAAC
>DASWSX010000170.1:0-17046 GCA_036402435.1 Telluria sp. | reverse complement strand
TCGATCCCGTCGATGGCTGCAGCTGGCCAGCTGGCCCTTTTCGTCGGCTTCATTTGTATTATCCTGTCGATGTACGGTGGCAGTTTTGCAACGGTGCCGGCGTACCTGGCTGACCTGTTCGGCACCCAGATGGTGGGCGCGATCCACGGCCGCCTGCTGACGGCCTGGGCTGCCGCCGGTGTACTTGGTCCGATCCTGATCAACTACATCCGCGAGTACCAGATCGCCAACGGCGTGCCGAAGGCGCAAGCCTACGACGTGACGATGTATGTGCTGGCCGGCCTGGTTGCACTGGGCGTGCTGCTCAACGCGATGATCCGTCCGCTGGACCAGAAGCACTTCATGACCGACGACGAACTGAAGGCCGAAAAGAAGCTGGCCCAGGAACGCGAAGTCACCGCAGCGACCGGCCCGCGTGTGGACGCCGGTGGTGGCGTGGGAGTCAGCAGCAATCCAGCGGTCACGGCATTCGCCTGGGCGGCAGTGGGTATTCCGCTGATGTTCGGCATCTGGGTCACGCTGCAGAAGGCGTCAGTGCTGTTCAAGTAAAAATCGTGTCATCGTAATCGTGCAGGGGCGGCGACATGCCGCTCCTGCACTGTCTGAACTACCCAGGATTAAACATGAACCACCCCATCATCCCGATCGCCGTGCAAGGCGCCACCCGTGAGCGCAAGCGCCAGGCCCCGAAGGGCCGGCGCGTCGAACCGCAGGCGCTGTCCGACGTGCAGGCTTTGCTGGGCGATGAGTCGCGCCAGGCTGACCTGCTGATCGAACACCTGCATAAAATCCAGGACCGTTATGGCTGCCTGTCCGCGCAGCACCTGGCTGCATTGGCGCAGGAAATGCGCCTGGCGCAGACCGAGGTGTATGAGGTGGCGACGTTCTACCATCATTTTGACGTCGTCAAGGAAGGCGGAGAAGCACCCGCCGCCCTGACGGTACGCGTGTGCGACGGCCTCTCGTGCGAGATGGCCGGTGCGCGCGAGCTGATCGACAAGCTTCCTTCCATCCTCGGCCGCGACGTGCGCGTGCTCGCCGCCCCGTGCATCGGCCGCTGCGAGCAGGCGCCTGCCGCCGTTGTTGGCCAGCACCCGGTGCCATTTGCGACGGCTGAGATCATCGCCGCCAAAGTCGCCGCCGGCGAGGCCACCCATGTGCCGACCGGCTTCATCGACCTCGACGCCTACCGCGCCAGCGGCGGCTATGCGCTGCTGACCGAGTGCGTCACCGGCGCGCGCGATGTCGAAGCGGTCATCGCGACCATGGAAAACTCCGGCCTGCGCGGCCTCGGCGGCGCCGGCTTCCCTACCGGCCGCAAATGGCGCATCGTGCGCAATGAACCTGCGCCGCGCCTGATGGCGATTAATATCGACGAAGGCGAGCCGGGCACCTTCAAGGACCGCACCTACCTCGAGCGCGACCCGCACCGCTTCATCGAAGGCGCACTGATCGCCGGCTGGGCGGTCGATGTCGAGACCATCTTCATTTACCTGCGCGACGAATACCACGGCTGCCGCGCAATGCTCGAAGCCGAGCTGCAAAAACTGCGCATCAACCCGCCGATGCCGAACATGCCGAAACTGGTGCTGCGCCGCGGCGCCGGCGCCTACATCTGCGGCGAAGAATCGGCGATGATCGAATCGATCGAAGGCAAGCGCGGCATGCCGCGCCTGCGTCCGCCATATGTGGCGCAGGTCGGCATCTTTGGCATGCCGACGCTGGAGCACAATTTCGAGACCCTGCACTGGGTGCGCGAGATCCTCGAAAAAGGCGCCGACTGGTTCGGCAGCCATGGCCGCAACGGCCGCAAGGGCCTGCGCTCGTTCTCGGTATCGGGCCGCGTCAAGGAGCCGGGCGTCAAGCTTGCCCCGGCCGGCATCACGATCCAGGAACTGATCGACGAATACTGCGGCGGCATGCTGGACGGCCAGACGTTCTACGGCTACCTGCCGGGCGGGGCATCGGGCGGCATTTTGCCGGCCTCGATGAACAACATCCCGCTCGACTTCGACACGCTGCAGCAGTACGGCTGCTTTATCGGATCGGCTGCGGTTGTCGTGCTGTCGGACCGCGATACCGCGACCAAGGCGGCAATCAACACCATGAAGTTCTTCAAGGACGAGTCGTGCGGCCAGTGCACGCCATGCCGCGTCGGCACCGCCAAGGCGCTCGACCTGATGCAGCAGCCGGTCTGGAACGTGGCGCTGCTCGACGAACTGTCGCACGTGATGCGCGACGCGTCGATCTGCGGCCTCGGCCAGGCTGCGCCAAACCCGTTTGACTGCGTCGTCCAATACTTCCCACATGAGCTGACAAAATGAACGTGACCGCCCTCAAGTTCGAAATCAACGGCCGCGAAGTCGAAGCGTTTCCCAACGAGACGCTGATCGCCGTGGCCGACCGCGAAGGCATCGATATCCCGCGCCTGTGCTACAAGCCGGGCATGGAAGAAGTCGGCAACTGCCGCTCCTGCATGGTCGAAATCGACGGCGAGCGCGTGCTCGCGCCGTCGTGCTGCCGCTACCCGACCCCAGGCATGAAGGTCAGCACCGACAGCAAGCGCGCTGTCGCGGCCCAGAAGATGGTGCTTGAACTGCTGATGTCGGACATGCCGGAGAAGGAATACACGCGCCACAACGAGCTCGATTTCTGGGCCGGCAAGATGGCGCTCGGCCTGCCGCGCTTCGCAGCCCGCGCGCGCGTCGCCACCGATGCGACGCATGCCGCGATCACGGTCAACCTCGACGCCTGCATCCAGTGCACCCGCTGCGTGCGCGCCTGCCGCGACGAGCAGGTCAACGACGTGATCGGCCTTGCCTTCCGCGGCGATGCGGCCAAGATCGTGTTCGACATGGATGACCCGATGGGCGACTCCACCTGCGTCGCCTGCGGCGAATGCGTGCAGGCTTGCCCGACCGGCGCCCTGATGCCGGCGCGCGAAGCGGCGCTGACGGTGCCGGACAAGAAAGTGGATTCGGTCTGCCCTTACTGCGGCGTCGGCTGCCAGCTGACCTACAACGTCAAGGATGACAAGATCCTGTTCGTCGAAGGACGCGACGGCCCGGCCAACCACGGCCGCCTGTGCGTCAAGGGCCGCTACGGCTTCGACTATGCGCACCACCCGCACCGTTTGACCCGCCCGCTGATCCGCCGCGCCGGCGTGCCGAAGACCGGCGACTTCAAGATGGACCCGGACAATGTGCTCGAGGTGTTCCGCGAAGCGACCTGGGAAGAGGCCCTGGAGCTCGCAGGCGGCAAACTGGCGCAGATCCGCGACACCTTCGGCAAGCGCTCGCTGGCAGGCTTCGGCTCGGCCAAGGGCAGCAACGAAGAAGCCTACCTGTTCCAGAAGCTGGTGCGTACCGGCTTCGGCAGCAATAACGTCGACCATTGCACGCGGCTGTGCCACGCCTCGTCGGTCGCTGCGCTGCTCGAAGGGATTGGCTCGGGCGCGGTATCGAACCCGGTGATGGACGTGATGAAAGCCGACGTGGTGATCGTCATCGGCGCCAACCCGACCGTGAACCACCCGGTCGCTGCGACCTGGATCAAGAATGCGATCAAGGGCGGCACCAAGCTGGTGGTATGCGATCCGCGCAAATCCGACCTGGCGCGCAGCGCGCACCGCTACCTGCAATTCAAGCCCGATACCGACGTCGCGCTGCTCAACGCAATGATGCACGTGATCGTCAGCGAAGGCCTGGTCGACAAGGAGTTCATCGCCAGCCGCACCATCGGCTACGCCGAACTGGAAGCAAACGTCGCCGGCTACAGCCCTGAGCTGATGGCCCCGATCTGCGGCATCGATGCGGAGACCATCCGCTACGTCGCGCGCCTGTACGCGACCTCGAAGGGATCGATGATCTTGTGGGGCATGGGCGTATCGCAGCACATCCACGGCACCGACAACGCGCGCTGCCTGATCGCGCTGGCGCTGATGACGGGCCAGATCGGCCGTCCAGGCACCGGCCTGCATCCGCTGCGCGGCCAGAACAACGTGCAGGGCGCGTCCGACGCCGGCCTGATCCCGATGATGTTCCCCGACTACCAGCGCGTCGACAATCCGGCCGCCCACGCCAAGTTCGAAAAGGCATGGGGCGCCACGCTGGACGAAAAGCCAGGCCTGACCGTGGTCGAGATCATGGAAGCGATCCTGCGCGGCGAAGTACGCGGCATGTACATCATGGGCGAGAACCCGGCGATGTCCGACCCGGATGCCAACCACGCGCGCGAGTCGCTCGCCGCGCTGGACCACCTGGTGGTGCAGGACATCTTCCTGACCGAGACCTGCTACCTGGCCGACGTCATCCTGCCTGCTTCCGCCTTCCCTGAAAAGACCGGCAGCTTCACCAATACCGACCGGCTGGTGCAGATGGGCCGCCAGGCCATCAACCCGCCGGGCGACGCGAAACAGGACCTGTGGATCATCCAGCAGATGGCGCACAAGCTGGGCCTCGACTGGCAATACAAGCACGTCTCGGAAGTATTCGACGAGATGCGCCACACGATGCCTAGCATCGGCGGCATCACGTGGGAGCGTCTGGACCGCGAGCACTCGGTCACCTATCCATGCACGGAAGAGGGCGATCCGGGCCAACCGGTGGTGTTCACCGAGACCTTCCCGCGCGATTCAGGCAGGGCGCGCTTCGTACCGGCCGATATCATCCCGGCCAACGAGCGTCCCGACGCCGAGTATCCGGTGGTCTTGATCACCGGGCGCCAGCTCGAACACTGGCACACCGGCAGCATGACCCGCCGTGCCACCGTGCTCGACGCGATCGAGCCCGATCCGGTCGCGCTGGTCCACCCGCTCGACCTGTCGGCGATGGGCGGCAAGCCGGGCGACGTGATCACGATCGAGTCGCGCCGCGGCAAGGTGACCCTGTATGCGCGCGCCGACGACAGCTCGCCGCGCGGTGCGATCTTCGTCCCGTTCTGCTATTACGAGGCGGCGATCAACCGGCTGACCAACTCGGCGCTTGACCCCTTTGGAAAGATTCCTGAGTTCAAGTATTGCGCGATCCGCGTCAAGCTTGGCGGCGAGGTCGAGCAACAGGGTTCGTACGGTGGCGGACAGATACTGGAAGACATGGCACAATCACCGGCATGACAACTTCGCCATTCCGGTACAGGCCGCAACTGTCGGAAGCCGCCGCCAGCCTCACGCATGACGTCGAGGTGGTGGATGAACGCGGCCGCCGCTCGGTGATCGCGATTCCGGCCGAGCGTCCGCTGACGGTGTATGTCGACAAACGCGAGCTGGTGACGTTGATGACCCTGGGCGGCGCGCCCGAAGCGCTGACCCTCGGCTACCTGCGCAACCAGCGCCTGGTCAAGTCGATCGAGGACATCGTGTCGGTGCAGGTCGACTGGTCGGTCGATGCGGTGGCCGTGGTCACCCGCAACGGCATCGCCGATGTCGAAGAACGCACATCGAAAAAGGTCGTGACGACCGGCTGCGGCCAGGGCTCGGTGTTCGGCGGGCTGATGGATGACATCGAGCAGATTTCGCTGCCGCCCGATGCGCGCCTGCGCCAGTCGACCATCTACCGCGTCGTCGAAACCATCCGCACGCAGCAATCGATTTACAAGCAGGCCGGCTCGGTGCACGGCTGCGCGCTGTTCTCGAAGGACGGCGAGCTGCTGTACTTCGTCGAAGACGTGGGCCGCCACAACGCGGTCGACGCCATCGCCGGCAAGATGTGGCTGGAACAGATGGAAGGCGGCGACAAGGTCTTCTACACGACCGGGCGGCTGACGTCCGAGATGGTGATCAAGGGCGCGCAGATGGGCATCCCGTTCCTGCTGTCGCGCTCCGGCACCACGCAGATGGGCCATATGGTGGCCGGCAAAGTCGGCATGACGCTGCTGGCGCGCTGCACCGGCAAGCACTTCCTCTTATTGACGGGGCATGACAAGATCGATTTCGAGCCGCAGCTGCTCGAGGTAGCGCCCCGCATCGCCTGATGTCACTCGCTGACGCAACCGCCGCCGCATTCGGATTGCTCGTTTCGGGCGATGCGGTGCTGTGGCAGATCATCTGGGTATCGCTCAAGACCAGCATCATCGGCCTGCTGCTCGCCACGCCCGTCGCGGTGCTGATCGGGTATGCGATCGCCAGCTACCGCTTTCCGGGGCGGCGCATCGCCATCTGGCTGGCGCAGGCCGCGCTGTCGCTGCCGACAGTGCTCATTGGCCTGCTGCTGTACCTGCTGCTGTCGCGCCACGGGCCATGGGGCGTGCTGCACTGGCTGTTCACACAACCGGGCATCATCCTCGGACAATTCATTATCGCGATGCCGGTGCTGGTCGCCTTCACCCTGGCGGCGGTGCAGGCGGCCGATCCGCGTTTTGCCGAGACGGCGATCGCGCATGGCGCTTCATCGTGGCGCGTGATGGCCACCGTGCTGCATGAAGTACGCTTCGGCGTGATGGCAGCTGTCATAAGCGGCTTTGGCCGCGTTATCTCCGAGGTCGGCTGCGCGCTGATGGTCGGCGGGAATATCGCTGGCGAGACGCGCACGATCACCACTGCCATCGCGCTCGAAACCAGCAAGGGCGACTTCGCGCAGGGGATCGCGCTCGGCATTGTGCTGGTAGCGATCGCGCTGCTGATGAATGGCGCGCTGCTGCTGGTGCAGGGCGACGCGCATGCGGCAAGGGCGCGCGCATGAAGAACCTGCTCAGCATCGGCCGGCTGCGCAAGCGCTTCGGCGACAGGCTGCTGTTCGATATCGAGCGGTTTTCGCTCGATGCGGGCCGCGCGTATGTGCTCACTGGCGTAAACGGGGCTGGCAAGAGCACGCTGCTGCGCATGCTGGCCGGGCTGGAAAGCGCCGAGGCGGAAGGCGTGGCGTTCGAAGGCATGCAGACTTCCCTGTCTCCGTATCCGCGCGCGATGCGCGACGCTGTCGTGTATGTCCACCAGCATCCGGTGATGTTTTCGACCAGCGTTGCGGGCAACGTCGGCTATGGCCTCGCCGCGCGCGGCATGGCGAAGGCGCAGGCGGCCAGGCTGGTGACCGAGGCGATGGAATGGGCCGGGGTAGCGCACCTGCGCGACAGCGATCCGTCGCGCTTGTCGGGCGGCGAGAAGCAGCGCATTGCGCTGGCGCGGACCAAGGTGCTCGAGCCCAAGCTGCTGCTGCTAGACGAGCCGACCGCCAACCTCGATGGCGCCGCGCGCGAGCAGGTGCTGGCGCTGATACCGGAGCTGCTCAGGTCGGGCACGAGCGTGGTAATGGCGTGCCACGACCGGGATTTGATTGGCCTGCCTGGAGTCCAGCGGCTGAAGCTGCGCGACGGCAGGCTGGAACCCCGCAGTGCGGACCGGGATGGCCCGGCGTTCGCATTGCTACCGTGAAGCCTCAGCTGGACATGAAACTACGCCCCTTGTTTGTGATGGCGGCCCTGGCGTGTGCGCAACTCGCCCACGGCCAGCAAGTCATCCGCCTGTCGACCACTACCAGCACCGAGAACTCGGGCCTGCTGGCCCAGCTGCTGCCGGTATTCGAAAAGAAGACCAACACAAAAGTCCACGTCATCGCGGTCGGCTCCGGCAAGGCGCTTGAACTGGCAAGGAACGGCGACGTCGACGTCACCCTGGTCCACGCGCGCGCCGCGGAAGACAAGTTCGTCGGGGAAGGCCACGGCATCGACCGCCGCGACGTCATGTACAACGATTTCATCGTTGCCGGACCGCACGCGGACCCGGCCCGCATCAAAGGCAGCAAGGACGTGATCGCGTCGTTCGCGAAGATTGCGGCCAGCGGCGCCAGGTTCATCTCGCGCGGCGACAACTCCGGCACCGACGTGATGGAAAAATCGTACTGGAAGCTGGCCGGCACACAGCCGGGCCAGGGGAAGTACATCTCGGCTGGCCTGGGCATGGGCGAGGTGCTGACAATGGCCGCCGAGCTGCAGGCCTATACGCTGACGGACCGCGCGACGTTCGCGGCCTACAAAGCCAAAACCGGCCTGGCGGTCCTGGTCGAAGGGGACCGCAAAATGTACAACCCGTACGGCATCATCGCAGTCAACCCGGCGCGCCACCCTGGCGTGAACTACAAGGGCGCGCGGTTGCTGATTGACTGGATGACTTCATCCGAAGGCCAGCGCAGCATCGCCGCGTTCCGCCCGGCTGGCCAACAGCTGTTCTTCCCGTCGGCGAAATAAGCCTGGGGCAACTGTTCGCGATTCCATACGCCGTTCAGCGGCGCGCGCCCAGCAGGCGCAGCACCTCGTGCGCCGCGGGCTCGGACGAGGCCGGGTTCTGCCCGGTGACCAGGCTGCCTTCGGTGATCACGTACGGCGCCCAGTCGGGGCCCTTGCTGTAATGCGCGCCGTTATCGAGCAGCGCGTCCTCCAGCAGGAAGGGCACGATATCGGTCAGCTCGACCGCTTCTTCCTCGCTGTTGGTGAACCCGGTGACCCGCTTGTGGCGCACCAGCGGGCCGCCGTCGGGCGCCAGCGCATTCAACAGCGCGGCGGGCGCATGACAGACCGCGGCGACCACCTTGCCCTCGGCGTACATGTCCTCGATCAGGTCGATCGAGCGCTGGTCGGTTGCGAGATCCCACAACGGCCCGTGCCCGCCCGGATAGAACACGGCGTCGAACGCGCCGGCGGAGACCTTTTCGAGAGGTACCGTGCTTGCGAGCGCCTTCTGGGCGTCCGGATCGCCCTTGAAGCGTTTGGTCGCCTCCGTCTGGGCGTCGGGCTCGTCGCTTTTCGGATCCAGCGGTGGCTGGCCGCCCTTCGGCGATGCGAGCGTGATGTTAGCGCCCGCATCCTTGAAAACGTAATACGGCGCGGCGAATTCTTCCAGCCAAAAGCCGGTCTTCTTCCCCGTGTCGCCCAGCTTGTCGTGTGACGTCAGCACCATCAGGATGTTCATGTTGCCCTCCGTGGTTGAAACGGAGAGCTTACCCCGGTTTGATCAGCGCACGTTTTGAAGCACGAACGTTTCTTGCCTGCAGCTGCTGTACGACCGTTTGACCTGCCCTGCGCTGCAGCTGCGCGAGGCGCCGCGTTTGTCGTAGCAGACATGGACTTCGCGCAAATAGCGTCCGCCGGCGGCGCAGAACGGCAGCACGGAATACTGCTGGAGTTTTGGATTGGCGGACTTGAAGGCCTGGACGAATTCGCTGTACGACACGCGCACCGGCGACGTCGGCTGCTGGAAGGCGCGCGGAATCGCCACCTGGTTCCTCAGTTTGCCCGACAAGGTGAAGTAGGCGGCCGGGTCGAGGCCGGAACAGGTGCCGTGCTTTTTCCACTCGTGCGCGGCCAGGCGTTCGGAGGGGAACAGCGGGCTGTATCTGTCGAGCACCTGCGGCGGCAGTTTTTCGGTGGAACAGCTCTCCGGATAGCCACGCTCGTACTGCGGCCACAGTCCGTGCAGGACGAAGCCGAGACGGCGTCCGGTCGCGCACTGGTCGGGATCGTGGCGCGTGGCGCAGTACGACGGCGACCAGCTTAGCGCGACCGCATAGTAATCGAAGTCACCTGGTTCGTCGGCGGGCCTCCTGGCATGCGAGCTGGCTGCCATGCTCATCAATACCAGCAGTGCGATATTGCGCACCCGTGTGGCTGGCCGCATCATGATTGTGGCGCGATCAGTTCGAGGCCCAAGGCGCCTAGCCAGACGAACGCTATTGTCCAGATCACGATTCCTGCGGTGAGCGCTGCAAAGGTTTTACCTCGGGGCATGCCGATGCTGGTCGCCAGGGCTGCCGTGAGTGTCGAGCCGAGCAGAAGCGGTCCAGCAAGACCGACCGCCCAGACGCCGTGCCTGACCAGCCAGGCGGCAGCCCCGGTTCTGCCGAAGTCCTTGCGGTATTTGGTGATCAACTTGTAGAGGGCGTCGCCGAACATGAGCGCAACCACGGCGCCGAACAGCGCGCCGGCAATCACGCACGCGGCGAGGGGCAGTGGCGTTGCGCCCAGTTTCAGACCCAAAGGAACCGCTGCCCAAAGTTCCAGCGTCGCCAGCAAAAATATACTTAAGTACTCACCCATTCATACTCCCTGGAAAAGGCAGATAATAACCCTTCCAGTGCCTGCCAATCCGTAAAAATTGCCAGCTGGTCTACGGTTCGCAACGCAAGGGCGTGCGATTCTGATGGTTTTTTCTATGTGGAAAGGTTGTACCCCGAGGGATGTGCTAATGTGCATGACTGGGACCGCGCAATGCGTCCTGTTCTTGTTCTACGCGGCTCCGCCGTCCCTTCTTTGAGCCGAGGCTGGCGCTCAGTCTTATCTGCCTCAGGTTCCTCCATGCAAAAACGTACCATCAGGTCGATCGACCGGCTGTCGCTGGTCGGTCTGACGTTGTCGACCGCCGCCCTTATTACTTTCGGCCTGATTGCCGCCCTGGGCCCGCCCGGGGGAGGCGTACTGGCCGTTGGCGCGGTGGTGTTTGCGATCGTGGCAGGCCTGTTCGCCGTCAGGTTGAAACTGCACGCCGCCGGCGCACGCGCCCTTGACAGCGCGTTGCCGTTGCTGAAGGCGGGCGCGTTGCAGAACGCGATCTTCAACAGCGCCAACTTTTCGAGTATCGCCACCGATGCCCAGGGCGTGATCCAGATTTTCAATGTCGGCGCCGAGCGCATGCTTGGCTATTCGGCGGCCGACGTGGTCGACCGGATCACGCCGGCCGATATCTCCGATCCGCAGGAAGTCATCGCCCGCGCCAGGACGCTGACAGCGGAACTCGATACGCCGATTTCGCCAGGCTTCGAGGCGCTGGTGTTCAAGGCTTCGCGCGGAATCGAGGACATCTATGAGCTGACCTACATCCGCAAGGATGGCAGCCGGTTCCCCGCCGTGGTGTCGGTGACCGCGCTGCGCGATGCCGCCGGCGCCATCATCGGCTACCTGCTGATCGGCACCGACAACACGGCGCGCAAGCAGGCCGAGGAAGCACTGGTGCGTGCCGGCGCGCTGCAAATGGCGATCTTTAACAGCGCAAATTTCTCCAGCATCGCCACCGATGCCCAGGGGGTGATCCAGATTTTCAATGTCGGCGCCGAGCGCATGCTTGGCTACGCCGCCGCCGACGTCGTCAACAAGATCACCCCGGCCGATATTTCCGATCCCGACGAAGTAGTCGAGCGGGCCGGGTCGCTCAGCCTGGAGTTCGATGCGGCCATCTCGCCCGGTTTCGAGGCGCTGGTGTTCAAGGCCTCGCGCGAGATCGAGGATATCTACGAACTGACTTACATCCGCCAGGATGGCAGCCGGTTCCCCGCGATCGTGTCGGTTACCGCATTGCGCGACGAGCAAGATGGAATCATCGGCTACCTGCTGATCGGCACCGATAACACCGCCCGCAAGCAGGTTGAGGAGGAGCAGGAGCTGCTCGACCAAAGCCTGCGCGACCAGCAGTTCTACACCCGCTCCCTGATCGAGTCGAACATCGACGCCCTGATGACGACCGACCCGCGCGGTATCATCAGCGATGTCAATCACCAGATGGAATCGCTGACTGGCTGCACCCGCGATGAGCTGATCGGCGCGCCGTTCAAGAACTACTTTACCGACCCGAAACGCGCCGAGGCAGGCATCAAACGCGTGCTGCGCGAGGGTAAGGTGACCAACTACGAACTGACCGTGCTGGCGCGTGACGGCAGGGAAACCGTCGTGTCGTATAACGCCACCACGTTCTACGACCGGGGCCGCAACCTGAAGGGCGTGTTCGCGGCGGCGCGCGACGTCACGGACCGCAAGCAGTTCGAGCACACGCTGCAGGAAAACAATGTTGAACTGGAGAACGCCAAGGCCGCGGCGGAGAAAGCCAACCTGGCCAAGTCCGAGTTCTTGTCGAGCATGAGCCACGAACTGCGCACGCCATTGAACGGCGTACTGGGCTTCGCCCAGCTGATGGAGTCGGCCATGCCGCCGCCGTCGCCGTCGCAACAACGCTCGATCCAGCAAATCCTCAAGGGTGGCTGGTATCTGCTGCGCCTGATTAACGAGATCCTCGACCTGGCCATGATTGAATCGGGCAAGGTAACGGTGTCAGCCGAGCCGATGTGCCTGGCCGAGGTGCTGCTTGACTGCCGTGTGCTGGTCGGCCCCCAGGCCATCCGGCGTTCGGTGGAACTGGTCCTGCCTGATTTTGCCGAGCCATGCTATATCCATGCCGATCTTACGCGGGTCAAGCAAGTGGTCATCAACCTGCTGTCGAACGCCATCAAGTACAACCGCTCTGGCGGTTCGGTGGAGGTGCGCTGCGAGCGCCATGGCGAACAGCGCGTGCGCCTGTACGTCAAGGACACGGGCATGGGCCTGTCCGAAGACCAGATTGGACAGATGTTCCAGCCATTTAACCGCCTTGGGCAGGAACAAAGCACCGAGGAAGGCACCGGCATCGGCCTGGTGGTTACCAAACAGCTGGTCGAACTAATGGGCGGCCAGATCGGCGTGGAAAGTGTACCTGGCGTCGGCACCGAGTTCTGGGTCGAGTTCCCGGCGTCGCAGCGTCCCGAACTTGCCGCCATCAGCGACATGCCTGCGGTCAGCCGGATCAAGCCGGGCGCTGCGGTTTCGCAAGCGTTGCGCACGGTGTTGTATGTAGAAGATAACCCGGCCAACCTGGCGCTGGTCGAGGAGCTGATCGCGCGCCGCGGCGACCTCAAGCTGCTAAGCGCCATCAACGCCCACCTCGGCATTGTGCTGGCGCGCGCCTGCCAGCCCGACCTGATTCTGATGGACATTAACTTGCCAGGAATGAGCGGACTCGCGGCACTGAAGGTGTTGCAGAAGGATCCCACCACCTCCCGCATCCCGGTCATCGCCCTGTCTGCCAACGCGGTGCCGCGCGACATCGAACGTGGCATCGAGGCGGGCTTCTTCCGTTACCTGACCAAGCCGATCCAGATTGTCGAATTTATGGAAGCGCTCGATGTCGCATTAGATTTCGCGCAAGGACATGGACTGGGCGAGGATCTGCAGCCTTCGCTCTAGCGGCGGGCAACGGCGGCCGCGTGCTGTATGCCACCAAGCAGGCTGGTCTAGGGCTCTTGCGCCGAAACCACGTGGACGCCGGCGCTGCCGAGGTTGCGATAGATTTTGATGCGTGCGGCGATGGGCCACCACTCGTAAAGAAAGATTTGCAGCGGGCGCCACATGGCGACCCAGCCGCCAATGATCAGGCTTTCGTCCAGCAGCCGCAGGAAGGTATTGTTCGAGTACGCGGCCAGCAGCTCGGCGCCCCAGAGGCAAAGCAGCAGAAAGCCGATGCCGATCAACAGGCTGGTGCGGCCCTCCATCAATAACACCCGCAAATTGCGTTTGAATCGCTCTGCCTTGTCCTGGAAGTGATTGTGAATCGCCTCGGTGACGACGGCAGTGGGATCTTCGGCCGGCATCCGCTCAATGTGGACAATAATCCTGAAGCGGCTTTTGGCCGGGAAGTCCAGTGCCCAGTTTTCCAGGTACTCCTCGGCATCCGTATCGAGATTGCGATGATGGAACGGGGTCGGATCCATCGAGTTGAACAGCTCGGGCAGCTGTGTGACGCGTAATTCGATCGCGCGAACGGGAAGCTGGGAGGTAGTCACATCAGGATCACGTCGTACTGCTCCTGGTGATAGCTGGTCTCCACCTGCAGCGAAATGCGCTTGCCGATGAAGTCGCCCAGCATCGCCAGGTGCTGCGATTCTTCTTCGAGGAACAGGTCGATCACTTCCTGCGACGCGAGGATGCGGAACTCGCGCGGATTGAACTGCTTCGCTTCGCGCAGCAGCTCGCGCAGGATCTCGTAGCAGATCGTGCGGCTGGTCTTGACCTGGCCCTTGCCGGCGCAGGCCGGGCAGGGTTCGCACAGGATGTGCGCCAGCGACTCGCGCGTGCGCTTCCGCGTCATCTCCACCAGGCCAAGCGCCGAGAAGCCCGACACCGACACCTTGGTGCGGTCGCGCGCCAGCGCCTTCTTCAATTCGGCCAGCACCGCGTTGCGGTGCTCGTTGTTGTCCATGTCGATGAAGTCGAGGATGATGATGCCGCCCAGGTTACGCAGGCGCAGCTGGCGCGCGATCGCGTGCGCCGCCTCTAAATTGGTCTTGAAGATCGTGTCGGCGAAATTGCGCCCGCCGACAAAGCCGCCCGTGTTCACGTCGATGGTCGTCATGGCCTCGGTCTGGTCGACGATCAGGTAGCCGCCCGATTTGAGGTCGACCCTGCGGCCGAGCGCGCGCAGGATCTCTTCCTCGACGCCGTACAGGTCGAACAGCGGGCGCTCGCCGGTATAGTGCTGCAGGCGCGACAGCACGCTGGGCGTGTAGGCCTGCGCGAATTCGGCCAGCTTGACGTGGTTCTCGCGCGAGTCGACCTGGATGGCCGCCGTCTCGTCGTGCACGAAGTCGCGCATCACCCGCTGTGCCAGGTTCAGGTCCTGGTACAGCAGGCTGGTGGCGGGACGGGTGCGCGCGCCGTGCACGATCGCGGCCCAGGTCTTGCGCAGGTAATCGATGTCGGCGGCGAGGTCCGCGTCGGGCGCGTCCTCGGCCTGCGTGCGCACGATGTAGCCGCCTTTCTCGTCCGCCGGCAGCAGGCCTTGCATGCGCGTGCGCAGCAGTTCGCGCTCGCTCTCCTTTTCGATTTTCTGCGAGATGCCGATATGGCTGTCCTGCGGCAGGTACACCAGCATGCGGCCGGCGATGGAAATCTGGGTCGACAGGCGCGCGCCTTTGGTGCCGATCGGGTCCTTGATCACCTGTACCGTCAGCACCTGGCCGTCGAACAGGATCTTTTCGATCGGGGTAGGGGGCACGGTGGCGCCGTCGTGGCTGCGCGCTTCCCAGATGTCGGCCACGTGCAGGAAGGCCGCGCGTTCGAGGCCGATGTCGATGAAGGCCGATTGCATCCCCGGCAGTACGCGCACCACTTTGCCGGAATAGACATTCCCGGCCAGGCCGCGCGTGAGCGTGCGTTCGATGTGCAGTTCCTGTACGGCGCCTTGCAGGATCAGCGCGACGCGCGTTTCTTGCGGGGTGATGTTAATCAGGATGTCTTCGTTCATGGGGCGCAGGCGGCAGCTGGGGAAAGCATGATGATACACGGCGCGGGGAACGCCGGTGCGGAGCCTTGCGGGGGAGCGGGGATGGCTACCCGATATGCATATATGCGGACGATGCCGCGCGACGCGCGTTTGCGCCTTTTTACAACAGCCGCGCCAGCGGTCTACGCCAGCGGAATGCCCGCTTTGCGCAGCAGGGTCGCCGTCTCGTACAGCGGCAAACCCATGATTCCCGAGTGGCTGCCTTCGATACGCTCGACAAACAGCGCCGCGAGGCCCTGGATGCCGTAGCCGCCGGCCTTGTCATACGGTTCGCTCGTGGCGCAATAGGCCTTGATTGAAGCGAGACTGAGCTTGGCGAAGCGTACGTCGGATACCTGGGTGATCTGCTCGGCGAGGTCGGTGTAGTGCACCGATACCGACGTCAGCACCTGGTGGGTGCGGCCGGACAGCCTGTCGAGCATGGCAATCGCCTCTTCCTGCGAAGCGGGTTTGCCAAGGATTTCCCCATCGAGGGTCACGGTGGTATCGGCAGCGAGCACGGGACGAACCTTCATGCGCCGCTGATGCACCATGTTCCAAGCGAATTCGGCCTTCTCGTTGGCAACGCGGGCGACATAAGCCTCCGGCGATTCCTCGTCAAAGACGTCCTCGGTCACATCGGGTCCGCGAACTGCGTCATTACGCAGCATGAGCAGTTCAAACTCTACCCCGATCTGGCGGAGAAGCTCCCTCCGTCGCGGGCTTTTTGAAGCCAGATATATTTTTCTGTCGATTGGTCTCATCGAATCTTCCAGCAGTTACTCAAATGCGATGATAAGGGTGATTCTGCGTAATCGACCACGCCCTATACAATTGCTCGGCAAGCATAACACGCACAATGCCGTGTGGGAGTGTCATGCTGGAAATTCGTATTAACATTTCGGCACGACTTTTGAGTGCTGGATCGAGGCCGTCGGCCCCGCCAATGAGAAATGCGGTGTCGCGTCCGTCCTGCTGCCAGGTTTCAAGCTGCTGGGAGAGTCCGACGCTGGTGAGGTCCTTGCCGCGTTCGTCGAGCGCGATGATGCGCACGTTCTTGGGCAAGGCGGCCTCGATGCGCTCGCGTTCGAGCGCCATGGCGGTGGCCGCTGTCTTGCTGCCGGAGCGGTCGACCGGCTTGATTTCCTTGAGCACGATGCGCAGCTCGGGAGGCATGCGCTTCGTGTACTCGGAAAAGCCGGTCTCTATCCAGGCCGGCATCTTGTGTCCAACCGCAGCGATAATCAGCTGCATCGGCTTTACTCAGCTGCTTTTTTGACGGCGCGCTTGATGACCTTCTTGACCGGCGCTGCATCGGCAGGTGCCTTAGGTGCCGCGGCCTTCTTCGGCAGGGCCTTGAGCGCCTTGACGGCCGCCGCTTCGGTCTTGCTTGGTGCGACCTTCACGACTTTGCCGGCTGGCGCTGCGGTCTTCCTGGCTGCGGCTTTCTTCGGCTTGTCGTCGGTTGCAGCTGCCTTTTTGGCAGGCGCCTTGCGTTCGCGAACCGGCTTGACTTCAGGCGCTTCCTGGGTCGAGGCGAGGTGCTTGGAACGGGTCTTCGGCGCAGCTTCGGCCGCTTCATCGGTCGACTTGCGCTTGGCCGCGCCCAGCTTGACTGGCTTGTCGCCCCAGATCTCTTCAAGGCGGTAGTACTGGCGGATCGGCGCTTGCATGATATGGACGATCATGTCGCCCAGGTCGACCAGCACCCATTCGCCGGTGTCTTCACCCTCGACGCCGATGACGTCGCCGCCGGCTTCCTTGACCTTGTCGCGCACAGACGCGGCGAGCGCCTTGGTCTGGCGGTTGGAGGTGCCCGAGACGACGGCGATGCGGTCGAACAGGCTGGTAAGGTGGACGGTGTCGAACACCATGATGTCCTGGCCCTTGATGTCTTCAAGTGCGTCGACGACGATCGCTTGTAATTTTTTGATATCCATTAGCTTTTGTATAAATTATGTTGTTGAATATAGTCTAGCACTACCGGCGAGATAAGCGAG
>DASWSX010000169.1:0-17801 GCA_036402435.1 Telluria sp. | reverse complement strand
TGCGCAGCACATGCCGCACCTGCGGATCGGGCCACAGCGCGATAAACAGCCTTGACTGGGCATCGCCGTCCATGACCCGGTTCCTTTAGAAGCAGTGCTCCGGGCCCGGGAAGCTGCCTTCCTTGACCCCGGCAACGTAGGCTGCCACCGCCGCTTCGATAGTCTGCTGGCCGTCCATGAAGTTCTTCACGAACTTGGCCTTACGGCCTGGGAAAACGCCCAGCATGTCGTGCATGACCAGTACCTGTCCCGAACAGTCAGGGCCCGCGCCGATGCCGATGGTAGGAATCGCCAGGATATCGGTCACTTCCTTGCCAAGGCCGGCGGGAATCGCTTCGAGCACCAGCATCGCGGCGCCGGATTCGGCCAGCAGCACTGCGTCGGCCTTGAGCTGGTCCGCGCTTTCGATGGTTTTGCCCTGCACTTTATAGCCGCCCATCTGGTGCACCGACTGCGGCGTCAAGCCAAGGTGGGCGCAAACCGGAATCGCGCGGTCGGTCAGGAAGCGCACCGTGTCGGCCAGCCAGGCCCCGCCTTCGATCTTGACCATGTGCGCACCTGCCTGGACCAGTTTCACGGCATTGTCGAATGCCGCTTCCGGCGTCGCGTAGGTTCCGAACGGCATATCGGCGACCACCATCGCGCTCTTGTTCCCGCGCGCGACAGCGGCGGTGTGGTACGCCACTTCGGCCAGCGTGACCGGCAGCGTCGACTGGTGGCCGTTGCAGACCATGCCGAGCGAGTCGCCGATCAGCAGCACTTCGACGCCGCTACGGTCCATCAGGGCCGCGAAGCTGGCGTCGTAGCAGGTCAGCATGGCGATCTTGGTGCCGGCCGCGCGCATGGCGTTCAGCGATGGAATCGTCACCGCCTTGGTCGCGACCGGCGCCGCGGGCGCGGCAGCCGGTTTCTGTTCGCCGCCAGCCATGTCCTTACCCTGCAAATACCCGCTCATATTATTCCTTTGATATCGAATTGGACGCCAACGGCGATAGTGTAATGCCAACCGGCGGAACGTGCCCGGTCAGCTGCGGAAGATAAAGTAGACAGCGCCGACCAGGCACAAACCGGCCCAGACGTAGTCGAGCTTGAACGGTTCGTTCATATAGAACATGGCGAACGGGACGAAAACGGTGAGCGTGATCGCTTCCTGCAGGATCTTCAATTGCGCGAGGCTGTATTCGGTGTGGCCTATGCGGTTCGCCGGTACCTGGAACATGTACTCGAACAAGGCAATGCCCCAACTGACGATGGCGGCGTACCACCATACCTTGGACGACATGTTCTTCAGGTGGCCGTACCAGGCGATGGTCATGAAGACGTTCGACAGCACCAGCAACCCGGTGGTCTGGACGATGACGGGGATCTGCATGCTTAACCGAGCCTGGTGATCTGCTGGCCTGCGACCGCGCCGAGGAACTGGCGGGCCGGGACGGTGACATCGGGTGCTATTTCGAGCAGCGGAACCAGCACGAAGGCGCGTTCCAGCATGCGCGGATGCGGCACCTGTAGTGTGGGGGTGTCGATCACCTGGTCGCCGTACAGGAGCACGTCGAGGTCCAGCGTGCGCGGCGCGTTGCGGTAAGGCCGCTCGCGGCCGTGCGCCAGTTCGATGGCGTGCAGCGCCGCCAGCAGCTCGTGCGGGCCGAGCCCAGTGTCGATGCATGCGACCGCGTTGATGTAATCGTCGCCCGAAGACTCGATCGGGGCGGTACGGTATTTCGACGAGCTGGCGAGCAGCTGCGTCGAGGGCAGGGCTTTGATGCGCGCCAGCGCGTCGTCGACGTTGGCCAGCGCGTCGCCCAGGTTGGCGCCGATCCCGATGTAGGCGATCATTCCTCGCTCGTGGTGCTTTCGCTCGCTGCGGCGCCGGCCTTGCGCGGTGCGCGGCGTGGCGCGCGCTTGCGCTTCGCGCCCGACGGCGCGGCATTCGCGGTCGCTACCAGCTGTTCGCGTTCGGTCGGGTCGCCTTCATAGAATGCGGTCCACCATTCGCCCAGTTCCATTTCGATCTCGCCGGACTCGCAGCGCAGCAGCAGGAAGTCGTAGCCGGCGCGGAAGCGCGGGTGCTCGAGCAGCTTGTACGGCGTCTTGCCGTTGCGGCGCTCGAAGCGCGGCTGCATCGACCAGATGTCGCGCATGTCGGACGCGATCCGGCGCTGCAGCGCCAGCTGTTCGGTCTGCGAATCGAGCACGTCGTCGGCCGCCAGGTGCAGCGCCGGGATCGGCGACTCGCCCGCGGCGCGGTATGCAGTCCACTTCTCGACCACCTGGTGCCACAGCAGCGAGGCGAACAGGAAGCCGGGCGAGACGCCCTTGCCGGCCTTGACGCGGTTGTCGGTCGACTCCAGCGCCAGCGTGACGAACTTCATGCCGATCGGCTGTTCCAGCACGACGTCGAGCAGCGGCAGCAGGCCGTGGTGCAGGCCTTCCTTGCGCAGCTGCTGCAGGCAGGCCAGCGCGTGGCCGCTCATGAGGAGCTTGAGCATTTCGTCGAACACGCGCGCGGCAGGCACGTTGTCGATTAGCGGCGCCATTACCGGGATCGGCGCGCGCGTCGATGGCTCGATGGTGAACTGCAGCTTGGCCGCAAAGCGCACCACGCGCAGCATGCGCACCGGGTCTTCGCGGTAGCGCGCTTCCGGCTGGCCGATGATGCGCAGGGTCTTGTCGCGGATGTCGGCGATGCCGCCGTGGTAGTCGAGCACTTCCTGCGTCGCAGGGTTGTAGTACATCGCGTTGATGGTGAAGTCGCGGCGCATCGCGTCTTCGTGCTGCGGGCCGAAGCTGTTGTCGCGCAGGACGCGGCCATGTTCATCCTTCGGCGCGTTGGCCTCGCCGGCTCCGCGGAAGGTGGTTACCTCCAGCAGGTCCTGGCCGAACATCACGTGCACGATCTGGAAGCGGCGCCCGATGATGAAGGCGCGGCGGAACAGCTTTTTCACCTCTTCCGGCGTCGCGTTGGTCGCGATGTCGAAGTCCTTGGGCTTCACCCCCAGCAGCAGGTCGCGCACCGCGCCGCCCACCACGAAGGCCTTGAAGCCGGCTTCCTGCAAGGTGCTCGTTACGCGGACCGCGTTCGACGACAGCAGTTTCGGGTCGATTCCGTGTTCGGCGGCCCCAAGCACCACTGGCTCGGTCGGGTCGCGCTGGTCTTTAACGCCAAGGATCTTGCGGATGAATTTTTTAATCATTGAATAAGTGGAGTAAAGGCCAGCCAAGGTTCGCCGCATGCGACGCCAGCACGGCGTTCGGGTTGGTCGCGACAGGGTGGGTGACAACGGACAGCAGCGGGATATCGTTATGCGAATCGCTGTAGAAGTGGCTGCGCTCGAATGCGCCGAGCGGCTTGCCGATGGTTTGTAACCATGCGTGGGTATGGGTGACCTTGCCGGGTCCCGAAGTCGGGGTACCGAGCAGCTTGCCGGTCAGGTTGCCCTGCGCGTCTTCTTCGGGCACCGCGGCAATCAGGTGCTGCACGCCGAGTTCTTTGGCGATCGGCGCGGTGACGAAGCGGTTGGTGGCGGTGATGATCGCCACCAGGTCGCCCGCGTCCTGGTGCTTGTGCAACAGGTCGCGCGCGCAGGCGCGGATCGACGGGTTGACCACTTCGTGCATGAATTGCTGGTGCATCGCGTCCAGTTCGGTGCGCGGGAAGCGCGCCAGCGTGCCGAGCGCGAATTCGAGGTATTCGACCGGGTCCAGCGTGCCGGCCTGGTACTGGGCGAAGAACGCGTCGTTGCGGCGCTTGAATTCGACCGGATCGACGGCGTTGGTGCGGACCAGGAACTGGCCCCATTCGTAGTCCGAGTCAATCGGCAGCAGGGTGTGATCGAGGTCGAACAGGGCCAGGTTATTCATTCTTTCGGTTCCGACTGGAGCAGCAAGTCGCGCAGCAGCGGCAGGGTGACCGGGCGCTGGGTCTCAAGCGAATATTGGTCGAGTGCGTCGAGCATCGTCGATAAAGAGCGCATGTCGCGCTTAAAGTGTGACAGCAAGTAGGGTAACACGCTGGCCGACAGGGTCAAACCGCGCGATTCGGCGGCGTGGGTCAGCGCGGCGATCTTTTCGTCGTCCGACAGGCCGTGGATCTGGTAAATCAGGCCCCAGCCCATGCGCGTGCGCAGGTCCTCGCGCACCGGAAGCACGGCCGGAGGTACCGGGCCGGTGGAGACCATGTAGGCGCCGTGCTCGCGGATCTGGTTGAACAGCGCAAAGGCGTCGATCTGGCGCTGGGCCGACAACAGGTTGCAATCGTCCAGCAGGTATAGGCTGGTGCCGGGGCTGTAGACGAAGTCGTCGTCGGGCGCATCGAAGGGGACGTAGCGGGAATCGGGGGTGGCGGCAAGCGCCTGCAGCAGGTGGGTTTTGCCGGCGGCGGCCTCGCCCCACAGGTAGGCAAAGTGCTCGCGGGACGTGCGTTCGGCGAACTGATGCATCAGATGCGCCAGTTCGGCGTTCTGTCCCACCTCGAACGAGTCGAGGCTCTGCGCCTGGTCTGCGCCTAGATCGAGCACCAGTTGTTTCATCGCGACCGTTTCATCCTGATTTTGCTGCTTTCCGCGTCATTTGCAGCTGGCATTATAAAAGCTGTTGCACGGGCAGGCGAAATTATCGGCTGCAAGGTCGCCGATAAAAAGGCTTGGGGCGGGGCATTTTGATAAAATAGCGAATTGACCAGCATCCGGTCGCGAGAAGTCGTCGCATGGGCCGGACTGATCCACCGCCTTCTATTTTACCGCCTCCGCAGCGAAAAACACCATGAGCCAACCTTCAAATGTTTCCCTTTCCTACCGCGATGCGGGCGTCGACATCGATGCCGGCGACGCCCTGGTCGAAGCAATCAAGCCGTTTGCCAAGCGCACCATGCGCGAAGGTGTCATGGGCGGCCTCGGCGGCTTCGGCGCCATGTTTGAGATCAGCAAGAAGTACAAGGAACCGGTGCTGGTCTCGGGCACCGACGGCGTCGGCACCAAGCTGCGCCTCGCCTTCGAGCTGAACCGCCATGACACGGTCGGCATCGACCTGGTTGCCATGAGCGTCAACGACATCCTGGTGCAGGGCGCCGAGCCGTTGTTCTTCCTCGACTACTTCGCCTGCGGCAAGCTGGACGTGCCGACCGCGACCGCCGTGGTCAAGGGCATCGCCCAGGGCTGCGAACAGGCGGGCTGCGCGCTGATCGGCGGCGAGACCGCTGAGATGCCGAGCATGTACCCGGCCGGCGAATACGACCTGGCCGGTTTCGCGGTCGGCGCGGTGGAAAAATCCAAGATTATTGACGGCACCAAGATCGTTCCGGGCGACGTGATCCTCGGCCTGGCCTCGTCGGGCGTGCACTCGAACGGTTACTCGCTGGTGCGCAAGATCATCGAAGTGGCCAAGCCTGACCTGGAAGCGGACTTCCACGGCCGCAAGCTGTCGGACGTGCTGATGGAGCCGACCCGCATCTACGTCAAGCCGCTGCTGGCGCTGATGGAATCGATGGAAGTCAAAGGCATGGTGCACATCACCGGCGGCGGCCTGGTCGAAAACATCCCGCGCGTGCTGCAGCCGGGCGTGACCGCCGTGCTCGATTCGAAGGCGTGGACGATGCCGCCGCTGTTCACCTGGCTGCAGCAGCATGGCGGCGTGGCCGACGCGGAGATGCACCGCGTGTTCAACTGCGGCATCGGCATGGTCGTCATCGTGTCGAAGGAAAACGCGGACGCCGCGTTTGCGCAGCTGCAGGCAGCCGGCGAGAACGTCTCGCGCGTCGGCGTCATCCGAGCACGCGAAGGCGACGAGCACCAGACTATCGTCGAATAAACCCTGTCAGGCATTACCTCCGGATACCACGCCATGGCCTTGCGCCCGGGCGTGGTATTTTTGTTTTTGCTGATCGTGCGCGTGGTGGCATTGTCGAAGTTCGGGTTTGAGACTTGGGCCGAAGCCAGTGAGGTTCGGAATGCTTTCGCGCGCTATATGTCAGCCATGGCTGCGGTATTGAAATGGGAGGCTGCAGAGGTCAACCGCATTGCCACGCCACGGGTCGGGCTGACCGCTACTTCCTGACTTGAACGGAATTGCGCGTCAGCCGGACCGCAGCTCACTTGTTCAGGATCTTCGCCACCGGGGCCGGGCGCAGCCTGTACGCATCCGGCATTTTCGAGCCCAGCAGCGGGCGCAGGTACATCCTGAACGCATCGGTCACATCGGTACCATCGGGCGTGATGAACTCGTCTTCCATCACGCGCGTCTTGCCCGCGACATCTTCGAGCGGCATCAGTTCATAGTCCACCGAGTAGTAGCCCGTGCGCTTGATCGCCACCGAACCGTCGCGGTCGCCCCACATCGCGAACTGCACCGCCTTTTCGCCCACTTCGCGCGCCTCGCGCTGGTCCACGTCCGACACGCAGCCGATGAACGAACGCTGCAGGTAGCCGAAGGTGTCGCCGCGCACCCGCTTGATGCCCAGCTTGGTCTTGATCTCTTCGCACAGCAGGTCGGCCAGCGCCCCGGTGCCGGACAGCTGTACGTTGCCGTGGGCATCGCGTTCGATCTCCTTGGCCAGCAAGGTGAGGATCGCCTCGCCCGACGCATCATGAATGCCCTCGGACACGGCAATCACGCAGCGCCCGAAACGCTCGTAGGTCTTCTTCACATCGGCCAGGAATCGCTCTATGTCGAAGGTGCGCTCGGGGATATAGATCAGGTGCGGCCCGTCGTCCGGAAACTTTTTCCCCAGCGCCGATGCGGCGGTCAGGAAGCCGGCGTGACGGCCCATCACGACGCCGACATACACTCCCGGCAGCGCCGCGTTGTCGAGGTTGGCCCCGGCAAACGCCTGCGCTACGAAGCGCGCCGCCGATGGGAACCCCGGCGTGTGGTCGTTACCCACCAGGTCGTTGTCGATCGTTTTCGGGATGTGGATGCAGCGCAGCGGATAGTTGGCCTTGCGCGCTTCCTCGCTGACGATGCGCACCGTGTCCGACGAATCATTGCCGCCGATGTAGAAGAAATGCTCGATCTCATGCGCGCGCAGCACTTCGAAGATCTTGTGGCAGTAGGCGATGTCCGGCTTGTCGCGCGTCGAACCCAGCGCCGAGGAGGGCGTGCTGGCAACCAGTTCCAGGTTGTGGCTGGTCTCCTGGGTCAGGTCGACGAAGTCCTCGTTGATGATGCCGCGCACGCCGTGCAGCGCGCCATAGACCCGCGTCACGTGACGGAAGCGGCGCGCCTCGAGCACGACGCCGACCAGCGACTGGTTGATCACGGCGGTCGGGCCGCCTCCTTGTGCAACGAGGATTTTTCCGGACGACATGCGCAGCTCCTTAAGAACGGTGGGTTGCAATCCTAACCAGATTACCGCAAATTGAACGCTGTGTTACGGGTCATTGCTCATACTTATTCCGGTGATCGGATGTGGTCGACCAGTCCGTCCGACCTGCGGCCGGGCGGCGCCGTCAACAGGCTGGCAATGACGATCATAGCGATGCCGGCCGGCACGCCAAAGACGCCTGCCGAAATCGGCGCAATGTTGAACCATTGGCTGGCGGCAGTACCGCCCACGCCCGGATGCGTGCTCACCATGTAGTACAGGCACACCGCGAAACCGGCCACCATGCCCGCGATCGCACCCTGGTGGTTGGCGCGCTGCCAGAACACGCCCAGCACCAGCGCCGGGAACAGCGTCGACGCCGCCAGCGAGAACGCAGCGCCCACCAGCGACAGGATGTCGGCTGGCTTTTGCGACGCCGCGTAGGCCGCGATGAAGGCTACCGCCAGCAGCAGCAGCTTGGAGATCGTAACCCGCTTCTGGGTCGACGCGGACGGATCGACGATCTTGTAGTAGATGTCGTGCGAGAGCGCGTTGGAGATCGCCAGCAGCAGGCCGTCGGCGGTCGACAGCGCGGCGGCCAGGCCCCCGGCCGCGACCAGGCCCGAGATCACATACGGCAGGCCGCCGATTTCCGGCGTTGCCAGCACCAGCACGTCGCCGTCGATCGCGATCTCCGCCAGCTGCACGACGCCGTCGCGGTTGATATCGGCGATGCTGATCAGGGGATTGGCCTTGTCGACGTTGGCCCAGTACGAGATCCAGTCGGGCAGGTGAGCGAAGTCGGCGCCCACCAGCGCGCTATAGATGTCGTACTTGACCAGCACGGCCAGCGCCGGAATGGTCAGGTAGACCAGTAGGATGAAGAACAGCGCCCAGAACACCGAGCCGCGCGTTTCGCGCACCGACGGCGTGGTGTAGGAGCGCATCAGGATGTGGGGCAGCGCGGCGGTGCCGAGCATCAGGCAGAACACCAGCGCCAGGAAGTTATTGCGGCGGATATCCGACTGGGCCGGCGATTCGCCGGGGAAGGGCGTGGCGTGCGGCGCCGGCGCGCGGGCGCGCCTGAGGTTGGCGTCGCGCAGGCTGCTCCAGGTGGAGCTGGCCTCGGCGGCGTCTTTGGGATAGGCGATCAACGCCCGTTCCGCCGCGCGGATCTCGGCCAGCGAGGCGTTGCGCATGCGGACTTCGTCGAGCTGGCGCTGGACTTCTTCCTTGCCGCTCTCCCACGACGCCGGCAGCGCTGCGATGCGTGCCTGGTAAGCCTCGGCGCGCTGGCTGAAGATGGCGCGCACCGCGAGCTCCTTCGGATCGGCGGCCAGTTCGGCCTCGCGCTGCGCCAGTTTGGGCATCACCGACCCGTAGGCCAGCTGCGGCACCGGATTGTCGGCATGCTTCACCGACAGCCACATGGTCGGGATCAGGAACGCCACGAGCAGGATGATGTACTGCGCGACCTGGGTCCAGGTGATGGCGCGCATCCCGCCCAGGAAGGAGCAGACCAGGATACTGGCCAGGCCGAGGAAAATACCGACCGAGAAATCGACCCCGGTAAAGCGCGACGCGATCAGGCCGACCGCGTAGATCTGCGCCACCACGTAGGTGAACGAGACGATGATCGTGGCCGCCACCGCGATCGCGCGCACCGGTCCGCCGCGCCCGCCGGCGCCGCCGCCGTAGCGCGCGGCCAGGAAGTCGGGGATGGTGTACTGCGCGAAGCGGCGCAGGTAAGGCGCGATCAGTAGCGCCACCAGGCAGTAGCCGCCGGTCCAGCCCATGATGTAGGCCAGGCCGTCGAAGCCGTGCAGGTACAGTCCTCCGGCCAGGCTGATGAAGCTGGCCGCCGAGATCCAGTCGGCCGCGGTCGCCATGCCGTTGAACAGCGACGGCACGCGCCGCCCGGCGACATAGTATTCGGACACATTCGAGGTACGGCTGATCACGCCGATGGCGGCATACAGCACGATGGTGGCGAACATGAACGAGTAGCCGATCCACAGGCGCGGCATGCCTTCCTGTTCCAGCAGCGCCAGCGCGGCGAGGAAGCCGCCGAAGCAGGCGGTGTACCACAGGTAGTAGCGCGACAGCTTGCGGAAATACGGCGAGGCCTGGCTCATGCAAGCTCCCGCTGGCGCTGGTCGAACTCGCGGTCGGCGCGCCGCATGCACCAGGCGTACCCGCCGATGATGGCGAGGTAGATCAGCAGCGAGCCTTGCGCGGCGAAGTAGAACGACACCGGCCAGCCGAACAGCGACAAGTCTTGCAGCTCGCGCGCGAAGAACACGGTGCCGAAGGTCGTCGCGAGCCACAACGCGAGCAGCGCACCAGTGATGGTGCGGGTGCGGCGCCAGTGCAGCGCGCGCGCCGTGACGAGCGCGTGCAGGCGGCGGGCGGCGAGGCCCGCATCTTCGTGCGGTACTTGCATCAGTCGGCTTCCTCTACGGGTGGTGGCGGCGGCGGGAAGGTGACGCGGAACAGGCTGCCGGGGAGTTTTTTCGCGAAGCCGCGCGGATTGCTGAACACGTCGACCTCGGCGCCATGCTGCTGGGCGATCTCGCGCACGATCGCCAGTCCCAGTCCGCTGCCGCTGGCGCTGCTGCCCAGGATCCGGTAGAAGCGCTCGAAGACGTGGCCGCGCTCCGACGGCGTGATGCCCGGGCCAGTGTCTTCCACTTCCAGTATCGCCTGCTGCGCATCGAGCCGCACGCGCACGGTGACGCTGCCGCCGGCAGGCGTGTAGCGCAGCGCGTTGTCGATCAGGTTCGACAGCAGTTCGCGCAGCATCAGCGCATTGCCCTCGATGACCACCGGCGCGCCGGCCGCTTCGAATCCGAGGTCGATCTCGAAGGTGAACGATGCCTGCACCCAGTCCTGCACGGTGCCGCGCGCCATCTCGTTCAGGTCGACCGGCTCGAACGCCAGCCCGGTGTGCGGCTGGTTCTCGGCGCGCGCCAGCGCCAGCAGCTGGTTGACCAGGCGCGTGGCCGACTCCGAGCTCTTGGCCAGCTGCTCCAGCGAGCGGTGGATTTCATCGGCGTCGACCTGGCGCAGCGCCAGTTCCGACTGCATGCGCATGCCGGCCAGCGGCGTCTTCATCTGGTGCGCCGCGTCGGCGATGAAGCGCTTTTGCATGTCGATCGTCTGCGACAGGCGGGCCAGCATGTCGTTGAGCGAACCGACCAGCGGCGAGATCTCCTCCGGCACCTGGGTCGCGTCGATCGGCGACAGGTCGTCAGGGCGGCGCGCGCGGATGCGCTGCTGCAGTTCGGCCAGCGGCGACAGCCCGCGCGCCAGCGCGAACCACACCAGCGCCAGCACGATCGGCAGGATGATGAACTGCGGGAGGATCACGCCCTTGATGATTTCATTGGCGAGCTGGGCGCGCTTGTCGAGCGTCTCGGCCACCTGCACCAGCGCGGCGTGCGGCTCGGCGCTGCGCGCGGCCGGGCGCAGGTTGACGTAGCTGAAGGCGACGCGCACCTGGGTGCCGTTCATCGCGTCGTTGCGGAAGTGGATGGTGCCGGTGCGGTAGCGCTCCGGATTGTCCGGCAGCGGCAGCTCGCGGTCGCCGTCGACGTATTCTTTATAGGGTCCCGTGACCTGGAAATAGACGTTGTCGACATCGTCGGCGCGCAGGATGTCGCGCGCGGTCCCGGGCAGGCGCGACACCGCCCGGCCATCGACCTCGCGCACCTGCTGCGCCAGCACCGTCACGCTGTCTTCCAGCGCATGGTCGAACGGCTGGTTGGCGATCGACTTGGCCACCAGGTAGGTGATCGCGATACTCATTGGCCACAGCAGCAGCAGCGGCGCCAGCATCCAGTCGAGGATCTCGCCGAACAGCGAATGCTGGATGTTCTCCTCGGACTCGGGGTTGGGCGGCTGGTACAGTTCGGCGGGCCCGGGCGGCTCGCTGAAATTGGCCAGGCCGGCGTCGCGGTCGTTCACTTCGGTTCGGGATTGGCGTCGGTGCCGGCGCGCGCGGCATCGGAGTATTTTTCAAGGCAGTAGCCAAGCCCGCGCACGGTGGCGATGCGCACGCCGCCCACTTCGATCTTCTTGCGCAGGCGGTGGACGTAGACCTCGATGGCGTTGTTCGACACTTCCTCGCCCCATTCGCACAAGTGGTCGACCAGCTGCTCTTTCGAGACCAGGCGGCCGGTGCGCGCGAGGAGGATTTCAAGCAGGCCCAGTTCGCGCGCCGACAGGTCGAGCATCTGGTCGTTGACATACGCGCTGCGGCCGACCTGGTCGTATGCCAGCGGGCCGTGGCGGATCACGGTGGGGCCGCCGCCGGCGCCGCGGCGGGTCAGGGCCCGCACGCGCGCCTCCAGTTCGGACAGCGCGAACGGCTTGGCCATGTAATCGTCGGCGCCCAGGTCGAGGCCATTGACGCGCTGTTCGATCGAATCGGCCGCCGTCAGGATCAGCACCGGCAGCAGCGACGAGCGCGCACGCAGGCGGCGCAGCACTTCGAGTCCGGACATTTTGGGCAGGCCCAGGTCGAGGATCAGCAGGTCGAATTCCTGGGTCGACAGCGCGGTGTCGGCCTCCTGGCCGTTGCGCACGCAGTCGATGGCGTAGCCCGACTGGCGCAAGGAGCGCGTCAGCCCGTCGGCAAGTACACTATCATCTTCGGCAAGTAAAATACGCATGGGGCACCGGAACGTTAGACAGCGGATAATCCTATTGTGTTTCATTTCCCGCAACACGGCGAGGATAATCACGATTTTTGATCTATTCGCCGATATCTGCAAGTTGCGCTTGCCAAGACCACTGTTTTTTTATACAGTGTCGGCTGTACGAATGACTTCGCCCTTTTCCCAGACTGAAAGAACATAATGGACGATAAGAAAACCGCATTGCATGGCGCAGAAAAGGGCAAGGCGCTCGCCGCCGCCCTGGCACAGATTGAAAAGCAGTTTGGCAAGGGCTCGGTCATGCGCATGGATGCCAGCATGCCGGTCGAAGAAGTCCAGGTCGTATCGACCGGCTCCCTCGGCCTCGACATCGCGCTGGGCGTCGGCGGCCTGCCACGCGGCCGCATCGTCGAAATCTACGGCCCTGAATCGTCGGGTAAAACCACCTTGACCCTGCAGACCATCGCACAGATGCAAAAGCTGGGCGGCACCTGCGCCTTTATCGACGCCGAACACGCGCTCGACGTCGGTTACGCGCAAAAACTCGGCATCAATTTGTCCGAGCTGCTCATTTCGCAGCCAGACACCGGCGAGCAGGCACTGGAAATCACCGACGCGCTGGTGCGCTCGGGCAGCGTCGACCTCGTGGTCATCGACTCGGTTGCCGCGCTGACCCCGCGCGCTGAAATCGAAGGCGACATGGGCGACTCGCTGCCAGGCCTGCAGGCCCGTTTGATGTCCCAGGCGCTGCGCAAGCTGACCGGTTCGATCAACCGCACCAACACGCTGGTTATCTTCATTAACCAGATCCGCATGAAAATTGGCGTCATGTTCGGCAGCCCGGAGACCACCACTGGCGGTAACGCGCTGAAGTTCTACGCGTCGGTTCGCCTGGACATTCGCCGTACCGGCTCGATCAAGTCGGGCGACGAGGTGATCGGTAACGAAACCAAGGTCAAGGTCGTCAAGAACAAGATCGCGCCGCCGTTCAAGGAAGCGCACTTCGACATCCTGTACGGCGCCGGCACCTCGCGCGAAGGCGAAATCCTGGATCTGGGCGCCGACAACAAGATCGTCGAAAAGTCCGGCTCCTGGTACAGCTACAACGGCGAACGTATCGGCCAGGGCAAGGACAACGCGCGTACCTTCCTGCAGGAGCGTCCGGCACTGGCACGCGAGATCGAAAACAAGGTCCGTATCGCCCTGGGCGTGCGCGAACTGCCAGCGCCGGTTGGCGGCGATGCGGAAGCGACCCCGAAGGCCGCCAAGCTGAAGGCGGTCGCCGAATAATTCGGCAATGCGTCCCAAGCTCAGCCTGAAAGGCCGTGCGCTCCGCTATCTGTCAATGCGGGAGCACAGCCGGCTCGAACTGGGGCGCAAGTTGTCGCGTTATGCGGAGGAGGGCGATGACGTTGACGCCCTTCTTGATTTTTTAGAGCAGAACAACTGGCTCTCGCAGGAGCGTTTTTCCGAATCGCTGGTTCATCGGCGCTCGGCCCGCTTCGGCAACAGCCGCATCATGGCTGAGCTGCAAAGCCATGGCGTGGGCGGCGACGCCCTCAAGGAAATCAAGTCCGGCCTGGCCGACACTGAACTGGCGCGTGCCCGCGAACTGTGGGAGCGCCGCTTCGGCACGGTTGCTACTGACCCGGCCGAACGCAACAAGCAGATCCGTTTCCTGATGCAGCGCGGCTTTTCCCAGCGTGCCGTATTCACGGTGCTCAAGGGCGAGCCAGAAGACGAATTCTGAGCGCCTCCCGTGGCTTCCGCCGAGGCCGCCTTCCGTTGTTGATGTGCGTCGATTTGCCGCACATCTCCTCACCAACAGCGGGCGGCCCCGCCGGCAGCAACGCAAAGCCATCATTTTCCTTCTTCAAACTTCGCATACAAGGGTCGGCGATCCGGTCAGTTCGTGCATTTACCGCGTCGAGCCGTGGGATTGCGCAATATTATTACCTCGACAACAGACCGATGTTATGCCGCAATGGACTCTCCACATGTGATAAACTTTTGGGGTTTAAGCAGCGCCGCATGAGCGGTAGTTGCCGCAGAAGCTGCGGTAACGTGCATCAGCACACCAGCTGCACACTATTTATCGCCGCTTTCCGGCATTCGGCCCTTATGCCCCTGTCTCCTCCTGTTCCGCGCGCCTTGCGGCACACCCGCGCCATCAAAGTCGAAGCGTTCAAGCGCGACGATGGCCTATGGGATCTCGATGCGCGCATCACCGACGTCAAGGAAAGCGATGTCACGCTTGCCTCCGGCGTACGAACCGGCGGAACTCCACTGCATGACCTGAGCCTGCGCATCACAATCGACCTGGAACTGAACATCGTCGACGCCGAGGCGGCCTCCGATGCGGTTCCCTATCCGGGTTACTGCGACGTCATCGGCCCCGCGTACAAACAACTGATCGGCCTGTCGCTGATGAAGGGTTTCCGCGCAGGCCTCAAAGAGCGCCTGTCCGGTGTCCTTGGCTGCACGCACCTGACCGAACTGGCGCAGGTGCTGCCGACCGCCGCCATCCAGGCCTACGCCAACGACGTCATCAAGACACGCGACGGCGCCGGCGACGACCTGCTGCCGAACCGGCCGTTCCAGATCGACAAGTGCCACGGCCTGCGCGCCGACGGCCCTGCAGTCGCCAAATACTATCCGCGCTGGGTGGCCAAGGTGGCCGGCAGCTGACAGAAGTTCCGTTTTTCCGACGTTCGTTTCACCATTCAACCGTATTTCTACAAATCAGTATCATAAGAAGGGAAGCCAGCATGAAAATCCATGAGTATCAAGGCAAAGAAATCCTCCGGCAATTCGGAGTGACGGTCCCGCGCGGCATCCCGTGCATGTCCGTGGAAGAGGCTGTCAAAGCAGCAGAAACGCTGGGCGGCTCGGTCTGGGTAGTCAAGGCGCAGATCCATGCTGGCGGCCGCGGCAAGGGCGGCGGCGTGAAAGTGGCGAAATCGCTGGAGCAGGTCAAGGAATACGCAGAACAGATCATGGGCATGCAGCTGGTCACGCACCAGACCAGCCCGGAAGGCCAGAAAGTACGCCGCCTGCTGGTTGAAGAAGGCGCGGACATCAAGAAAGAACTGTACATCTCGATGGTCACCGACCGTGCCAGCCAGAAGGTTGTGCTGATGGCGTCGTCGGAAGGCGGCATGGACATCGAAGAAGTCGCTCACACCAACCCGGAAAAAATCCACACCGTCGAAATCGATCCGGCCATCGGCCTGACCGACGCGGAAGCGGACGACATCTCGGCAAAAATCGGCGTTCCACCAGAGTCGATCGCCGACGCGCGCACCCAGCTCAAGGGCCTGTACAAGGCATACTGGGACACCGACGCATCGCTGGCTGAAATCAACCCACTGATCCTGACCGGCAGCGGCAAGGTTATCGCACTGGACGCGAAGTTCAACTTCGACGCCAACGCGCTGTACCGCCACCCGGAAATCGTCGCTTTCCGCGACCTGGACGAAGAAGATCCGGCTGAAGTCGAAGCATCGAAGTTCGACCTGGCTTACATCTCGCTCGACGGCAACATCGGCTGCCTCGTCAACGGCGCAGGCCTGGCAATGGCGACCATGGACACCATCAAGCTGTTCGGCGGCGAGCCGGCCAACTTCCTCGACGTGGGCGGCGGTGCGACGGCAGAAAAAGTGACCGAAGCATTCAAGATCATGCTGAAGAACCCTGGCCTGAAAGCCATCCTGGTCAACATCTTCGGCGGCATCATGCGCTGCGACGTGATCGCCGAAGGCGTGATCACCGCATCCAAGGCCGTTTCCCTGCAAGTGCCGCTGGTCGTGCGCATGAAGGGCACCAACGAAGACATCGGCAAGAAGATGCTGGCCGACTCCGGCCTGCCGATCATCGCCGCCGATACGATGGAAGACGCAGCGAAAGCCGTAGTCGCCGCTGCTGCTGGTAAAGCCTAATTCGAAGGAAATAACATGTCGATCCTGATTAATAAAGATACAAAAGTTGTAACCCAGGGAATTACCGGCAAGACCGGTCAGTTCCACACCCGCATGTGCCGCGAGTACGCGAACGGCAAGGCTGCATTCGTTGCAGGCGTGAACCCGAAGAAGGCCGGCGAAGATTTCGAAGGCATTCCTATTTTCGCCAACGTTTCGGAAGCGAAAAAAGAAACCGGCGCCAACGTGTCGGTCATCTACGTTCCGCCGGCAGGCGCAGCCGCTGCGATCTGGGAAGCTGTCGAAGCCGAGCTGGACCTGGCGATTTGCATCACCGAAGGCATTCCTGTCCGTGACATGATGGCCCTGAAGGACCGCATGGCCAAGTCGGGTTCGAAGACCCTGCTGCTGGGCCCTAACTGCCCAGGCCTGATCACCCCTGACGAAATCAAGATCGGCATCATGCCGGGCCACATCCACAAGAAGGGCCGTATCGGCGTGGTATCGCGTTCGGGCACCCTGACCTATGAAGCAGTCGGCCAGCTGACCGCGCTGGGCCTGGGCCAGTCGTCGGCAGTCGGCATCGGCGGCGACCCGATCAACGGCCTGAAGCACATCGACATCATGAAGATGTTCAACGACGATCCTGATACCGATGCGGTCATCATGATCGGCGAAATCGGCGGCCCGGACGAAGCCAACGCGGCTTACTGGATCAAGGACAACATGAAGAAGCCGGTCGTTGGCTTCATCGCTGGTGTTACCGCTCCTCCGGGCAAGCGGATGGGCCACGCCGGCGCGCTGATCTCGGGCGGCGCAGACACCGCGCAAGCCAAGCTGGAAATCATGGAAGCCTGCGGCATCAAGACCACCAAGAACCCGTCGGAAATGGCGCGCCTGCTGAAAGCCATGCTGTAATTTGAAGCAAGGTCAAAGGTAGTCAATAATACGGGGAGCGGATTCGCTCCCCGTTTTTATTTCAGCAATGGAGAGGCCAGTGGCCAGAATTATCGTAACGCACGGCGACATGGTCGAGCAGGAAGTGGATCTGTCCAAGCCGCGCCTGACCATCGGACGCCATCCGGGCAACGACATCGTCATCGCGCACCTGGCCGTCAGCGCGCAGCACGCGGCCCTGACCGTGTCGGACAGCGACGTCCAGATCGAAGACCTCGGCAGTACCAATGGCACCTTCGTCAACGGCGAGCGCGTTGCCCGCCGTACACTCGCCGACCGCGACGTCATCAAGGTCGCCCTGCATACGATCCGCTTCGTCGCCGGCACGCCGGCCGCAGCGGTGGCGGCGCCGGTCGCGTCGATCGAAGTCATGAGTGGCCCGAACGCGGGCAAGAAGCTCACGCTGGTCAAACCGCTCACGACGCTGGGCACCCCCGGCGTGCTGGTTGTCGTCATCGGACGCGAAGGGGGACGTTACTTCATCCGCCAGATCGACGGGGCGGGAGTGCCGCTGGTGAATGGCGCAGCAATGGCCGATGCACAGTGTTTTCTTGCCAACGGCGACAGCATCGAGCTGGCCGGCACGCGCATGCAGTTTTCCATTCAATCTTAACCAATAGCATGGTCGGAACCAAGGCCGGCAAAAGCTGTCAGTGTTAAGGACAAAGAATGGCTGAGTCAGGGTTGTTTGATGTCGCGGAAATAAGCAAGCGCAGGGAATCGGCGGCACGGCTATCGCCCGGTTAACGAGCGGTAGCTGTGCTTTGCACATTAACCCACTCGGAGACACACCGTGAAATCGATACAAAAACTGAAGAAGCACGCGCAAGCCGGCTTCACCCTGATCGAACTGATGATCGTGATTGCGATTATCGGCGTCCTGGCCGCAATCGCGATTCCTGCCTACCAGGACTACCTTGCCAAGGCAAAGGCAACCGCTGCTTACGCCGACATAGCCGCCGGCAAGACTGG
>DASWSX010000168.1:0-11378 GCA_036402435.1 Telluria sp. | reverse complement strand
TCGGTGTAGCCGGCCGCGCCGTGCATGTTGCGGATCATGTCGTGCACGATCTCGTCGGGAGGATCGAATCCGAACACGGCCAGGTTGCCGATGTTCAGTTTGATGATCTTGTGCCCTTCCTCTTCCATCTGGCGGGCTTTTTCCATCGCCGGCCCGCGGATTTCGTAGCAGACATCGTCCAGCTTGTTGGATTTCAGAATCGGTCGCAAAATCATTCCCAGTTGGTGGCACTTATGTTGCAGTGCGAAAAATACCCATTCTGCCGAAAGCGCCGAATTTAATCAACTTATCGCGAAAATTAGCGCTTTATAACCGTTTGTGGCATGCTACGCCCCACGCAGTCACCTGCACTGCCCATCTACGCGCCCTATAGTTATGAAGCTCCACGCCAGCACCACCAAACAATACCAGACGGTCACCGGCTACGACGACAGCGGGGTCGAAATCAACGCCGAGCGCTTCGATTTCAGCCTGATCGTGATGCCGGAAACGCCGCCGCGCCCCTGGCCGGCGCCTACCTTCGACGCGCTGACGGCCGACCATTTCGCCCTGATCGAAGCCGACCAGCCGGACGTTGTCATCCTTGGCACCGGCGCGCGCCAGCGTTTCGTCCATCCGCGCCTGGTGGCTGGCCTAGCGGCGCGCCGCATCGGGGTCGAGTGCATGGACAGCCAGGCCGCTTGCCGCACCTATAACATCCTGATGGGCGAAGGCCGCAAGGTCACACTGGCCCTGATTATCGAACCGAAGCCGCCCGCGGCTTGATTGATGGCCTGGCGCCCCCATATGTGCCAGGTTGTCATCCTTACCCCCGCTGCGCTGATTGGGGTCACCAAAATCAGCGCCGACCCATCTCCAGGAGAGACCTGTGGCTGATAGCCCAACAGCAGCACCCGTGACGAATTTTTCCGCAGCGATGACCAGCGACCAGACCTTCGAACTGGCCGGCCGCCCTGCGCGCTACACCGTGCTGTACTTCTACCCAAAAGACAACACACCCGGCTGCACCACCGAGAGCATCAATTTCCGCGAGCTGTACCCGGAGTTCCAGCAGGCGCAGACCGAAATCTACGGCATCAGCCGCGATTCGCTGCGCTCGCACGAGGGCTTCAAGGCCAAGCTCGGCCTGCCGTTTGAACTGATTTCCGACCCGGAAGAAGCGGTCTGCAAGCAGTTCAACGTCATGAAGATGAAGAATATGTACGGCAAGCAAGTTCGAGGGGTCGAGCGCAGTACGTTTATCATTGACGCTAACGGTAATTTGGTGAAAGAATGGCGTGGCGTGAAGGTACCAAATCACGCGGATGAGGTGCTGGAATTCGTGAGAAACCAGCCCTGACTCGCCCGGCTACATATGTTGATCAACCCGCTGCAGAACCTGATTGCACCAGCCCAATTTTGAGTCAACCGTTTTTAAACACTGCATCACTCCAATCTGGCGGCCTGCCGGCCCGGTCATATTCCGGGCCCGACCAGCGCCACGTACTTCGCCCCAGCCGTTTTTTCCTGACGACGCCGCAAGCAACGCTTGCGTGCACGCTGCTGGCTATCCTCTGGACACTTTTAGATTGAGACACTGAAGCCACTGCCGAAAATACCTACCAAACCGGCCACACTGCTGCCGGTGAACGATTACCCTAAAGCTGAACCGGGCAAGACCGGCGCGCGTACTGTCGCAGCCGCCAAGCCAAAACTGGCCGCTGTGGCCGAACGCGTCAACGACGAAGTCATCGCCAAGCCGGCCAAGGGCCGCAAGACCGCGCGCCTGCTGTCGGCGCCTGAGCTGGCTGCACCCGCGCCTGCCGCTGCGCCGCAAGTGCTTGCACCAGTCGCGCCGGTCGCGAAGGCCGACCCTGCCGAGAAAGCACCACGTATCAAGGCCCGCCAGCCGTCCGAGAACGAACTGCCGCATCCGGCCAAGCACAAGCCGGTCGAACTGCCGGTCAAGTCCTCGACCAGCCGCCAGGCCGACAAGAGCGGCCTCTCCAAGATGTTCGTGCTCGACACCAACGTGCTGATGCATGACCCGACATCGCTGTTCCGTTTTGAAGAACACGATGTCTACCTGCCGATGATGACGCTGGAAGAGCTGGACGACCACAAGAAAGGCATGTCCGAAGTGGCGCGCAACGCACGCCAGGTCTCGCGCACGCTCGATGCGCTGGTCGGCAGCATCGACGACGGCGCCATCGAGGCGGGTATCCCGCTGGCCAAGCTGGGCAACAAGGACGCCAAGGGCCGCCTGTTCTTCCAGACGCGCCTGCAAGCCGGCCCCGGCCTGCCGGAAGGCCTGCCGCAGGGCAAAGCCGACAACCAGATCCTTGGCGTGGTGCGCAACCTCGAGGCGGAAATGCCGGGCCGCGCGATCGTGCTGGTGTCGAAAGACATCAACATGCGCATCAAGGCGCGCGCGCTGGGCCTGCCTGCCGAAGACTACTTCAACGACCACGTGCTGGAAGACACCGACCTGCTGTATTCGGGCATCGTCCAGCTGCCGGACGACTTCTGGAACAAGCACGGCAAGGACATGGAATCGTGGCAGGAGAACAAGAACGGCTACTCGGCCACGTTCTACCGCCTGACCGGCCCGGTCATCCCGACCCTGCTGGTCAACCAGTTCGTCTACCTCGAGCCGAAGAGCGGCGAGGCGCCGTTCTACGGCCAGGTCAAGCAGATCAACGGCAAGACCGCGGTGATCCAGACCCTGCGCGACTTCAGCCACAACAAGAACAACGTGTGGGGCGTCACTGCCCGCAACCGCGAGCAGAACTTCGCGCTGAACCTGCTGATGAATCCGGAATGCGATTTCGTCACCCTGCTCGGCCAGGCCGGTACCGGCAAGACCCTGCTGGCCCTGGCCGCCGGCCTGGCGCAGGTGCTTGAGACCAAGCTGTACAACGAGATCATCGTCACCCGCGTCACCGTTCCGGTGGGCGAGGACATCGGCTTCCTGCCAGGCACCGAGGAAGAGAAGATGTCGCCATGGATGGGCGCGTTCGACGACAACCTCGAAGTGCTCAACAAATCCGATTCGGAAGGCGGCGAATGGGGCCGCGCGGCGACGCAGGACCTGATCCGTTCGCGCATCAAGATCAAGTCGCTCAACTTCATGCGCGGCCGCACCTTCGTGAACAAGTTCCTGATCATCGACGAGGCGCAGAACCTGACCCCGAAGCAGATCAAGACGCTGGTTACGCGCGCGGGCCCCGGCACCAAGATCCTCTGCCTGGGCAACATCGCGCAGATCGACACGCCGTACCTGACCGAAGGCTCGAGCGGCCTGACTTATGTTGTCGACCGCTTCAAGGGCTGGTCGCACAGCGGCCACGTCACCCTGGCGCGCGGCGAACGTTCGCGCCTGGCCGACCACGCGAGCGAAGTGCTGTAAGCCTTTACCCGCTAAAAAAAACCCTGTACACCGCGAGGTGCACAGGGTTTTTTTACGGGCGCCGGTTTGTCAGCGCACTTCGCAGTCCACCGCGGCGGCTTTCGGCGCGCCGCTGGCGGAGTTGGCCGCGACGGCATTCGTCATGCTGAAGACTGGCGGCGGCGAGAACTTCAGCCCCGGGTTGTTCGGCACGATGACCGGCGGCGTGATGCTGGAGCGGACGAAGCCGAACTGGCCGGCGGCGAAATTCATCGCGCCGCCCGGATTGGTTACCGCGATCATGCCGTCAATGACGTGGACGTGCAGGCCTGGCGCCAGCGACGGTCCTGCCGGCACTGGCACCCCGCCCGCACCGACGTACTGTGCGATAAAGGTGGTGCCACGAATGCCGATGGTGGCCGTCGGTGTCTTCAGCGAGAACTTTTCCTTGTTGCGCTTGCCGAGCAGTCCTGTGACCGAACGTAGTCCGCCCTTGACCAGGGTGAAGCTGGCGCTGTCGGCGTCCGGCTTGCCTTCGTCATAGGCGAACGCCTCGATCTTGAAGTTCGTATCCGGCTTCAGCGTGACTTCGCTGTTGTCGATGAAGCGGATCTGGGCGTAGGTTCCCTTCTCGGCGATCAGGGTGTCGCCCTGCTCCACTTCCGACTTGCGCGCCAGTACCTTGATTGAGCCGTCCGCTTTTTTCGCCATCAGCGGCCCACTCAGGTGCACGACCGTCCCCGCAACCTGGCCTGCCCACGCAAACGCGGTGGCCGCGATCAGCGCGGAAAACAGCAGGACCTTAATTGCAGTACGTTTTGGTTTTATGAGGGCTCTCATCTTTTGCTCCACTTGGTGATGCTGCGTCGGCCAAAATAATCGTTTGGTCTTTTTTCGTCGGCTCCGATTCGGCCGGCCTGGCCTGGATTGCGTCGGCGGTCGGGTTCAGGTCCGTTTGCTGCTGGAGCGCGGACGCGAGGGGGCTCTCGCCCGGCTTGGCGGCCGGGGCCTGGCTGACCACCGCGCATGCCGCCAGCGAGGGGTTCACCGTGCACGCATCGGGCGCAGGCAAGACCGCGCTGCAGCCTTGCAGGCCTGGACTCACGGCGCACTGCGCCAGCGTCGGCAACACGACGGCGCAGCCTTGCGTCGAAGGAGCAACGGTGCACGCGCCCAGCGAAGGCAGCACCGACGAGCAGCCCGGCGTACCTGGTGCGGCGACACACTGGTCCAGCGTCAGCACCGGGGCCGGCGGCTCGGGCGCCGGCCCCGGCGGTTCAACCGGTAGCACCGGAGGCAGTGGCGGGGTAACCGGCGGCAGCGGCGGCGTAACCGGCGGAACTTCCGGCACTGCTGGTTTTTCCGGTGGATTGGGCTTGTCGGCCGGCGGACCAGGATTGGCAGGCGGCCCAGGATTGGCAGGCGGCCCGGGATTGGCAGGCGGCCCGGGATCGGCTGGCGGCCCGGGGTTTGCTGGCGGCCCGGGGTCGGCCGGTACCGGCGGATTGGCCGGGGTCACTGGTTTGGGTTTCGGATCGATGATCACCCTGCCGCGGGCGGCGTCCACCGTGCCGTCGTTGATGACCTGCTTGCCCTTGAGCGAAATGTCGCCGGACCCGTTGATCACGGCCCCGCGCGGGCGGATGTTCAGCAACGCGTCCGGCCCCGCCTCGAGCGAAATATCGCCCCCAGCCGAATGAACCGTGCCGTCGATAACCATTCCACCGGTGCTGGTCAGGCGGATCGCGCCGGCGTTCGAGCGCACGCCCGTGCTGGAGTCGAGCGAATCGCCCGCCACGCCCACGTGCAGGTCGCCCGAAGCGCCGAACTGGAACAGGCCTTCGCTTGCGCTGCCGGAAATGAGCCCGACCGCGTTCGCCTGCGACAGGTCGACCAGGCTGCCACGTACGTCAAGCATCGGGGCGGTGATGATGCCGTCAGCGCCCTGCACAATCTGGTTCAGCGATCTGAGTGTCAGCAGCGTGGTGGCGTTTAGCGGGGCATTGATGGCAAGGTTGCCTTCGCCGGCGTCCAGAGTCACCCTGCCGGCGTTGGCGAAACTCGCGACGCCCCCGACCGTGATGCCGCCTCGTTGTCCGTCGTTGCCACCCAGCGTCAACGATCCCGACTTGATACCGGCCAGTTCGGCGTTGGTCAGTGCGAGCCGTCCGGCGCCGTCTTCCTCCAGGCCGCCCAGCACGATTCTGGTCTCCGCGCTTTGCGGCGCGATCGTGACATGTCCATTTGGCCCGGCATCGAGCCCACCGTTGATGTCGAGCGAATCGGCGCGGACCGCGATCGACCCGGGCATGACTGCGTCGCCGCCTGAAAGGGCGCCGGCCACCAGCGTGATCAGTCCATCGGCGCCGCGCACCGCGCTATCCGCGTTGACGACGCCGTGCTGGCGTACCAGCGCGCCATAGATGCCGATCTTGCCGCCCTGCGCGACCACCTGCCCGAGGTTGACCACTTCGCCAGCAGGCGAGGAGACAACCACACGCAGGTCAGGATTGGCGCTGTCGACCAGCTGCACCGAATGGCCTGCAGCCAGTACGACCTCGCCGTTCGGCGCCGTGATGATGCCGTTGTTCTCGACATTGGCCGCGACCAGGAATACCTTGCCGCCGTCCGGCGTCGTAATCGACCCGTTGTTGGCGATGTTCGCCGGTTCCGTTCCGGCGCTGAAGTTGCGGCGGCCGGCCAGGAAGTCGGCGTCCGACAGGGCCAGCGTCGACGCGGTCAGCCCATTGACATCAATGCGGGCGCCCTGCCCGAACAGGATCCCGTTCGGGTTGATCAAAAATACATGGCCGTTCGACTGCAGCGCACCGAGTATCTGGCTCGGGAGCTCGCCCGTGATCCGGTTCAGTACCACGCTGTCGGCGCTTTGCTGGACGAAGCGGGTTGTTTCGCCGGGATTGACCGAAAACGACTGCCAGTTGATGATCGCGTTCGGTGTGTTCGTAATCGTGAACACATCGCCCAGCTGGAGGAAGGTTGCCTGGCCGCTAACCACTTGCGGCTGCGTGGGCGCAGCCTGGACGGCGCCGGCGCAGCCAGCCACCAGCACCGACAGGAATTTGCGCTTTAAATTGTTATTCATTGCCTGATCCTTCCCTTAGTAGGCGAAACCTACGCGAACGTGAAGCTTGTTGCTGCCTGAGGTATCGACCGCGCCCGAACGCAGCACGTGGCCGTAGTCGAGATGCGCAGTCATGCTGGTACCGAACGCCGCGCGCAGGCCAAGGCCGGTGCTGGCGATGCTTGTACTTCTCAATTCGCCCGGAAGCGCCTTGTTTCGTTCGCCGTATGCGGCGTCGTAGAACGCCACCGCGCGGCACATCCACGGCACGCCGGTACACAGGTTGGGCGAGTACAGCTCGAGGTTGGCGAACGCGCCCGAATCGGATGACAGGGCGCGCTCGTCGAAGCCGCGCACCGACGCATTGCCGCCTGCGCCGAACTGCTCGCCCGAGACCAGCGCGTCGCCGCTCCACTGGCCGTTGACCATCAGGCGAACCTGCCACTCGCGCGCCACCTGGCGCGTGTAGGCGCCGGAAAAACGCAGCATCGAATAGTCGTCGTCGGCGCCGGAGCGGGCGCGTTCGAAGTCCTCGCTGCGGCCACGGCTTCCGCCGGCGATGTTGTGCAGCGCGGTCAGCGCAAAACTGGCGTCGGCCCCGTCCAGCCGCGCGTTGCCGAGCACGGCGACGCTGACCGGACGGACGGTGACGTCGTTGCCGAAGTCCTGGCCGGCGAACAGCACCTCGTTCTTGTATGCCTTGATGTCGGCGCCGTAGATCACGCGCGGCTCGAATCCGCCGCGGCGCGCCAGTACGTGGTTGTAGCGCGCGCCATAGGTCGCCCCCTTGCCGCTGACGCCAAGGTCGAACAGGCCGGCGCTGACGACGCCCGAATCGACGTTCGAGTAACTCGCGAACAGGTCGACCGAATCGCCCTGCACATATAAAGGGATGTGGTAGCCCAGGCCGAACACGCTGACCTGGTCCGGGTTTTCAACCGCGGTGGTGTACTGGAAGCTGCCCAGGTGATCGCGGCCCCACAGGTTCGCGTGCTGCAGCACCACGCCTGCGTGGGTGCGGCCTGTCTGCGGCGTGCCCGAGTTATCCAGGTTGAGCATCGCGCGCCACGGTTTTTCATCAATCACTTCGAGCCGGGCATCGACGTCGTCGCCCTCGCCGGTCTGCAGCTGCAGGTTGATCTTGCGCGACGGGTGTTCGTTGGCCAGCTTGAGGTTGGCCGACACCTCGTCCAGGTTGGGAGTGCGTCCACTGGCAAGCGTTGGCATGCTGTGCGCGACGTTGGCGTCGTCGAAGAACTTGTTCCCGCTGACCTGGATGCGCCCGATCTTCGGCTCGATGACGTTCAGGCGCACCACGCCGCCGCCCAGTTCCTGCTCGGGGAGCTGCACCGTGACGACCTTGTAGCCGCGCGTGTGGAAAGCCGCCTCCAACGCTTCCAGCGCGCGCTGTATGTCGCCGAAGTCGCGGCCGCTGCCGGTGAACGGCGCCACTGCGGCATTCGCCTCGGCAGCCGGCAGCAGGCTGTTGCCGCTGACGTCGAACCGGGTGATCGCAAAGCGGATCGGCGCGTCGGCGTCCTGCCCCATGGCGCAGGCGGAGCTGGCCGCAGCTGCAAGCACGGAACCTGCAACCAGGCGCGCAAATCGTAAACTCATGTGATGGCTCGACAAAAAGGTAGTGGCGATTATTTCGGCGGAGGCGATCGAAATAACCCGGTGGGAATGACTCACCTTGCAGTCTACCTTTTTATGTTGCCCCAAAGAAAATACTTGCTTTAAACGTTGCCTAAAAACAACATCACTGCTACTTGGCGTCGAACCTGGTGACCCCGTCCCAGCCGTCAGGCGGCGGATCGGTGCGGTAGCGTTCGATGCGCGCCAGGTACAGCCGATACAGCTCGCGCTGTGGATGAACGCTGGCGAGCAGCGTGAGGGCGCCAAGGGCGCCATTCCAGTCGCGGGCGCGGAACAGCGCCAGTGCCTGGTCCCACTGGCGCAGTTCGGCGCGCAGCGCCGGGTCGGCGCCGTCGGCGCTGCCAACCGGCTCGTAGATCGCCACCGGTTTGTTCTTGCCCTTTACACGAACCCGGTCCAGTTCGCGGTACAGGAATCCAGGCGCCGCGTCGCGGGTGGCCTCCCCCACCACGATGCCGGCACCATAGACCTTGGTGATCCCTTCCAGGCGCGCGGCCAGGTTCACCGCGTCGCCCATCACGGTGTAGGCGCGGCGGATTTTGGAACCCATGTCGCCGACGTGCATCAGGCCCGTGTTCACGCCGATCCCGATCTGCAGCGACGGCCAGCCCCGTTCGCGGAACTGGACGTCCAGCCGCGCCGCGCTGGCTTGCATCAGCAGCGCAGTCGCCACCGCGCGGCCCGCATGGTCGGGGAAGTGCACCGGCGCGCCCCAGAACGCCATTACCGCGTCGCCGATGTATTTGTCGAGCGTGCCGCGGTGGCTGTCGCGGATGTCCTCGGACATCGCGGTCAGGTACAGGTTGATGTACTCGCGCAGCTCCTTCGGCGGCAGCCCTTCCGAGATGGTGGTGAATCCGCGCACGTCGACGAACATCACGCTCAGCTCGCGGCTGTCGCCGTCCATGTTGTACTTGCCCGGGTCGTCGGCCATTTCGGCCACCAGTTCGGGCGCCACGTATTCGCCGAAGCGCGACACCAGCGCCTGGCCCTTGCGCACCTCGAAGAAGTAACCCCACGCGACGTTGACGACGAACAGCGCGAGGATCAGCAGCATCACGGCGGCGCCGTTCAGCACGATGTCCTGCGAGGCGTACATCCAGTAGTTGAAAGCCGCAGCCGCCGCCAGCGCGCCGGCCGACAGCGCGATCGACTTGACCGGCGAGAGCACCGCCAGCGCGAAAGAGAGCACCAGCCCGTACCCGAGCACCTGCAAAAATTCGATCGCCAGCGCGTAGTCGGGGCGCGACTTGAAGCGGCCGTCGAGGATCGACTTGATCAGGTTGGCGTGCACCTCCACCCCGGGATACTCGGCATTGACCGGCGTGACCCGGATGTCCTTCAGGCCCGGCGCGGTGGTGCCGACAAGGACGATGGCGCCCTTGAGCACTGCCGGGTCGGCGGCGCCGGTAAGCACGTCGACCGCGGGCACGTAGCGGAACGCGCCGCCATCGGGCCCGCCCTTGCCGCGGAACTGCACCGTGGTCACCAGGCCGTAGCCGACCGGGATCGCCAGCGCCCGCTGCGGCGTGAACATCATGATCCTGTCGATGCCGCCGTTTTCCAGCTCGGAGGCCGACAGCGTATCGGCAGCCTCCTCGAAATGGGGGAAGATCGCGCGCGCGTCGAGATATACGGCGGCGGTGGCGAGCGACAGCGACGGATAGTAGCCGTCGCCGATCCGCTGCAACAGGGTCGAGGAGCGGATCACGCCGTCGGCGTCGGTCAGTGCGGTGAAGATGCCGGCGCCGCGCGCGGCCTGCTGCAGGCGCCCGATATTGGCCTCGTAGCCGTCCGGCGCATACGCGGCCACCTCGCGCCCGTTCAGCTGGGCGGCGGTAAACGCGGGCGCCGGCAGCAGCCCCTTGGCCTGCTTGTCCGATACGCTAAAGCCCAGCACCACCGGCTGCCCTTGCATCGCCCTGGCAAACAGGCCGTCGTAGTCCATGCGCGCTTCGAGCGCCGCCAGCTGCGTTTTAAGGCCGGGCACATCCTTCAGTTCTTCGCGCGCCAGCCGCTCCAGTACCTTGAAACCCGACGAATTGTCCGCTTCCGGGAACGAGATATCGAAGGCGACCGTGCCCGCCTTGTAGTCTTTGGTCAGCTTTGTCACCAGGTCGGCCTGGATGTCGCGGCTCCACGGGAAGCGGCCCACCTGCGCCAGGCTCTTTTCGTCGATATCGACGATGACGATACGCGGGTCCAGCACCGGCTTTTCGACACGCATGCGCAGGCCCGACAGGAAGCCGTCAAGGCGCTCGATCGCGTCGGAGTCGACCAGCGCCCACACCTGCAGTACCGCGGCCAGCGTCAGGACCAGGCCAAGCGCCCAGCGCGCCCCGTAGCGCTGGAGCATGCGCGCGCGCCTTGCGGCCTGTGTGTGGTTTAGCTCTTGCATCGTGAAACGGCCCAGTGAATTCGGTGACGCGGCATGCGAAGAAATAATTGCCCACGTGTAACCACTGAGTGTAGCGCTAGCGTACGCGCCTGTACATGCCGGCGCGAAATATAACGCCGAAGTATCCTGGAACAGCTATCATGAGTCCAAATTGCAACTTTTATGCAAGGTGTCTCTTAGATGAAATTCCGTTTTTGGGGGGTACGCGGTTCGATACCGTCGCCCGGTCCGCGCACTGCGAGGTATGGTGGCAACACCACGTGCATCGAGGTAGGCACCGACGACGGCACGCTGATCATCCTCGACGCCGGCACCGGCATCTTCCCGCTTGCGCAGGACCTGCTGACCCGGCTCCCGGTCCAGGCCAACATCTTCATCACGCACAGCCACTGGGACCATATCCATGGCCTGCCCTTTTTCACGCCGCTGTTCGTGGCCGGCAGCCGGGTGCGGCTGCATGGCGCGGCCGACCCGGCTAGCGGCATCGGCATCGAACACGTGATGGGCGTGCAGCTCCAGAACAGCTACTTCCCGGTCAGCGAGGCCCAGATGGCCGCGACCATCGAATACCGCACCCTTGCCGAAGGCGTCGCGGTGCAGGTCGGCGACGCGGAAGTCAGCAATGTGGTGATGAACCACCCTGTAGCCAACTTCGGCTACCGTATCACCTGCAACGGCAAGTCGGTGTTCTTCACCGGTGACCACGAACAGTTCTGGAACGAGTATCCCGAGGCCGACCCGCGCCACGCGCCGCAGCAGGCCTGGATCGAGCAGCGCCAGTGCGCGATCGACCTGGCGATGGACCGGGTCGACGCCCTGATCATGGACTGTTCGTACACGATTGAAGAATACCCGGCCAAGCGCGGCTGGGGCCA
>DASWSX010000167.1:0-7555 GCA_036402435.1 Telluria sp. | reverse complement strand
GCGCCGCCGACGTCGCCAAGCCTGCCGCGCCGCTGTCCGGCATCGACGTGCAGTACATCGACCCGACCGTGCGCGCGCAGGACGACTTCTTCGTCCACCTGAACGGCAAATGGCTCAAGACCACCGAAATCCCGGCCGACAAGTCGAGCTGGGGCAGCTTCGCCAAGCTGCGCGACGACACCCAGCCGCAGCTGCTGGCGCTGATCGAGGCCGCGCAAAAGGACAAGGGCGCCAAGGCCGGCTCGGAGACCCGCAAGATCGGCGACCTGTACGCCAGTTTCATGGACGAGAAGCGGCTGGACCAGCTGGGCTACAAGCCGCTGGCCGGCGAGCTGCAGCGCATCCGCGGCATGCGCGACAAGAAGGCCGTGCCGGCGATGATGGCGCGCCTGTCGCAGATCGGCGTGCCGGTCCCTTACGGCATGTACGTCGGCCAGGACGCGCGCCAGTCGACCAGCTACGCCGCCTACATCAGCCAGAGCGGCCTTGGCATGCCTGACCGCGACTACTACCTGAAGAAGGACGACGAGAAGATGGTCAAGACCCGCGCTGCTTACGAAAAGCACGTGGAGAAGACGCTGGCGCTGGCAGGCGACAAGAAGGCCGCGGCGTCCGCAAAGGCGATCCTGGACTTCGAGACCCAGCTGGCCGAAGTGCAGTGGACCAAGGTCGACAACCGCGACCCGGTCAAGCGCTACAACAAGGTCGAGATCGCGAAGCTGGGCGAGCTGACCCCGGGCTACGACTGGAAGGCCGCGCTGGCAGCCGCCGGCATCGCCAACAAGGTTGACTACGTCATCGTCAACCAGCCGAGCTACCTGAAAGGCTTCAACGAGATCCTCGCCAAGACCGAGCTGTCGACGCTGAAATCGTACTTCGAATGGCAGCTGCTGCGCGCCTACTCCGAATACCTGTCGAAGCCATTTGTCGACGCCGACTTCGCGTTCTACGGCACCGTGCTGACCGGCGTTACCGAAAACCGTCCGCGCTGGAAGATCGGCGTATCGACGGTCGAAAGCGCGCTGGGCGAGGCGGTTGGCAAGCTGTACGTCGGCCAGCACTTCCCGGCCGAGCGCAAGCAGCGCATGGAAGTCCTGGTCAAGAACCTGATGGAAGCGTACCGCCAGAGCATCGACACGCTGGACTGGATGGGCCCTGAGACCAAGAAGGAAGCGCAAGCCAAGCTGGCCAAGTTCACGCCGAAGATCGGCTACACCGAAAAGTGGCGCGACTACTCGACCCTGAATATCGACCGCAATGACCTGGTCGGCAACGTGATGCGCGCCCGTACCTTCGGCTACAAGCGCAACGTCAACAAGCTGGGCAAGCCGATCGACCGCACCGAATGGGGCATGACGCCGCAGACCGTGAACGCGTACTACAGCTCGACGATGAACGAGATCGTGTTCCCGGCGTCGATCCTGCAGCCGCCGTTCTTCGACATGCGTGCTGACGACGCGGTCAACTACGGCGCCATCGGCGCGGTGATCGGCCACGAAATCAGCCACGGCTTCGACGACAAGGGCAGCCAGTCCGACGGCGACGGTAACCTGCGCGACTGGTGGACGGCGGAAGACCGTGCCAAGTTCCAGGCCAAGGCCGACGCGCTGGTCAAGCAGTACGGCGCTTACAGCCCACTGCCTGGCTATAACGTCAATGGCGCACTGACCCTGGGCGAGAACATCGGCGACAACTCGGGCGTGGCGATCGCGTACAAGGCGTACAAGCTGTCCCTGGGGGGCAAGCCAGCGCCGGTGATCGACGGCCTGACCGGCGACCAGCGCTTCTTCATGGGCTTCGGCCAGGTATGGCGCTCGAAGATGCGCGAAGCGGCGCAGATCGTCCAGGTCAAGACCGACCCGCACTCGCCGGGCCAGTTCCGCGCCAACGGCACGATGCGCAACCAGCCTGGCTTCTACGAAGCGTTCGGCGTCAAGGAAGGCGACAAGATGTACCTGGCGCCGAAAGACCGCGTCACCATCTGGTAAGCACTTGCCAGGCGGGTGCGCCCGCCTGAATGCACAAAGCCGCTTCGTGAACCGAAGCGGCTTTTTTTCAACCTATGGCAGCGCCAGATCCGGATTGAACACCTGACCCCGCAGCGCTGCTTCAATCACGGAATCGAAGGCGCAAAAAAACCGCTCACCAGGAGCGGTTTTTTTTGGGGCCGGATGGCTTATTTGGAGGAGGCGACCATGTAGTCGACCGCTGCCTTGACTTCCGCGTCCGAAGCGGTCGAGCCGCCTTTTGGAGGCATCATGCCAGCCTTGCCCATGAAGCCCTTGATCGCGTGCTCGTACAGCACTGCGTCGCCCTGCTTGATGCGGGGACCCCAGTTGGCCTTGTCGCCCAGCTTAGGCGCGCCTGCGATGCCGGCGCCGTGGCAGGCTGCGCACGATGCGTTGTAGATGCCCTTACCGACGTCGGCCGACAACTTGGCCGGGGCGGCTGCTGCTGCGACCGCTGCAGGAGCGGCAGCAGGCGCCTCGGCGGCGGCCGGTGCCGCTGCAGGAGCAGCTGCCGGGGCAGCTTCAGCCGGTGCGGCTGCGGTGGCGGCTGCAGGTGCTGCCGCTGGAACTGCAGGTTCCTTGAACGCGGCGCCCGACTGGTTGGCCATGTAGACCACAGCGCGTGCTACTTCAACGTCGTCCAGGTCAGGATTGCCGCCCTTGGCCGGCATCGCGCGGATACCTTCGATGGCGTGCTTGACCAGGGTGTCGTAACCCTGGGCAATACGGGCGCCCCAGCCGCCGGCGTCGCCGAGCTTCGGTGCACCGGCCGCGCCGCTGGTGTGGCAAGCCGCGCAGTTGGCGGTGTAGACCGCGTCGCCCGCGAGCAGGATTTTCGGTGCGTTGACATCTTTCAGGGTATAGCCTTCGTCGGCAACCGGGGCCAGGCGCGCGGCAACTGCTTCGGCGCTCTGGCTATCGGTACCAGCGCCTTCCAGCGTGCCGGTAGTGACGAACGACACCAGCAGGATGATGCCGATGACAGTGACCAGGAAGAAGGCAGCGACAGCAGCTGCAAGCTGGCCAGGGGTCCGGATAGGGGAGTGGTGTTCGTTGTGTGCGTCGCTCATGATGTCCTTAAAGCAATTTTCAAACCTGCAAGGCGAAAAAGCCCGCCAAACCCGCGATTATAGACGTAAAGCACGTGCTTTGGAACGGAAATCACGGGGCAGCGCGACAGTTTCCATGGACGGCAGGTGCGAAAAACTGTATCCTTCGCCTCACTTCAGAAATTCCCCTACGCGGCTGTAGCTCAGTGGATAGAGTATTGGCCTCCGAAGCCAAGGGTCGTGGGTTCGATCCCCGCCAGCCGCACCAACAAGTACTGCCACCTCCATGTTGTCCCGCTGCCGTTCGATGGCATGCAGGGAAACGTGCGTCCGGAGAAACAAACATGAAGAAAACTATCCTGATCATCGGCGTTGTCGTAGCGGGCGTTGTCGCCGCGGCTTTATTCATCCGGCCATCCGCCCCATCCGATGGCTTCATTTCGCCGGCCGATCCGGCCATGGTGGCACGCGGCAAGGTCATCTACGCCAACAACTGCGCCTCCTGCCACGGCGCCAAGCTGGAAGGCCAGCCCGACTGGCGCCAGCGCCTCCCCAACGGCCGCCTGCCGGCGCCACCCCATGACGTGAGTGGCCACACCTGGCACCATCCGGACCAGGTCCTGGTCGATATCGTCAAATACGGACTGGCGCCGGGCAAAACCGCGCCGGAAGGCTACCAAAGCGACATGCCGGCCTACGGGGCTACCCTGAAGGACGCCGACATCACCGCCGTGCTCGCCTATATCAAGAGCAGCTGGCCGGCCGAGGCGCTTGATGCGCAACGGAATATCACGTTGCAAGCCACCCCAGCCCCGTAATCCGTTGTTTGTTTGAGGAATCGTCGGCGCTTGTTGAACAACGCGCCGGGATAGGGTATTTTTGTTCTGTGTTGCCGTGAAGTACGTGCGCGATCCGGAACTGCGGAATATGGCGCACGCCACACGCTTTGTTGTTGTTTGCTTGTTATCTCGATATAGAATGAAGGAATCTTTCTAACGTGCACGGCAATATGCTGCTGCCCGCCATTCGATTCATTCAGTCGTTACAAGGTAAGCCATGCGAAACATTCGAAACAAGAAACTCGTCGGCGCAACGATGGCCTCCGCTGCCCTCCTGCTGGGCGCCATGAGCGGTTGCGGCAAGACCGAAACCTCGGAGACCCTGGTCGCCGAAGCCAAGCAGTTCATCCAGAAGGGCGACACCAAGTCCGCCGTCATCCAGCTCAAGAATGCCTTGCTGAAGAACCCGTCGGACGTGGAAGCCCGCCTGACCCTCGGCGCGCTGTACAACGACACCGGCGACGCCGTGTCGGCGGAGAAGGAATTCCGCAAGGCTGCCGAACTCGGCGCCACCCCGGACAAGACCGTCCCCGGCCTGGCCAACGCGCTGTTCGCGCAGGGCCAGTTCCAGAAAGTGCTCGACGAAACGGCCGCTGCCTCGGCCGGCAAGGCCGAGCTGCTGGCGCTGCGCGGCAACGCCAACCTGGCGCTCGGCAATGCCGAGGCCGCCAAGCAGTCCTACGAACAGGCGCTGCAGGTGAACCCGAAACTTGGCGCCGCGCTGATCGGCATGGCGCGCCACGCATTGGCACTGAAGGACATCGACGGCGCGAAGCGCCTGGCCGACCAGGCCGCCACCGAGAGCCCGAACGACCCGGAGGTGTGGATGTTCAAGGGCGGCCTGCTGCGCGCCGAAAACAAGAACGACGAGGCGCTCGCTGCCTTCGACCAGGCGCTGAAGGTCAAGCCCGGCCACCGCAGCGCCAACCTCGAGCGGGCATACATTGGGATCGCCACGCGCAAGTACGATGCGGCCCAGGCCGACATCACGGCCGCGCGCAAGCTCGCGCCCAACAGCCTGATGGTGCTGTACGCCCAGGCCCTGCTCGACCATGCCCAGGAAAAACACGCGGCCGCCAAGGAGTCGCTGCAGAAAGTGCTGCGGGCGGCGCCGGAACATATGCCGAGCGTGCTGCTGGCCGGCTCGGTCGAAAATGCCCTCGGTTCGCTGCCGCAGGCGGAACAGCATTTGAAGAAATATGTCGAAAGCGTGCCGGACAATCCTTTTGGGCGTAAGTTGCTGGTCGCGACCCTGATGAAGCTCGGCAATGTGACCGAAGCGCAGGCGGCGCTCGCGCCACTGATGGCCGATGCCGACAAGGATCCGCAAGTACTGGCGCTGGCCGGCGAGCTGGCGATGCAGAACCGCGAATTCGCGAAGGCAACCGATTATCTCGAGCGTGCGGCGAAAATGGCGCCGCAAGCTGCCGCCGTGCGCACGTCGCTGGCGATGAGCAAGCTGGCGCAGGGCGACGACACCCGCGCGATCGCCGAACTGGAAGAATCGGCCCGCCTCGATACCAAGTCGACCAAGGCTGGCACCCTGCTGGTGATGACCGAGATGCGCCTGAAGCGCTTCGACAAGGCACTGGCCGCCGTCAACGCGATGGAGGCGAAGCAGCCGAACGATCCGACTGTCTACAACCTCAAGGGTGGCGTGCTGACGGCCACCGGCGACCAGGCCGGGGCGCGCGCCGCATTCGAGAAGGCGATCGCGCTGCAGCCGGGCTACTTCCCGGCGGTGGCCAACCTGGCCCAGATCGACATGAAGCAAGGCAAGCCTGAGCTGGCCAAGAAGCACCTGACCGCCTTCCTGGAAAAGAACAAGGGCAGCGTGGAAGCGATGTCCGGCCTGGCCGAACTGGCGCAGATCCAGGGCAAGACGGCGGAGGTGACGCAGTGGCGCGAAAAGGCGCAGGCCGAGAATCCGGATGCGGTGGTGCCGGCGATGCTGCTCGGCTCGCACTACCTGCGCACCGGCGCCAGGGACAAGGCGCTGACCCTGGTGCGCAAGTTCCAGGTGGCGAATCCCCGCAACCCCGAACTGCTCGACCTGCTCGGCCAGGCCCAGATGGCCAACGGCGACCGCGACGGCGCGCTGGAGTCGTACAGCAAGCTGACCGGGCTGATGCCGAAATCGGCGCCGGCGCAGTTCCGCCTGGCATCGGTGCACATGGCACTGAACAATCCGGCCGCGGCCGCCGACGACCTGAAGCGGGCGCTGGCGATCGACCCGAACTACCTCGAGGCCCAGCTGGCCCAGGCCGAGCTGTTCGTGCGTGGCGGCAAGGCGGACGAGGCGCTGGCGATCGCGCGCCAGGTCCAGAAGCAGCGTCCGACAGAGCCGGCCGGCTTCCTGCTCGAAGGCAGCGTGCTGCAGTCGCAGAACAAGGATGCGCTGGCGGTACGATCGTACGAGCAGGCGCTGGCGGTGTCGAATACCACCCTGGTCAAGACCAAGCTGCACAGCGCACTGACCCGTTCCGGCAAGGGTGCGGACGCCGAGGCGCGCATGGCGCAATGGCTGAAGCAGTCGCCCGGCGACATCCAGCTGACCATGTATGTGGCTGACACGCTGCTGGCGAACAAGCAGTACAAGGAAGCCATTGCCAGGCTCGAACCGCTGGCCGCGAAAGCGCCGAACAACCCGGTACTGCTGAACAACCTGGCCTGGGCGTACCAGCAGGTCAAGGATCCGCGTGCCCTGAAGACCGCCGAGAAGGCACTGTCGCTCGCCGGCGACAATCCTGCCGTGCTCGACACCTTGGGCACGATGCTGGTGGAACAGGGTAACGCCAAGCGCGGGCTCGGTTACCTGAAAACCGCGCTGTCGAAGTCGCCGGGCGACGCCAACATCCGCCTGCACCTGGCGCAGGCGCTGGCCAGGTCGGGCGACAAGGCTGGCGCGCGCAAGGAGCTCGAACAGGTCATGGCCACCAAGGGCTTCGCCGGGATGGACGAGGCGCGCGCTTTGCAGCAGTCTCTTTGATTGTTGTCGCCATCGCAATAATCGCGGCTCCGCGCCGCGGTTTATTACGAAGGTGTAAAAAATACAACAAATAATGCGACGAAGAATTTATTTTTGTGCAGCATTGTTAAGTCGGTGATAGGATATTGTTGAGTTCGGCCGAGGTTTTCGGCGTGCACGCACTGACTTTGGAGCATAAAACTGATGGAAAAGAGTCTCGATACATTCATCACTTTTGGTTTTGACTCCGAGGGCGAAGGCGCGCACGATAGCAAGCTCACCGGGACACGTGCAGAATCATCTGCTACCATCAGCGAGATGACGATCAACGAAAGAGCCTTCGGCATCCGCGTGGCAGATACCGAAGAAGGCCGAAATCACGCAAGCATGCTCATCAATAAGATGTACGCATGGCGTGGCTACGCAGGCAGCCATCGCGTTGACGACAACCCTAACCGGATCACGCTGTCAGCCTCAGACAAGGGCGCCGTCATTGGTACGGTCACGCTCGGCATCGACTCGCCCATCGGCATCCTGGCCGACGAGGTCTTCAAGGACCAGATCGACCTGTTCCGCGAGCGCGGCGCCAAGGTGTGCGAGATCAGCAAGCTCGCGTTCGACCCGACCGTGCGCTCGAAAATGGCGCTCGGCTCGCTGTTCCATATCCTGTACATCTACGCCCACCACCTG
>DASWSX010000166.1:0-15825 GCA_036402435.1 Telluria sp. | reverse complement strand
GACCAGCAGGCCAAGGGCGATAATCAGCGCGCCGAGCGAGATCTTGTGCAGGTCGATGCTGAACACGCTCATTAACAGGAAGGTAATGGCCAGCACCAGCGGAATTGTCAGGGCCACCACCAGGCCCGGGCGCGGGTCGATGCGCAGCGGCTTGGTGTGCAGGCCGAGCGCGACGAAACTCACCGCCAGCACGATCAGGACCGCCTCGATCAGCACCTTGATGAATTCGCCGACCGAGGCCGTTACCGCGCGCGGCTGGTCCGACACGCGTTCAAGCTCGATCCCGACCGGAAGCTGTGCCTTGATGCGCGCGACCGTCTCCTCAAGTCCCTCGCCCATGCGGATGATGTTGCCGCCCTTTTCCATCGAGACGCCAAGGCCGATGACCTCCCGTCCGTTAAAACGCATCTTCTCGCGCGGCGGATCCTGGTATTCGCGCCTGACCTTGGCGAAGTCGCCGAGGCGGAACGTGGCGCCGTTGGCGCGCAGCTGCAGCGACTCCAGGTCCTTCACGCCTTCCAGCGCGCCGGTGACGCGCACCTGCAGGTTGTCGGTCGGCGTGACCATCACCCCGCTGGCCTCGACCGCGTTCTGGGTCGCGATCTGGTTCACGATCGCCTCGAACGGCACGCCCAGCTGCGAGAATTTCTTGTGCGAGAACTCGATAATGATCTTCTCGTCCTGCACGCCGAACTGTTCGACCTTGGCCACCAGCGGTACGCGCAGAAGCTGCTGGCGCACGAAGTCGGCGTAGTCCTTCATCTCGGCGTAATTGAAGCCATCGCCGCTCAGGGCGAAGATCGAGCCGTAGGTGTCGCCGAATTCGTCATTGAAGAATGGACCGATGACGCCCGCCGGCAGCGTGGCGCGGATGTCGCCTATTTTCTTGCGCACCTGGTACCACGACTCCCCGGTTTCCGACGGCGGCGTCGACTCGCGCAGCTGCAGGATGATGAAGGTTTCGCCCGGCTTGGAGTAGCTCTTGATCTTGTCGACGTACGGCGTCTCCTGCAGCTTGCGTTCGAGCTTGTCGGTGACTTGTTCGGCCATCTGCACGGCGGTGGCGCCTGGCCAGATCGCGCGCACCACCATCACGCGGAACGTGAACGGCGGATCTTCGTCCTGCCCGAGATTGCTGTAGCTGAGGATGCCACCGATGAGCAGCGCGCCGATCAGGTAGCGGATCAGCGGAATGTGTTCGAGTGCCCAGCGCGAGAGATTAAAACCCCTCATTTCGCCGCCCCGGCGCTGGCGCCCGGCGCCATGTCGTTACCGAGCAGCTTGACCTTCTGGCCGTTCTTAAGCTTGTTGACGCCGGCCGTGACGACAGTCTGGCCGGGCGAAAGGCCGCTGGCGATGACGATATCGTTACCCGAGGTGCCGCCAACCTGCACCGGCACCAGTTTGACCGCGCCGTTTTCAACCACCCACACCGCGGTCGATGATTTTTCATGGAACAGGGCCGACAGCGGCACGCGCATCTTCGCGGTCGGCGACTTCGACGCGAACTGCACGCGCGCCGTCATGCCGAGCCTGACGTCACTGCCAGCGCCTGGAATCGACACGCGTACAGGATAGGTCCGGGTGGCAGGATCGGCCACCGGCGAGACCTCGCGGATCTTGCCGGGGATCGCCACGTTCGGGTTGGCCCACATGCGCACGCGGACGTCCTGCACCTTGCGCATCGCGTCGACCTGGTCTTCCGGCAGGGAGATCACGATCTCCTTCTCGCTGGTGTTGGCGACGCTCGCCACCGGCGTTCCGGCCGCGACCACCTGCCCCACTTCGGCGCTGATCGATGTAACCACGCCGTCGATATCCGACACCAGGGTCGAATACTCTGCCTGGTTCGACTGGGCCGAGTAGCCTGCCTTGGCCGCGTCGACGTTGGCCTGCGCCGACCTGAATGCCGACCTGCGTGCATCGAGCACCGCCTGGCTGACGAAGTTCTGCGCGCGCAGCTCTTCATAGCGTTTCAGTTCGGCGCGCGCGAGGTCGCGCTGGGTTTCGGCGGCGCGCAGCGTGGCAAGCGACTGGGTCTGCGACAGCTGCAGGTCTTGCGGGTCGAGCTGCATCAGCACCTGGCCGCGCTTGACTACCGTCCCCACATCGACCTTGCGCGCGATGATCTTGCCGCCGACGCGGAAGCCCAGCCGCGACTCGACCCGCGGGCGCACCTCGCCGGCGAATTCGGCATTCACGTCGATGTCGCTGCTGCCGACGACAATCGCCCTGACCGGCCGCACGTCCTCCTTTTTGGGCTCATCCCTGGAGCAGCCAGCGAGCAGCAGGAGCATCGCGGTGCAAAGCATGGCGCCGAGGGAGGCGGAGGCGGACGGGCGCAGGTTTTTCAGGGCGAACACGTTGTTTTTCCTTTACTATGCGGTGGCGCTTGCGCCCCCAATTGCTTAAGCGACAAGATGTTACTACTTTTGTGTCGTTCAAGCTACTGACTTTCTGGTTAGTAATTATAAACTGCAAAGATATTTTGCTGACTTACGCGTCATATATTGTCCATGCCTGTCGATCACTACGAGAATTTCCCTGTGGCCTCCGTGCTGCTGCCAAAACGGCTGGTGCCCGCGGTCGAGGCAATCTACGCGTTTGCGCGCAGCGCCGACGACCTGGCCGACGAAGGCGATGCCACGCCTGCCGAGCGCCTGGCCGCACTGACAGCCTACGGTCAGGCGCTCGACGGCATCGAAAACGGCGAGATCCAGACCGACCCGATGTTCAGGCGCCTTGCCGCGGTGATCGCGCAATACGGCCTGCCGCTCCAGCCGTTCCGCGACCTGCTGTCGGCCTTCAGGCAGGACATCGTCACGACCCGCTATGCCGGATTTGATGCGGTGCTCGATTACTGCCGCCGTTCGGCCAACCCGGTCGGGCTGCTGATGCTGTCGCTGTACGGCGCAGCCGGCGAACGCAACGTGCGCGACTCGGATGCAATCTGCTCGGCGCTCCAGCTGATTAACTTCCTGCAGGACGTCGCGATCGACCGCAAGAAGGACCGTATCTATATCCCGCTCGACGATCTCGCGCGTTTCGGCATCGATCCCGCGCAGCTGGACCGCGGCACCGTCGACCGGCAGTGGCAGGCCCTGATGGCCTTTGAAACGGGGCGCGCGCGGGAGCTGATGCTCAGCGGCGCCCCGCTGGCGCGCCGGCTGCCGGGCCGCATTGGCTGGGAGCTGCGGCTGGTGGTCCAGGGCGGCCTGCGCATCCTCGACCGGATCGAACAGGTTGGTTTCGACGTCTTCACGCGCCGGCCCCGGCTCGGCCCTGCCGACTGGATCGTGATGTTGTGGCGCGCCATCAGAATGTAACAAAAAATCAACGAGCAGGCGCTACGGCAACACCCATCGGCTAGAATAGCGGCTTCCTGTCGCGTCCCCTTGCTTTTTTAAACATGTCCCCCGACGAATACTGCCATCAGAAGACCGTACAAAGCGGTTCGAGTTTCTACTACAGCTTCCTGTTCCTGCCGCAGGAGCGGCGCCGCGCGATCACCGCGCTGTACGCGTTCTGCCGCGAAGTGGACGACACGGTCGACGAGTGCACCGACCAGTCGGTGGCGCGCATCAAGCTGGCATGGTGGCGCACCGAAGTGTCGAAGATGTACGAAGGGACGCCGACGCACCCCGTGATGCAGGCGCTGCAGCCGCACCTGGCCGTCTACAAGCTCGAACAGAGGCACCTGATCGCGATCGTCGACGGCATGGAGATGGACCTCGACCAGAGCCGCTACCTCGACTACCCTGCCCTGCAGCGCTACTGCTGGCACGTGGCCAGCGTGGTCGGCATCCTGTCGGCCAGCATCTTCGGGGTGACCAATCCGCGCACGCTGGAATATGCCGAAAAGCTGGGCCTCGCATTCCAGCTGACGAACATCATCCGCGATGTCGGCGAAGATGCGCGCAAAGGCCGCATCTACCTGCCGATCAACGAACTGCAGCAGTTCGGCGTGACGGCGGCAGACCTGCTCAACGCGCGCCACAGCGACAAGTTCGAAGCGCTGATGCGCTTCCAGGTCGCGCGTGCATACAAGATCTACGACGAAGCGATGGCGCTGCTGCCGAAGGAAGACCGGCGCGCGCAGCGCCCCGGCCTGATGATGGCGGCCATCTACCGCACGGTGCTCGACGAGATCGAGCGCGACAACTACCACGTACTGAACCAGCGGATTTCGCTCACGCCCATCCGGAAGCTCTGGCTGGCGTGGAAGACCTATGTCCGTGGCTGATGTCGCCGTAGTTGGCGGCGGCTGGGCAGGCTGCGCGGCGGCGGTCGAACTGGCCGCCGGCGGCTGCAAGGTCACGCTGATCGAGGCGGCCCGCACGCTCGGCGGGCGCGCGCGCAGCGTCGAGGTCAACGGCAAGCTGCTCGACAACGGCCAGCACATCATGCTCGGCGCGTACAGCGAGACCCTGCGCCTGCTGCGCCAGGCCGGCATCAAGCCGGCCGACGCCCTGCTCCACCTTCCGCTGCAAATGCGCTACCCGCCCGGCTCGGGGATGGACTTCGTCGCGCCGCGGCTGCCGGCGCCGCTGCACCTGATCGTCGCGCTGCTGCGCGCAAAAGGCCTGGACCGCGACGACAAAATGGCGCTGGCGCGCTTCTCGACCAGCGCGCGCTGGATGGACTGGACGCTGTACAACGACTGCAGCGTGAGCGAACTGCTCGAACGCTTCGACCAGACCGCGCGCCTGGTGGCGCTGATGTGGCGCCCTCTGTGCCTTGCGGCGTTGAACACGCCGCCGGAACGCGCGTCGGCGCAGGTATTCCTCAATGTGCTGCGCGACAGCCTTGGCGCCAGGCGCGCCGCGTCCGACATGCTGGTGCCACGCCTGGGCCTTGGCGCGTTGTTCCCGGCCGCCGCAGCCGCGTTTATCGAAGCGCGCGGCGGCGTTGTGCGCACCGGCGTTCGCGCCGAATCGCTGCAACGCTCAGGCAGCGGCTGGCAGCTGAACTCCGGCCAGTTCGATGCCGTCGTGCTGGCCACGCCGCCGTCGACCGCCGCGGCACTGCTTGAAGGCCTGGGCGCGCACCCGCTGCCCACCTTCGACTACGAGCCGATTACCACCTGCTACCTGCAATACGACGCCGGCGTACGCCTCGACCTGCCGTTCTACGCGCTCGAAGACCATCCGGATGCAGGCGAATGGGGACAGTTCCTGTTCGACCGCGGCCAGCTCGACGACGGACAGGCGGGCCTGATGGCGGTTGTGATCAGCGCGTCCGGCGGCGCGGCCGAACTCGGGCAGGACGCCCTCAGCACCGCCGTCGCCAGGCAGCTCGCGCGGGTGCTCGGCCGGCCGGAATTCGCTTCGCCGTCATGGTCGAAGGTCATCACGGAAAAGCGCGCGACGTTCGCCTGCACGCCTGGACTGGTTCGTCCCGGCAACGAAACCGGGCTGCCCGGGGTGCTTCTGGCGGGCGATTACACGGCCAGCGCCTATCCGGCCACGCTGGAAAGCGCCATTCGCAGCGGCGCAGCGGCCGCGCGCGCGATCCTGCGAGGGCCAGCCATCGCGTGATATGGCCGCCTGCCCCGCGAAATGTGCAGCCTGTCGCACCCCCGTAGCGGCTGGTGTGGCGTTTGGGTAAAGTCCAATCATCGCAACAGGTCTTCCATGATGGATTTACAAATGAACATCACCCTTGTCCTTCGCGCACTGGCCTTGCTGGCACTTGTCGCCGCAAGCACAGCCGTGATTGTCAAACCAGAACTGATTGGCGGCGCACGGACTTCGCCAGTGCATCACGCCGTCGTGGCCCTTGCCCACGGCTGACGGCTATCGATTGGAGCATTACATGGGCAAACTTGAATATCTTGACGCATTAAAGCGTGCAATGGCGGGCCTGCCGGTCGAGGCCCAGGCCAGGACGCTGGCGTATTACGAGCAGCGTTTTGTCGACGGCGTTGCGGCCGGCCTGAGCGAAGAAGAGGTCGCGAAAGGACTGGACGATCCGAAGAAGATCGCCATGACGCTGCGCGCCAACACCCACATGCGCGCCTTCGAGGAAAAGCGCAACCCGGCCAACTTCGTGCGCCTGATGATCGCGGTGCTCGGGCTGGCGATCTTCAACCTGTTCATGGTGGTGCCGGCCATCGTCTACGCTTCGCTGCTGGCCACCCTGTACGCATGCTCGCTGGCGCTGTACCTGGGCGGCGTCGCGGTGACCGCGAGCGGACTGGCAGGCGCCAGTGAACTCGTGCTCGACGGCCCGCTCAGGCATTTCGTCATCAATGGGCGCGACGACGAGGGCGAACCGGGCCAGGCCAAGGTGACCATCGACGCCACCGGCATCCACGTCGACGATACCTACAAGGGCGAGCCCGATGCCAGCGTCGATGTCGATGTCGACGTCGACGTCTCCGAGGACGCCAACCGTTCGGAACGCGTGATACGCAAGGCGGAGTCGGTGGCCGAAGGCGGCATCAAGGTGTCCACCGACATGGATGCCGATTCGCGCACAACCCAGACCGCGGTTGGCCTGGCCATGGTCGTCGGCGGCATCATCCTGTTTTTGCTCAGCCTCGTCGTCTCGCGCTACACCGTGATCGGCATCCGGCGCTACATCGACATGAACCTGTCCCTGCTGCGCGGCAGCTGAACCAGATCGGAATCGCAATGCGTACATTATTAAAAGTCGGATTCGGCATGCTGGTACTGGCGTTCGCGCTGATCGCCATCTCCTACAGCATGCTGCGTGCCGAAGGCACGGCCGGCTCGTCGAATCCGGAAGGTCGCGTGGTCGACACCGAGACGCGCAAGGTCGATGCCCGCGCCACCGATATCGAGCTGACCGGACCGATCGACCTGACGCTGCGCCAGGGCGCGGTGCCGTCGCTGACGGTGCGCGGCGAGAAGCGCCTGCTCGGCAATGTCGAGACCATCCAGTCGGGCGATTCGCTGGAGATCGCCACCAAGGGCATGGTCCTGCACCACCGGAATCCTCTGCAGGTCGTGCTGGTGCTGCCTTCCCTTGAGAGCATCAGCATCAACGGCAGCGGATCGAGCACCGTCAATGGCTTCATCGGCGACAAGGCGGACGTGCAGCTGCATGGATCGGGCAATTTGAAGTTCAACGGCCGATACCGCGAAGTGGTCGCGGGCATCCATGGAAGCGGCGAAGTCGAGCTCAATGGCGGCGCCAGCGAAAAGGTCGTCGTCGAAGTGGTCGGAACCGGGCAGATGACGGTGGTCGGCTCCACCGACGAATTCAAGGCCGAACAGACCGGATCGGGCGACCTGAATGCGCGCCACCTGGCCGCTCGCGAAGCCAAACTCGAGCTGATGGGGTCTGGCACCTCGATCATCCAGGCGCGCGAAGTGGCGGCGGTCAGCCTGCGCGGCAGCGGCGACGTCACGGTGTACGGCGCGCCGGCCCAGCGCAGCGTCAGCCGCACCGGCTCGGGCGACGTTACCTTCCGCTAGTCTCGAGCCACGCCAGCACGCCGCCCGCAGCGGCGCGCGCGCTGGCGAAGCAGGCGGTCAGCAGGTAGCCGCCGGTCGGCGCTTCCCAGTCGACCATCTCCCCCGCAACGAACACCCCTGGCAGGGCAGTCAGCATGCCGGAGGCCGGATCGATCGCATCGAAACGCACCCCGCCCGCGCTGCTGATTGCCTCGTCGATCGGACGCGCGCGGCGCAGCGTGACCGGCAGGTGCTTCAACGCCGCCGCCAGCTTCGCCGGATCGTCGAAATCGTGTTTTGACACGCACTCCCGCAGCAATCCCGATTTCACGCCCTTGATGCCAAGCCGGCTTTGCAGGTGACTCGACATCGACCGGGCCCCGCGCGGACGCGCTACTTCTTCGGCCACGCGTTCCGCTGCCAGGTCGGGCAGCAGGTCGAGCCAGATGGTCGTGCTGCCCTCCGCGTCGATCTGGTCGCGCAAGGGTGCGGACAGCGCGTAGATCAGGCTTCCCTCGACGCCAGTTTGCGTGATGACGAACTGGCCCCGCTTGCGAACCATCTCCCCGCTTGCATCGCGCGAGGTGATGGCGACGGTGATCAGCGGCTCGCCGGCGTGGCGGCTGCTGAAATGCTCGCTCCACTGAACGTCGAATCCGCAATTCGCTGGCCGCAGGGGCGCCACATCGACCGCCTGCGTCTGGAGCAGCGGCACCCAGGCCCCGTCCGAACCGAGCCGCTTCCAGCTGCCGCCGCCGAGGGCGAGCACCACTGCGTCCGCCTCGACTTCGAGATCGCCGTCCGGTGCAGTGAACAGAAGCTTGTCGCCGCGCCAGCCCAGCCAGCGATGGCGCATGTGGAACTGCACGCCGGACTCGCGCAGCCGGTGCAGCCACGCGCGCAGCAGCGGCGCGGCCTTCATATCGGTCGGGAAAACACGCCCTGAACTTCCGATAAAAGTCTCGACGCCGAGCCCATGGATCCATTCGCGCAAGGCCGCCGCATCGAACGCCTGCAGCCAGCGCGCGACCTCGGGTTCGCGTCCGCTGTAGCGTGCGACGAATGCATCGTATGGCTCGGAATGCGTGATGTTCATGCCGCCCTTCCCGGCCAGCAGGAACTTGCGCCCCACCGACGGCATCGCGTCGTACAAGTCAACCTGCACGCCGTGCCTGCCCAGAACCTCGGCCGCCATCAGGCCTGCCGGCCCGCCGCCGATGATGGCGACGCGTTTGGTTCGGGTGGAAGTCGATGGCATCGGGATGGCGCTTGCGGTTGAAGGAGCGTCATTTTAGTCCAGATCGCATAAGCCAAGGGATGTAAAGGAAGCTTGACAACGCAAAAACAAGGTCCTAATATGTAAAGCATACTTTACAAAGGAATGATGCCATGCACGAAAAACAAATAACGCGCACCTACCTCCGTGAATTTTTCGGAGCAATGCTCATATACACGCTCCTGCTGGTGGCGGCGAACAAGCTGGGTCGCCCGATGGATGACGGCATGGCACGTACCCTGGCGCTGGCCAGCCCGATGATCGGCGTCCTGCTGGTGATCTGGGCGATCGCGCGCCACTTCCGCCGCGTCGACGAATTCATCCGCATGCACACGCTCGAGAACATGGCAATCGCCGCCGCCGTCACCGGCGGACTGACGTTCACCTACGGCTTCCTCGAGAATGCAGGCTATCCGCTGCTGTCCATGTTCATCGTCATGCCACTGTTATTCGGGGTATGGGGATTGGTTACCTGCGTGCGGGCGGCGGCCAACCGATGAACAATGCGATACGCATGCTGCGCGCCGAAAAGGGCTGGAGCCAGGCCGACCTGGCCGAACTGCTCAAGGTGTCGCGCCAGACTGTCAATGCCATCGAAACCGGGCGTTATGACCCCAGCCTGCCACTCGCGTTTGCGATAGCGCGGCTGTTCTCAAAACCGATTGAAGCGATCTTCACCCCAGACCAGGAGCCAGCATGAAAAAAGCAGCCGCGCTATTCGTACTTACCTTCGCCGCTGGAATGCCCGCGTTCGCGCAAGAGGCGCCACCGCCGCCAAACCGGTTTGCCGCTACTGAAATGGCTTCCGAGCGGTTCGAAGCGGGTGTCCTGGCTGTCGAGCGTCACGGACAGCGCGGGAGGCCGCTGATCCTGATCCCTGGCCTGGCCAGCGGCAGCTGGGTGTGGCAGGACGCGATCCGCACCCTGCGCAACGACCATGTGCTGTACGTGGTGACGCTGCCTGGCTTCGACGGCCGTGCTCCGGTGCCGGGCAACATGCTGGACGCCGCCCGCAACTCGCTGCATCAGCTTATCGGTTCGCGCAAACTGGCCAGGCCGGTGCTGGTCGGTCACAGCATGGGCGGCACGCTTGCACTGGCGCTCGCGCAGCAGCACCCGGACCTGGTTGGCGGCGTCGTCGCCATCGACGGCCTGCCGGTATTTCCAGGTACTGAGGACATGGCGCCGGAACAGCGCCCGCAGCTTGCGGACGGCATCGTGCGCCGCATGGCCGGCCTGACCCCGGCGACATTCGCCGGCCAGCAGCGGCAATACATGCGCAGCATTGGCGTGGTGGACATGGCGCGTGCCGATGAACTGGCGAAGCTGACTTCTCGCAGCGATCCGGCCGCCACGGTCCACTACATGGCTGCGGTGATGGCGCAGGACCTGCGCCCTGGCCTCGCGCAGATCAAGGCGCCTGTGCTGGTCATGGCGCCGTTCCTCGACCTCGACGCGCAGGATCCGAATGCGACCATGCAGAGCAAGGTGGCGTTCTACACTGAACTCATGGCGGGGACGCCGAATTTGCGCGTGCTCGGAATCCCCGGCGCGCGCCACTTTGCGATGATCGACCAGCCGCAGCGGGTCACTGAGGCGCTCCAGGCGTTTTTGAAGTCGCTGTAGGCCGCCTAGCCGCCCGTGACCGGTGGGAAGAAAGCTACTTCCCCACCTGCTTCAACTGGTGTATCGGGCGGGCACATGACATGGTTGAAGGCAGTCCGAAGCTGCCGGTCGGCGGCAAGCGCGTCGGCCCACACGTCGCCGCGTGCCATCAGGTGTTCCCGTACCGCGCCGACTGTCGTGACGCCTGATGGGAGCGATACAGTCTCCTGCGCGGTGCCAAGTGCCTCGCGCACGCTTGCGAAAAATCGCAGCGTAATTTCCATAGTGGTTTTCCTAGTGCAGTAATTCGCTGAATGGGATGAAGCGGACTGTGTCGCCGGCAGAAATAGCGTTGGACGGCGGATTGTCGATGAGGCCATCGCCCCACACCGTCGACGTCAGGACGCCCGAACCCTGGTTAGGGAACAGGTCAAGGCCGCCGGCCGCGTTGACTTTCGCCCGCAGGAATTCGTTGCGGCGGTCGGCTTTAGGCCAGTTGAAGTCTGCCCGCATGCCGAACGCGCGCGGCGCGACGTCGCCCTGCACGCCTTGCAGGCGCAGGATGAAAGGGCGTACGAACACCAAAAACGTGATGAAGCTCGAGACGGGATTGCCCGGCAGGCCGAGGAAAAAGGCCGTGCCCTGGTCGCGGCGCACTTCGCCGAATGCCAGCGGCTTGCCCGGCTTGACGGCGATCTGCCACATGTTCAGGCGCCCTTCCGCCTCCACTGCCGGCTTGATGTGATCTTCCTCGCCGACCGATACGCCGCCCGAGGTGATGATCAGGTCGTGTTCGCGGGCGGCGCTGCGCAGCGTGTCGCGGGTCGCCTCCAGCGTGTCCGGAACGATGCCGAAGTCTGTGATGCTGCATCCGAGGTTTTCCAGCAGCGCGCGCAGCGTGAACCGGTTCGAGTTGTAGATGGCGCCTGGCGCCAGCGGCTCGCCGGGCATCGCCAGCTCGTCGCCCGTGAAGAACACGGCCACCCGCAGCTTGCGGAAGACGGAAACGTTCGCCAGCCCGACCGACGCCGCCAATCCAAGCTCCTGGCTGCGCAGGCGCGTACCTGCGGGAAGGATCACGGAACCTGCGGTGATGTCCTCGCCGGCGCGGCGAATCCATTCGCCGCTCGTTGGCGCATGGCGGATGACGACCTGGCCGGGCGCGAGCGCTTCGCACTGTTCCTGCATGACGACCGCGTCGGCTCCTTCGGGGATCATCGCACCGGTGAAGATGCGCGCGGCCTGGCCGGCTGCAAGCGGCTGGCCGACATGGCCGGCCGGGATCCGCTGACTGACAGCGAGCGTCGTTTCGCCGCTGGCGCAATCGGCCGAACGAACGGCGTAGCCGTCCATTTGCGTGTTATCGGCCGATGGGACGTTCAGCGTCGATACCTGCGCATCGGCCAGCACCCGGCCGTTCGCCTCGAGCGTGGGCACGAGTTCGGTGTCTGTCACAGGGCGCGCGCCGGCCATGAGGAAGTCGAGCGCTTCGGCTACCGCCAGCATTGGTTTCGGAACAGGCTTCATGTTCAAAGACCCGTGTGTTCCGCGATGTACGCCTTCATCTTCGCCACATCCGGCGGCATGACGACGAACTTTTGCGGCAGCGACTCGATGTCTTCGAAGCCGGCCGGGCGTTCGGCGTCCATGCCCACTGCTTCGAGGATGGTCTCGTTGAACTTCGCGGCCAGGGCTGTTTCAAGCACGATCATCGGCACGCCCGGTGCGAGGTGCTCGCGCGCGACCTTGATGCCATCGGCGGTATGGGTGTCGATCGTGATGCCGTAATCGTCGAGCACTTCGCGGATCGTGTCGACGCGGTTCGCGTGGTTCGAGCTGCCCGAGACGAAGCCGTAGTTCGCGACGAGCCTGAATTCATCGCCGTCGCTACCCGGTTTGCCGGACAGGTCGAAGCCGCCGTCGGTCTCCACCTTCTGGAACAGTGCGCGCACACGGTCGGCATCGCGTCCGACCAGGTCATACACAAAGCGTTCGAAGTTGGACGCCTTCGAGATGTCCATCGACGGGCTGCTGGTGTGATAGGTCTCGGACGCCTTGCGCACACGGTAGACGCCGGTGCGGAAGAATTCGTCGAGCACGTTGTTCTCATTGGTCGCGACAACCAGTTTGTCGATCGGCAGGCCCATCATGCGGGCGATATGGCCGGCGCAGATGTTCCCGAAGTTCCCCGACGGGACAGTGAACGACACCTTCTGGTCGTTGCTGGTGGTGGCTGCGAGGTAGCCTCGGAAGTAGTACACAACCTGGGCGACGACACGCGCCCAGTTGATCGAATTGACGGTGCCGATTTTCTGGCGCGCCTTGAAATCGAGGTCGTTCGACACTGCCTTGACCATGTCCTGGCAATCGTCGAACACACCTTCGACGGCGATGTTGAAGATGTTCGGGTCCTGCAGGCTGAACATCTGCGCAGTCTGGAACGCGCTCATTTTCTTGTGCGGCGAGAGCATGAACACCCGTATGCCGTTCTTGCCGCGCATTGCGTATTCGGCTGCGCTGCCGGTGTCGCCAGAGGTGGCGCCAAAGATGTTCAGCTCCGCGTTGTTCTTCGCGAGCGTGTACTCGAACAGGTTACCCAGCAACTGCATCGCCATATCCTTGAACGCCAGGGTCGGCCCGTTCGACAGCGCCTGCAGGATCAGCGTCTTGTCGCCGTCCTGCTCCAGCACGCGCAGCGGCGTGATGTCGGCGGCACGCTCGCCTTCGCGCGCGTTGCGGTAGACGTTTGCGGTGTAGGTCTTCGCGGTGAGTGCCTTCAGGTCCGCATCCGGAATGTCGGTCGCGAACTTCTTCAGGATCTCGTAGGCCAGGTCCGCGTACGATAGCTTGCGCCAGGCATCGAGTTCGCTGCCGGTCACTTGCGGATATTCGGAGGGAAGATACAGGCCGCCGTCAGGGGCGAGGCCGCCCAGCAGGATGCTTGAAAACTGCTGGGGGGCTTGCGATGCGGCCGCCTTGGCAGCGCGGGTTGACACGTAATGCATAGGTGGGAACGTCCGTTTGGGCTAACGCTGGATAAATCGAACGTTTATTATAGCCCGGTGACGAAAACGCGTTCCCCCGGCATTAGCAGGCAGGGCGATTGACGGTAATAACGTGAACCGCCAGCCCGCCCAGCGAGGTTTCCTTGTACTTGTCCTGCATGTCGGCGCCGGTCTGGCGCATCGTTTCGATGACCGAATCGAGGCTGACGAAGTGGGTGCCGTCGCCCTTGAGCGCAAGCGAAGCCGCGGTGATCGCTTTGATCGCCCCCATGCCGTTACGCTCGATGCACGGGATCTGTACCAGGCCGCCGATCGGGTCGCAGGTCATGCCGAGGTGATGCTCGATGCCGATTTCGGCGGCGTTCTCGATTTGTTCGTTGGTGCCGCCCAGCGCGGCGACCAGTCCGGCCGCCGCCATCGCACAGGCCACGCCGACTTCGCCCTGGCAGCCAACTTCGGCGCCGGAGATCGATGCGTTTTTCTTGCACAGCATGCCGATCGCCGCGGACGTCAGCATGAAATCGCGCACGCCCTTGACCGGATTGCTCGGGCGGCAGTCCTCGGCGTAGTAGCGCAGCACCGCAGGGATGATTCCCGCCGCGCCATTGGTCGGCGCCGTGACGACGCGGCCACCGGCTGCGTTTTCTTCGTTGACCGCCATCGCATACAGGCTCACGCAATGAAGCGCATCGTGCGGCAGGTCATTGGTACGGTCGTCGCCCTTGTCCTCCGACTGCTTCCACAACGTAGCCGCGCGGCGCTTCACATTCAGGCCGCCGGGCAGCTGGCCGCCGGTGACCAGGCCGTGGGCGATACACTCGCGCATGGCCTGCCAGATCTTGTCGATACCGGCGTCGAGCTCCTCGTCGCTCATGTGCACGCGTTCGTTCGCGCGCAGCATCTGCGGGATCGACAGGCCGGAGAACTTACCGTGCGCGAGCAGCTGTTCCATCGTATCGAACGGGAACGGCACCGGCTTGGATGGCGCAGCGTCAGGACGTCCTTCCGCCTCGCCGGCCGCATGGATAAACCCGCCGCCAACCGAATAGAACACCTTTTCGATTGTGCCGCCATCGGCCAGCTTGAGCGTGAAGCGCATGCCGTTCGGATGCTCCGGCAGGCTGGTCGTCTTGTGGAACACGACGTCGCTGCGGCGGTTGAACGGCACCGCGTGGGTGCCGAGGAGGCGCAGCGACCCATCAAGTTCGGCTTCGGCGAGACGGTCTTCAACCGCATCAGGATCGATGTCCTGCGGCGTTTCACCCATCAGGCCGAGGATCACGGCCTTGTCGGTCGCGTGCCCTACTCCCGTCAGCGCGAGCGATCCATACAGGGCCGCTTCGACGCCTACTGCTTTGTCCAATGCGCCGCATTCGACCAGGAAGCGGCGCGCGGCAACCATCGGCCCCACAGTATGGGAACTCGACGGCCCAATGCCGATCTTGAATAGGTCGAATACGCTCATGTCCATCGGTTTGTCTCTTTATGGTTTTATAGTTTCAGGTGAAGCGGCGGTCAGGCAGCCTTGGTCAGGCCGACGTCGATATTTTCGAGCATGTCGGTGACCATCTGATCGAGTCCGATGCGGGCTTTCCAGCCCCAGTCGGCGGTGGCGCGGCTGTCGTCCAGGCTCTGTGGCCAGGTATCGGCGATCGCCTGGCGGCTGTCCGGCGCATATGCGACCTGGAATGCAGGCACCCTGGCGCTGATTGCGGCAGCCAGTTCGGCCGGATTGAACGACAGGCCGGCGACATTGTACGAGGACCGGATCTGCACTTTGCCGGCTGGCGCATCCATCAGTTCAATGGTCGCACGAATCGCGTCTGGCATGTAGATCATCGGCAGGGTCGTCTCAGGGCCGAGGAAGCAGTCGTAACGCTCGCCGCGCAGCGCCGAGTGGAAGATCGCGATCGCGTAGTCGGTGGTGCCGCCGCCCGGAGGCGACTTGAAGCTGATGATGCCAGGGTAGCGGATGCTGCGCACGTCGACGCCATACTTGGTGAAGTAATACTCGCACAGGCGCTCGCCGGCCAGCTTGCTGATGCCGTAGATCGTGGTCGGGTCCATCACCGTGTACTGCGGCGTATTAACGGCCGGGGTGTTCGGGCCGAAGGCCGCGATCGATGAAGGCCAGAACACGCGCAGCGGCTTGCCGGCCTCGCCGCGCACGCGCGCCACTTCGAGGATGTTGAGCAGCCCGTCCATGTTCAGGGTCCACGCCTTGAGCGGGGCCTGTTCGCCAGTGGCCGACAGCAGCGCGGCCAGCTGGTACACCTGCGTGATCCCTTCGTCGGCGACGATTTTTTCGAGGCCGGCCTTGTCCAGCACGTCCAGCTGCGTGTAGCGCGCAGCCTTATAGACGTTGGCGGCGCCGATATCCGATGCGATGACGTTTTGCGCGCCGTGCTGCAAGGCCAGCGCCTCGACCAGTTCACTGCCGATCTGGCCGTTGGCGCCGATGATGAGAATGCGTTCCATGATGATCCTGTTGTTCTTAGTTCTTGAGAATGCCCAGCTC
>DASWSX010000165.1:0-3523 GCA_036402435.1 Telluria sp. | reverse complement strand
TGGTCGTCGACCGGGCCGACGGTGGTGCTGGCGGTGCCGCAGATCTCCAGGATCAGCGCGGTGATGCGCTCGATGTGCTCGACGGTGGTGGCGAAATCGACGCCGCGTTCGAAGCGGTGCGCCGCATCGGTCGAGAAATTGAAACGGCGTGCGCGGCCCTGGATGGCGTTCGGCCACCAGAAAGCGGCTTCGAGGTAGATGTTGGTCGTGTCGAGCGTGACCGCGGTCGAGTCGCCGCCCATGATGCCGGCCAGCGATTCGATCTGCTGGTCATCGGCAATAACGCCGACCCAGTCGTCCACCTCAACGGTGTTGCCGTTCAGGAGCTTGAGCGACTCGCCCTTGCGGCCCCAGCGCACGTCGATCTTGCCGTGGATTTTGTCGAGGTCGAACACGTGCGACGGACGGCCCAGTTCCAGCATGACGTAGTTGGAAATGTCGACCAGTGCCGAGACCGAACGCTGGCCGCTGCGCTCGATGCGGCGCTTCATCCAATCCGGCGTTTCGGCGCGTGCGTTCAGGCCGCGGATCACGCGGCCGGTAAAGCGGCCGCACAGGTCCGGCGCGCTGACCGTCACCGGCAGCACTTCATCACTGGTCACCGCCACGGCGCGCGCGGTAGGCACGTGCAACGGCGTGCCAGTCAGGGCCGACACTTCGCGCGCCACGCCCAGCACCGACAGGCAGTCCGCCTTGTTCGGGGTCAGCTTGACCGTGAACTTCAGGTCATTTAAGGCCAGGTAATCGCGGATATTCTGTCCGACCGGCGCGTCGGCCGGCAGTTCCATCAGGCCGCTGCTTTCTTCCGACAGTTTCAGTTCCTTGGCCGAGCACATCATGCCCTGCGACTCGACGCCGCGCAGCTGGCCGACCTTGATCTCGAACGGCTTGCCGTCCGCGCCTGGCGGCAGCACCGCGCCGGCCATGGCGCAGATCGCCTTCATGCCGGCGCGCACGTTCGGCGCGCCGCACACGATGTTGAGCAAGGTGCCGGTACCAACGTTGACCTGGCACACATTCAGGCGGTCGGCGTTCGGATGCTTCGCCACCTCCAGCACTTCGGCCACCACCACGTTCGAAAATGGCGGCGCAACCGCCTCCACTTCCTCGACTTCGAGACCGGACATCGTCAGCAAATGGGCCAGTTCATCCGACGTCATCTTCGGATCGACCATGGTACGGAGCCAGTTTTCGGAAAATTGCATAATCTAAGCCTTCAGCCGCGAAAAATTATTATTAGTTGAACTGTTTCAGGAAACGCAGGTCGCCTTCGTAGAACAGGCGCAGGTCGTTGATCCCGTAGCGCAGCATCGTCAATCGCTCAATGCCCGAGCCGAACGCGAAACCGATGAACTTTTCCGGATCGAGTCCGAAGTTCTTCACCACGGTCGGGTGGACCTGGCCGGCGCCGGACACTTCCAGCCACTTGCCCTTGAGCGGGCCGGAACCAAAAGCGATGTCGATCTCGGCCGACGGTTCGGTGAACGGGAAGTACGACGGGCGGAAACGCACCTGCAGGTCGTCGGTCTCGAAGAAGGCCTTGACGAAATTCAGGTAGACGCCCTTCAGGTCGGCGAAGCTGATGTCCTCGGCGATCCACAGGCCTTCGACCTGGTGGAACATCGGCGAGTGCGTGGCATCGCTGTCGACGCGGTAGGTGCGGCCCGGCGCGATCACCTTGATCGGCGGCGTATGCGTGCGCGCGTAGCGCACCTGCATCGGGCTGGTGTGGGTGCGCAGCAGCAGCGGCTTGCCGGTGCTGTCGTTGCCCTCCACATAGAAAGTGTCCTGCATCGAACGGGCCGGATGGTTCTCCGGGCTGTTCAGTGCGGTGAAATTGGTCCAGTCGTTTTCGATTTCGGGGCCATCGGCCACGTCGAAACCGATCGAGCGGAAGATCTCTTCGATCCGTTCCCAGCTGCGCATTACCGGGTGGATGCCGCCCTTGGAGCGGCCGCGGCCCGGCAAGGTGATGTCGATCGCCTCGGCGTTCAGGCGCTGCTCGAGCTGGGCGTTGGCCAGCGCGTCGCGGCGCGCGGTCAGCGCGTTCTCGATCTGCACCTTGGCCGCATTGATCAAGGCGCCCTGGGTCTTCTTCTGTTCCGGGTCGAGCTTGCCGAGCCCCTTCATCAGCTCGGTGACCTGGCCGGTCTTGCCGAGGTAGCGGGCTTTGGCGTTTTCCAGTGCGGCAGCGTCTTGGGCGGCGGTAAAGTCAGCCTGCGCCGTGACGACGAGTTCTTCCAGGGAGTTCATGCGTTTTTGTTTTCCTGAGTCGTTCCACAATCAAAAACGGGGCACAGGTTTGCACCTCTGCCCCGCTCTTTTCGCGCCGCTTTTGAGGGCGGCGCTAACTTGCATGCATCAACCGTTGCTTACGCAGCGATCTTTGCTTTAACAGCGGCGACAATCGCAGCGAACGCTGGCTTGTCCATCACTGCCATATCGGCCAGGACTTTACGGTCCAGTTCGATAGCTGCCTTCTTCAGGCCGTTCATGAATACGCTGTACGTTACGCCATGCTCACGGGAAGCGGCGTTGATACGGGCGATCCACAGGCGGCGGAAGACGCGCTTCTTGTTGCGGCGGTCACGGTACGCGTACTGGCCAGCGCGCATGACTGCTTGCTTGGCAACACGGTATACCTTGCTGCGGCGACCACGGTAGCCTTTAGCTTGAACAAGAATTTTCTTATGACGGGCACGAGCTGTAACCCCACGTTTTACTCTAGGCATAGTAACTCCTTAGTTGTGAGATTAAGCCGACGGCATCATACGCATGACGGACTTGACATCCGCGGCGTCGACGTTCGTGATTCCGCGCAACTGGCGCTTGCTCTTGGTGGTTTTCTTGGTCAGGATGTGACGCTTGAAAGCGTGACCCGATTTAACGGTACCACCTGGACGCACGCGAAAACGCTTCTTCGCGGAGCTTTTGGTCTTCATTTTTGGCATTTTAGTTCTGTCCGAGGACAGCTCCATTAGCAGGATTGCAGGTGGCAGCAACTCGCTGCGCTTAGATGCCTGCTTTCACATTAGTTTCCACACCCGAGAGTGCGGAACCGCAGATTTTAACACGAATCTGCGCAGAAATGACAAGGGCGGGTGGAAACATCCCACCCGCCCTTGGTATCAGTAGAACTGATTACACTTTTTTCTTTTTCGGCGACAGGATCATGATCATCTGGCGGCCTTCCATCTTCGGGAACTGCTCGACCTGGCCGTATGGCTCAAGGTCGGCCTTCAGGCGCTCCAGCATGCGGAAGCCGATGTCCTGGTGAGCCATCTCACGGCCGCGGAAGCGCAGCGTGATCTTGGTTTTGTCACCTTCGTCGAGGAACTTGATCAGGTTACGCAGCTTGATATTGTAGTCACCATCATCGGTGCCCGGACGGAATTTGACTTCCTTCAGGACGATGATCTTCTGCTTCAATTTAGCTTCGTGGGCCTTCTTCTGCTCCGAATACTTGAACTTGCCGTAGTCCATCAGACGGCAGACGGGCGGCACCGCGGTTGGCGCGATCTCC
>DASWSX010000164.1:0-3491 GCA_036402435.1 Telluria sp. | reverse complement strand
TCGACTTCGAACGGGTTGCCGTGCTGTTCGACATGGATGGCCTGATGATCGAAAGCGAGCGCGCCTTGCTGGACTGCTGGCGACAGGCGGCGCGGCAGTTGCGCCTGGACCTCGACGACGACCTGTGGCTGGCGATGGTCGGCCTGCACGAACGCGCCTGCGATGCGCTGTTGCGCGAACGCCTGGAAGAGGCCGAAGCACGGGCCCTGGTCGCGGGCATGAACGCGCTGTACGAAGTACGGGTCGCGGCCGGCCTGCCGCTCAAACCCGGCGTCCTCGAACTGCTTGCGATGCTGGTGGAGCGCGGCCTGCCCAAGGCGGTGGTCACTTCCACGCCGCGCGTCCGTGCGGAACCCAAGCTCGCGCGCTGTGGCCTGCTGCCGCATTTCACCACGGTGATCACCGGCAGCGACGTGCGCCATTCCAAGCCCGCCCCGGACATCTACCTGCTGGCGGCGCAGACCCTCGGCGTCGACCCGCGGCATTGCGTAGTGCTGGAGGATTCCGCGCCCGGCGTGCGCGCCGCGCTCGCCGCCGGCATGACCCCGATCCAGGTGCCGGACCTGGTGGCGCCCGACGTCGAGGTGCGCGCGCTGGGCCACCGCATCGTCGATTCGCTGAAACACGCGCTGGCCCTGATCGAACCGGCGCTGCAGCGCCGCGCCGCCCCCGCCTCGTCCTAGGGCTGCAGCAGCTTGCGCCAGCCCTCGATGCCGAGTTTCTGCAGGGTCTCGATGTTGCGATCGACGATGACGTCGGGATCCGGATACGCCGCCACCGCGCGCTCGACGCTGGCCTCGCGCAGCAGGTGCAGGGTCGGATAGGGCGATCGATTGGTGCAGTTGCCGACATCGTCGGGATCGGTACCGGCGAACTGGTATTCGGGGTGGAAGCTGGCGACCTGCAGTTCGCCTTCCAGGTCCAGCTCGGCCACCAGCGCATCGGCCAGCTCGAGGAAGTCGTTGTAGTCGAGGAAGTCGCCCAGCACCTGCGGGTGGATGATCAGCGTGGTGTCGAGCTCCTCGGGATCGGCCTGCTGCAGCCGCATCAGTTCGGCGCCCAGTTCCTCCAGCAGCGCATCCGGCGTGGTCGCCTCGCTCAGCACGAAGCGCACCTGCTGCTTGACGGTGACGGCCTTGGCGAACGGGCACAGGTTGAGACCGATCACGGCACGCTCGAGCCAGCGGCGGGTGACGGCGATCGGGTCTTCGTTGGTCATGGTGTGCTCCGTTGCAGCGATCGCGGCCTGGGTCGGGATCAATCGCGGAAATTGTCGAACTGCAGCGGTCGTTCGAATTCGCTCGCCTTCAACAGTGCGATCGCCGTCTGCAGGTCGTCGCGCTTCTTGCCGATCACGCGCAGCTTGTCGCCGTTGATCTGGGTGTCGACCTTGAGCTTGGCTTCCTTGATCGCCGATTGGATCTTCTTCGCCAGCTCGCGCTCGATGCCCTGCTTCACCGTGACCTTCTGGCGCGCACCGGCGAGGTTGGTCTCGACGTCGCCGAACTCCAGGCAGCGCGCATCGATGCCGCGTGCGATCAGTCGCGCACGCAGGATGTCGGTCATCTGCTTGAGCTGGAAATCGCTGGGCGCCGACTGGCTGATCACGGCCTCGTCGAGCACGAACTGCGCCTCCACGCCCTTGAAATCGAAGCGGGTGCCGAGCTCGCGGTTGGCCTGGTCGACGGCGTTGGTCAGTTCGTGGGTGTTGACTTCGGAGATGACGTCGAAGGAAGGCATGGCGCGCTGAAATTGAGACGGGGCGCGCAGGTTAGCGCAAGCTGGTCGAAATCGCCGACGAGCGGTTTTCCGGTGCTTTGGGGCGGCTAACTGTGGCCTGCGTCACGCGCTTCGGTCGCGGCCCGAAATCCGGGCTGAACGGCAGCCTGAACGGCTGACGCGAGAGGTTTTGCGACGCCTAGCATCAGCGCCAGCCGCCTGACGGCCCTGCCCAAAACAAGGAATGCGCGATGAACGCCAAGTCCCCGAGAAAAATTACCCCCTTGCTGCTCTCCGCCGCACTCAGCGCCGCGCTGTTCGCAGCCGCGCCGGTGTTCGCGCAGGACGCTCCGCCGCCGGGCGAGGAAGAAGTAGTTGCCGACGCCAGCGTGCCGAAGGAGCGCCTGGTCGATCGCTATACCGAAGCGGCTGGTTCGCCTGAGGCGGCGGCCGACCTGGTGAGCAGCTTGCGTACCGGTGGTGACCTCAGCACCGAGGTGGAAGTGCCAGCGACCCAGCCGGTGCTCGATGCCAATGGCCAGCCGGTGCTCAATCCCGATGGCACGCCGCAGATGGAGCCGGTGATGGTGCAGGCCACCAACCCGGACGGCACGCCGCAGGTCGACGCCAATGGCAACCCGGTGATGGTGCAGGCGACGACGATCGAAACCATCGCGCTCGTCAATCCGAACGGCCCGATGGGCTGGGGTGAAGTCGATCATGCGCTGGCGATGGCCAGCAAGCTGGTCGAAGGCCAGGAAGGCATGACGTTGGAAGGCGTGCTGCTCGGCACCCCGGTGCTCGATGCGAACGGCAACCCGGTACTCGATGCCGACGGCAATCCGACCTACAGCGATGGCGGCATCCTGACGTTGCGTGCCGATGGCATGGGCTGGGGCCAGATCGCCAAGGAACTGGGCTTCAAGAGCCTCGGCGAGATCAAGGGCAAGGGCAAGGCGGGTTCCACCGAGGCCACCGAGGGTGAAACCGAGACTTCGACCGCCGCCGCCGGTAAGGGCAAGAGCGACACCAAGGGCAAGAGCGGCGTTGCCAAGGGCAAGAGTGATACTGCCAAGGGCAAGGCCGATCGCGCCACCGGCAAGACCGACAAGGCGGGCAAGCCCGACCATGCCGGCAAGCCGGATCGCGTCGCCAAGGTCGATCGCCCGACCCGTCCGGAGAAGATCGACCGTCCGCAGAAGCCTGATCGCCCGGAACGTCCGGCCAAGCCGGAGCGCGGCGGCCGTCCGTAAGGCAGGCAGTCGGCCAACAGATCTCTGTACTGATTCCGCGGCGGGCGTTTCGGCGCCCGCCGTGTTGCTATCCATTGAAAGGGGAGTTTGATGAAGCGTTCCAGCATTCTTTTCGCCGCCCTGCTGCTCAGCGGCGCGGTCCAGGCCGAAGACGGTTTCAGCTTCGGCATCGGCGCCGACTACAGCAGCGGCGACTACGGCAGCGATACCACCACCAAGATTTTTTCGGTCCCGGTGAGCGGCAAGTACACCGCCGGTGACTGGACCTTCAAGGCCAGCCTGCCGTGGATGCGCATCGACGGCGACGCCAACGTCGTGCCGGGCCTGGGCAGCGTGCCCAACAGCAACCCGCGGGGCCGCGGTCGCGGCAATGGCGGTGGCGGGACCGACCCGACCGCGCCCACCAGCGGCACCACGTCCGGCATCGGCGACCTGCGACTGTCGGCAACCTATGCGGTCCCGACCGAAGGCGCGTGGGGCGTGGACCTCACCGGCAACGTCAAGATCGCCACCGCCGAC
>DASWSX010000163.1:0-3132 GCA_036402435.1 Telluria sp. | reverse complement strand
ACCCGTTCCTTCGAATTGACCCCTCGAAGGGATTTTCCCGTCCGCGCGGAGCCTCCCCGGCCCGCGCGCTTTTTTTTGTCCAGGCGCGGCCAAAGCATATCGCCGCGCTTACAAAAAAGGCAGCCTCGCGGCTGCCTTTTTTAAATGTCGCATCGAAAAAACAACAACGCGACAGTCCTGCTCGATGCTTACTTCTTCCGACGCAGACGGGCAATTGCTGCCAGTTGCGCCGCGGCCACGGCGAGTTCGCTCTGGGCGCGTGCCAGGTCGAGATCGCTGCTCTGGTTCTGCATCAGCTCTTCGGCCGCGCGCTTGGCTTCCTGGGCCTTGGCTTCGTCCAGGTCGCCACCGCGGATCGCGGTGTCGGCCAGCACGGTGACGTGCTTGGGCTGCACTTCGAGAATGCCGCCGGCAACGAACACGAACTCTTCGCTGCCGTCTTCCTTCTCGATGCGCACCGCACCCGGCTGGATGCGCGTGATCAGCGGCGTGTGGCCCGGCAGGATGCCCAGCTCACCCGACTCGCCCGGCAGCGCCACGAACTTCGCCTGGCCGGAGAAGATCGACGCTTCCGCGCTGACGACGTCTACAAGAATGGTTGCCATATCTGATCCTTTCTCCACTCACTTCGCTTCCGACGGCAAAACGCTTTACGCGATTTACCGTCGCCCCCGCGAACGCGGGGGCCCAGTGACTTTGGAACGACGTTCAAAGACGCTGGGTTCCCGCTTTCGCGGGAACGACAAGCAAGGCTTACTGGAGCTTCTTGGCCTTCTCGAAGGCCTCGTCGATCGAGCCGACCATGTAGAACGCCTGCTCGGGCAAGTGATCGCACTCGCCGTCGACCAGCATCTTGAAGCCGCGGATGGTTTCCTTCAGCGGCACGTACTTGCCCGGCGAACCCGTGAACACTTCTGCCACGTGGAACGGCTGCGACAGGAAACGCTGGATCTTACGGGCGCGGTTCACTGCCAGCTTGTCTTCCGGCGACAGTTCGTCCATGCCCAGAATCGCGATGATGTCGCGCAGTTCCTTGTAGCGCTGCAGGGTCTGCTGCACGCGGCGGGCGACTTCGTAGTGCTCGGTGCCGACCACTTGCGGGTCCAGCTGGCGCGAGGTCGAGTCGAGCGGATCGACGGCCGGGTAGATACCCAGCGCGGCGATGTCACGCGACAGCACCACGGTCGAGTCCAGGTGCAGGAAGGTCGTTGCCGGCGACGGGTCGGTCAAGTCATCGGCAGGCACGTACACGGCCTGGATCGACGTGATCGAGCCGGTCTTGGTCGAGGTGATGCGCTCCTGCAGCTTGCCCATTTCCTCGGCCAGCGTCGGCTGGTAGCCCACTGCGGAAGGCATACGGCCCAGCAGTGCCGACACTTCGGTACCGGCCAGGGTGTAGCGGTAGATGTTGTCGACGAAGAACAGGATGTCGCGGCCTTCGTCGCGGAAGCGCTCGGCCATGGTCAGGCCGGTCAGCGCCACGCGCAGACGGTTGCCCGGCGGCTCGTTCATCTGGCCGAACACCATGGCCACCTTGTCGAGCACGTTCGAGTCCTTCATTTCGTGGTAGAAGTCGTTCCCTTCACGGGTACGCTCGCCCACGCCGGCGAACACCGACAGACCGCTGTGCTGCTTGGCGATGTTGTTGATGAGCTCCATCATGTTGACGGTCTTGCCCACGCCGGCGCCACCGAACAGGCCCACCTTGCCGCCCTTGGCGAACGGGCAGACCAGGTCGATCACCTTGATGCCGGTTTCGAGCAGGTCAACGGAAGGCGACAGTTCGTCGAACTTCGGTGCCTTCTGGTGAATCGCACGCAGTTCGTCCGAAGCGATCGGGCCGGCTTCGTCGATCGGGCGACCCAGCACGTCCATGATGCGGCCCAGGGTGCCGTGGCCAACCGGCACCGAAATCGGGGCGCCGGTGCTCTTCACCGACATGCCGCGGCGCAGGCCGTCCGACGAGCCCAGGGCAATGGTACGCACCACGCCGTCGCCCAGCTGTTGCTGGACTTCGAAGGTCAGGCCCTTCTCGGCGAACGAGGCATCGCCGGATTCTTCCAGCACGAGCGCGTCGTACACCTTCGGCATTGCGTCGCGGGGGAACTCGATGTCCACCACGGCGCCAATACACTGCACAATATTTCCGATACTCATTTCGTATCTCCGATAGCTTGAATTCGTGACGCCTTAGACCGCAGCTGCGCCGCTGACGATTTCCGACAGTTCCTTGGTAATCGCGGCCTGACGGGTCTTGTTGTAGACCAGTTGCAGTTCGCCGATCACGTTCTTGGCGTTGTCGGACGCAGCCTTCATGGCCACCATGCGCGCCGATTGCTCGGACGCCATGTTCTCGGCCACGGCCTGGTACACCAGCGCCTCGACGTAGCGGACCAGCAGCTCTTCCACGACGGTCTGGGCGTCAGGCTCGTAGATGTAGTCCCACGAGTAGGCGCGCTTTTCTTCTTCGGTCTGCGACAGCTTGTCGGCGGCGAGCGGCAGCAGCTGCTCAACCATCGGTTCCTGCTTCATCGTGTTGATGAACTTGGTGTACGCCACGTACACCGCGTCGACTTCACCATTGGTGAAGGCGTCGAGCTGGACCTTGATCGCGCCGATCAGCTTTTCCAAATGCGGGGTGTCACCGAGGTGCACCACGTGCGAAACCACCTTGGCGCCGATACGGCCCAGGAACTGCATGCCCTTGGTGCCGATGGCGGTGGCTTGCACATCCACGCCACGGCCTTGCAGGGCCTTCAGCTCATTGGTCACCGAGCGCAACACGTTCGTGTTCAGGCCGCCGCACAGCCCCTTGTCGGTCGTGACCACGATCATGCCGACGCGCTTGACTTCGCGCTCCTGCATGAACGGGTGCTTGAACTCGGGGTTGGCCGTAGCCAGGTGCGCCGCAATGTTGCGCACCTTCTCGGCATAGGGACGGGCGTTGCGCATCCGCTCCTGCGCCTTGCGCATCTTGGACGCGGCGACCATCTCCATCGCCTTGGTGATCTTGCGCGTGTTCTGCACGCTCTTGATCTTGGTTCGAATCTCTTTCGTTCCGGCCATATCTTCCTCTCCATCCGAACCATCGCCGCGCCGGCGTGAGCCAGGCGCGGCGACGATGTCGTGGAA
>DASWSX010000162.1:0-11022 GCA_036402435.1 Telluria sp. | reverse complement strand
TAAGCCCCGGCGAAAGGCGCCGTGCGCGGATCCGTCCGGATATCGTCAACCACGACCGGATCGCCACGCCGGAACGCGGCAATGACCTCGGGGCCGAAGTCATCCATCAGCCGCGACATTCCTTTGACCGGCGGCATCGCGCCTGCCGACCATTCGCAACGGATCAGGAAAGTATTTTGCGCGTTGTCGACTTCAGCATACTGAACACGAGCAATGTCGAGCTCTTGGCACAGCATTTCGCTGGCCGTGGCGGCAATGTCCTCCGGTGAGTCAAGCGGACGCAAGCGATCGGCCAGGGCGAGCAGGAATTCCTGGCGTTCGAGCGTCGCCGCCAATTCATCCTGCAAGGACTTAGTTTCAGTAACGTCGTTGGTGCGGTGCGCAATGCACACCAGTTGCCCGTCCGCGTTGAAGATCGGCGTATTGATCGCGCTCCAGTAGCGGACCTCGTAGGTCTCGCTTCCGTCGGCCTGTTGCACGCGGATCGGATAGCGCTGCAGCGGCAGGCGGTCGGGTTGGCCGGTGGCGAGCACGCGCTGCAGTGAGGCGCGTAGCGCCGCCACCCCGGACTCGCCCTCATCGTCCGGGTCGGGCGGCAATGCCTCGAACAGCGGGCGGCCGACAAGGTCCTCGGCCGTGCGCGCGCTGACCGTGAGGAACGCGTCGTTCACGGCCAGGATGAGGGGTATCGGATGGGTCGAATAGAGCGCTTCCGCAACGGGCGAGCTTGCGAAAAGATCTTGAAATGTGGAAACAGGGAGCATGCGGGGCGGACTTCGTGGGTGGCTGAGCGTCTACGCCGCGGCCAACCGCAGACGTTCGTCCTGTGGCCATATTAGCATTTTTCTCTTTTTTTCAACAAAACCTTGCCCGGCTGGCGTGCGGCCATGTCAGGCATAGCGGCGCATGACGAACTCGGCGACGCAGACCGGACGGTCACCCCCCTCGCGCTCGACCGCGACGTCCCATACCAGCTGCGCCCCGCCCTCGATCTCGTCGACCGACTGGAGCGACAGGCGTCCGCGCACCCTGCTGCCGACTGGCAGCGGCGCTGGGAAACGCACCTTGTTCAGTCCATAGTTCAGCACCATCCTGACATCGAGCATGGCAATGGCGTTCTCGAAGATGACCGGCAGCAGAGACAAGGTAAGGAAGCCGTGCGCAACCGGCACCCCGAACGGCGACTCCCGCTTGCAGCGCTCCGGGTCGACGTGAATCCACTGGTGGTCGCCAGTGGCGTCGGCAAACTGCTTGACGCGCTCCTGGGTGATGTCGATCCACGCCGAGACGGCCACCTCGGCGCCCACCAGCGACTTCAGCTCCGCGACATCGGCGATCTCACGCACCGGAACCTTCCTGCGGCCGGCGTCCATACATGCCCATGCCGTCGACGGTGCATACCAGCTCGCCGTCCTGGTTGCGTGCTTCCCAGGTCGACCACACCACGCCGCGGTCCGGGCGCGAGGCCGAGGCTTTCACCTGGGTCGTGATGTAGCGGACGCTGAGCGTGTCGCCAGGCCGCACCGGAAGGATCCAGCGCACCTTCTCGAGGCCCGGGGAGCCCATGCTGGCCGAGTTACCCAGCACGCTGTCGACGACAATCCGCATGATCATGCTGCACGTGTGCCACCCGCTGGCAATCACGCCGCCGAAGATCGAGTCCTTGGCCGCCTCGCGGTCCACATGGAACGGCTGCGGGTCGAAGTCGGTGGCGAACTCGATGATCTCCTGCTCGGTCACGCTGCGCGAACCGAGCTCCATTTCCTGCCCCGGGAAAAAGTCTTCGAAATACCAGCGCCGGGTACTCATGCGAACTCTCCCTGCGCGAAGCCCGGCTGGGCGATGAAGCGCGCCAGGTGATGGTCCGAATCGCCCAGCGACAGTTCGATCATCGACAGGCGCTTGAAGTGGTGCGCGGCCGGCAGTTCGTCGGTGACGCCCATGCCGCCATGCAGCTGGACCGCCTGCTGGCCGACGAACTTTGCGGCCTGCCCGACGCGGAACTTGGCCGCCGAGACAACCCGGCGCCGCTCATTCGCGTCGCCGGATCCCAGCTTGACCGCGGCCAGGAGCGCCATCGAGCGCGCCTGTTCAAGGTGGATATACATATCGGCCATGCGGTGCTGCAGCGCCTGGAATTTGCCGATCGGCGCGCCGAACTGATTGCGCGTCTTGAGGTACTCGAGCGTGGCGGCGAAGATGGCTTCCATCGCGCCCAGCGCTTCGGCGCACAGCAGGCCGGCGCCGTAATCGGCGGCGGCGTCGAGGATGTCCCATCCTGCGCCCGCGCTGCCAACCAGCGCCGACAAAGGCGCCTGCACGTTGTCGAACACGATATCGGCGGCGCGCAGGCCATCCAGTGTGCGGTAGCCGGTGACCGTGACGCCGGAGCTATTGGCGGGCACCACGAACAGCGACACGCCTTCAGTGCCGCGCTGGGCGCCGGAGGTTCGCGCCGAGACAATCAGGCTGCCAGCCTGCGCGCCGTGGATGACCACCGTCTTGCGGCCATTGATGGTGTAGCTGTCGCCGTTTTCGCTTGCTGTGGTTGCGATGTCCGACAGGTCGTGGCGCGACTGCTTCTCCCCCAGCGCGCAGGCCAGTTTGAGTTCGCCGCTGGCTACCTGTTCGAGCAGGCCGGCATGACCGCCGCCGAGCTTGAGGAACTCGGCCCCGAGCACTGTCGCCAGATACGGCTCGACCACCAGCCCGCGCCCGATCTCCTGCATCACGACGAACATGTCGACCGCGGTGCCGCTAAAGCCGCCCTGCTCTTCCGGCACCGGCAGCGCCGTCATGCCCAGTTCGGCCAGCGTGGCCCACGCCGTATCGGACACGCCGCTCTCGGAGTGGATGATCTTCTTGCGTGCCTCGAAGCTGTAGTCCTTGCCGATCCAGCGCTTGAGGGCGTCGGCGAACTGCTGCTGTTCTTCCTTGAAGTTGAAATCCATGCTCAGTTCCTCACAGGCCCAGGATCATCTGGGTGATGATGTTTCGTTGAATCTCGTTGGAGCCGCCGTAGATGGAGGTCTTGCGGAAATTGAAGTAGTGCGAAGCCAGCGGCGCCGCGTCGTCCTCGCCAAAAACCGCGTGGTCGCTATCGCCTCCAAGGTAGGCCGGATCGAACGGCAGCGCGAGCGGGCCGACGGCTTCGACCATCAGTTCCGACAGCGTCTGCTGGATATCGGTGCCGCGCACCTTCAGCACCGAGGCTTCCGGCCCGGGCGCCTTGCTGGCCTGGGCGAGCACGCGCAGCACCGTCATTTCAAGCGCCATCAGCTCGATTTCCAGCGTGGCCACCTTCGCGGCGAACAGCGGGTCTTCGATCAGCGGCTTGCCGTTTTTCGACTGGGCGGCGGCGAGCTTCTTGAGCGAGGCCAGTTCGCGCTTGGAGCGCCCCACTGCGGCGATGCCGGTCCGTTCGTGGCCAAGCAGGTACTTGGCGTAGGTCCAGCCCTTGTTCTCCTGGCCGACCAGGTTCTGCACCGGTACCCGGACGTTATCGAAGAACACCTCGTTCACTTCGTGGTCTTCATCGAGCATGATGATCGGGCGTACCGTGACGCCGGGCGCATGCATGTCCATCAGCAGGAACGAAATGCCTTCCTGCTTGCGCACGCCGCTGTCGGTGCGCACCAGACAGAAGATCATGTCGGCATGCTGGGCCAGCGTGGTCCAGGTTTTCTGGCCGTTGACGATGTAATGGTCGCCATCGCGTACGGCCGTTGTCTTGAGCGAGGCAAGGTCCGATCCGGCGCCGGGCTCCGAGTATCCCTGGCACCACCAGTCCTCGCACGACAGGATGCGCGGCAGGTAGTACGCCTTCTGGGCTTCGCTGCCGAAGGCCATGATGACCGGCGCGACCATGTTCACGCCAAACGGCAGGACCGGCGGGGTGCCGGCGCGGGCGCATTCTTCTTCCCAGATATGGCGCTGTACCGGCGTCCAGCCGGTGCCGCCATGTTCGACAGGCCAGCCTGGCGCTACCCAGCCTTGCGCGGCGAGGATCTTGTGCCAGCGGACGTAGTCGTCCTTGGCCAGGCGCAGGTGCTTGCGCACTTTCTGCTGAAGGTCGGCCGGCAGGCTGGCGTCGAGGAAGGCGCGCACTTCGTCGCGAAACGCCAGGTCCGCGTCCGTGTAGTTCAGGTCCATACATTCTCCTTGTTATTCGCCGCCAGAAAAGCACGATCGTTCACAAGAATTGTACATGAAAAAAACGCCGCCAAGGTTTGCACCCGGCGGCGTTGTATATGCGAAAAACAGTCCCCGATCAGGGCGAGCTGGCTTTCGTCGCCGGCATGTACGGCATTGCGCGCAGCGCCATCCGGGTGTCGGTCTTGAGCAGGCCGACAGCATCGGCCAGCACGTTGGCCGCTTCATGCAGCATCACGTCCTTGGCGTCCTTGGCGGCCTTCTCGGCAGCCAGTTCGGCCGCGAGGTTGCGCTCGTCCGCCTGCAGCCCGTCATCCTGGCGCGACGAACCCTTGACCGCGGCGACTACCTTGGCAGCTGCTGCCTTGACTGGCGTCAGGGCCGGGGCCTTGCCACGAACTTCCTTGCTCGCCGGCGAAGGGGCCGGTTCGACGGCCGGAGTTGCGGTCGCAGCCAGGCGGGCTTCGCGCAGCTTGCTGCGTTCTTCCTGTGCATCGCGTTCCTTGCGGCGCACGGCTTCGTTCAGCGAAATCGCGTTTTCCTTGCGCAGCTTGCGTACCTGGGCGATGTCTTCCTGCAGGAACTTGAAGTCCTTGTCCTTGGCGATACGGGCTTCATGGCGCTTCTGCAGCGGCGCTACCAGTTCCTTCATGTCGCCCAGCGGTACGAATGCGGCCGGTTTGATCGCCACCCACGGCAGCGCGTTGCCGAAGCTCGACTCGCCGAATGTCTCGAGGTCGGTCGTGACCGGCATCTTGATGTCCGGCGTGACGCCGCGCAGCTGCGTGGTGCCACCGTTGATGCGGAAGAACTGCGCCACCGTCATCTTCAGTTCGCCGTAGCGCGCTTTCTCGCCCTGGGCAAAGCGGTCGAGGTCGATCAGGGTCTGGACCGTGCCCTTGCCGAAGCTCGGCTCGCCAATGACAAGGCCGCGGCCGTAGTCCTGGATGGCGGCGGCGAAGATCTCCGACGCGGACGCCGAACCACGGTTGATCAGCACGCCAACCGGGCCGGACCATGCAAGCCCTGCCTGGGTGTCGCTTTCGACTTCGACGCGCCCTTCGGCGCTGCGCTGCATGACGACCGGGCCCTTGTCGATGAACAGGCCGGTCAGCTCGACCGCCTCCATCAGCGAGCCGCCGCCGTTGTTGCGCAGGTCGATCAGGACGTTGTCGACTTTATCTTTCTTGAGTTCGGCGAGGATGCGGGCGACGTCGCGCGTGGCGCTCTTGAAGTCCTTGTCGCCGCGGCGTTTGGCCTCGAAGTCCTGGTAGAAGGTCGGCAGCGAGATCACGCCGACGCGGCGGTTCACGCCTGCGTCCTTGACTTCGATGATCGTCTTCTTGGCCGACTGCTCTTCCATGGTGATCTTCTTACGCACCATCGACACGGTAACGCGGCGGTCAGGACCAGCGTCGGCCGGCAGCACGTCGAGGCGCACCACCGAGCCCTTGGCGCCGCGCACCAGCGCGACGACGTCGTCGATGCGCCAGCCGAGCACGTCGGTGAAATTGGGGGTGTCGCCCTGCGCCACGCCGAGGATGCGGTCGCCGACCTTCAGCTTGCCAGACATCGCAGCCGGGCCGCCCGGCACGATCTCGCGGATGATGGTGTAGTCGTCACGGGTCTGCAGCACGGCGCCGATGCCTTCCAGCGAGAGGCGCATGCTGATGTCGAAGTTTTCAGCCGAGCGCGGGCCGAGGTAGTTGGTGTGCGGCTCGATCGAGGTGGCGTAGGCGTTCATGAACATCTGGAACACGTCCTCGTTGTTCAGCTTGCGCACGCGGCTCTGGTAGTTTTCATAGCGCTTGTCGAGCGTTTCGCGGATCGCCTTGTCGTCCTTGCCAGCCAGTTTCAGGCGCAGCCAGTCGTTCTTGACGCGCTTGCGCCACAGGTCCTGCATCTCGGCGTCGTTCTTCGGCCAGGCCGCCTTCTCGCGGTCGAGCTGCATGGTTTCGTCGACGGTGAAGTCCATCTTGGTCTTGAGCAGTTCACGCGCATTGGCGATGCGCTGGGTGAAACGCTGCTGGTAGACGCCGTAGATGGCGAACGGGATCGACAGGTTTTCGTTGTTGATCGCATCGTCAAGCTTGGTGCGCGCCGCGGCGAACTGCTCCAGGTCACTTTGCTGGAAGAACAATTTTTCGCCATCGAGCGACTCGAAATACTTGTCGAAAATTTTCTCCGACATCGAATCGTCGAGCGGCGTGGCCTTGTAGTGATAGCGTCCGAGCAAGCGCGACGCCCACAGCGCAGCCTGGGTCTGGGCCGGGATCGGCTTGAGCTGGGTCGTGGCGACGCGCTCAGGCTGGGTTGTTGCCGCTTGGGTCGACATGGCAAACGCCAGTGCAACCATGAATATATGTTTCTTCATTCGTTATGTCTCCGAGCGTGATTCCGATGTACTTGCGGGCGATCCGGTGCAATGCAATAGCGCCGAGCCTGGATATAGAGGGGTCAAGGCAATTCTAACAGGATGGCGCGCCAGACAGAGCCAGCTGCATACAGTATTTTCCGTTCCAGCTTACTGCCGCCGGCTCGGGCGGGATCCGCTTTTTACAAATCGACACAGACTGCACTGGATGCCAGCTTCAAACGAGTGTCGAAAGATATATGCCTGCAGCAACAATAATTACGCAGGGCCAAGAATGCGCGGCGAGACGCCAGTCACCGCCCGATGGCCAGAACGACAGCAACTGCGGGGCAAGCGCGAAGGCGATCGCGAGGTCGGTGGGCTGGAAAGACCAGCCCGGGCGGGTGCGCCACGAGGCGACCGCGAACGGCAGCAGGATGACCAGCAACGGCGCCAGCGCGGCCGGGGCAGCGTTGTACCAGCGCACGCGGGTCAGCATCACCGAGCCGAGCTCCCAGTGCTGCCCTACCCTGCGCGGGATCACGGTGAACGACGCCGGGCGCGCGCCGGTAACGAGGCCGACCACGAAGTGGGCCAGCTCGTGGCTGATGGTGCCGAGCACGGTGAACAGGAAGAAGAACGGATGGGTACGCGCCAGGATGCGTATCACGAGCGCGAGTGCAGCCGACGGCAGCAGGTATAGCAGGATATCGCCGTTGCCGCAGATGGCTTCGGGTGCGAGCGCGCGGCAGCTGTCGATAAGCGTCATCTGCCGCGCGGCCGGTCAGGTGGAGTAGAAGCAGCGGCCGCAGGCCTGGCGGTAGCGTTCATTGCCCCCGATCGACACCTGCTCGCCTTCGCGGATGCGCTTGCCGTCGTCGTCGACGCGCACGTTCATGGTCGCCTTTTTGCCGCAGGTGCAGATGTTCTTGATTTCTTCGATGTCGTCGGCGAGGGCCAGCAGGTAGGCCGAGCCGGGGAATGGCTCGCCGCGGAAGTCGCTGCGCAGGCCGTAGCAGATCACGGGCACGCCCTTGACCTGGGCCAGCTGGTGCAGCTGCTGGACCTGCACGGTGCTGAGGAACTGCGCTTCGTCGACCAGCACGCAGGCTACCTGCGGCGATTCGGCCAGGAAGTCGGTCTCCGGGCCGAAGGTATCGACATGGCGCTGCGGCCCGAGGCGCGAAGTGACCTGGCCGATGCCGTAGCGGCTGTCGATGACGGCGGTGTACAGCTTGACCTTCTGGCCCTGCTCTTCGTAATTGTGGGCCACCTGCAGCAGCGCCGTCGATTTACCGGCGTTCATCGCCGAATACCTGAAATAGAGTTTTGCCACTGCCTGACCTGGTTGAAAATGAAGGGGCGGATTATATCAAGCCGCGCGTCGTTACTGACCCGGATGGTACTTGCGCTCGAGGTTCTTCTCGATGTCGTCTTTGTAGAACAGCACATCCTTGAACTGGCCCTTGCTGTACATCTCGGCCTGGTCGGCGAAGTGCTTCGACTTCGGATCGCTGCTCTGGCCACCGGCAAGGATGCTCTTGGCGCGGATGCGCGGCCCGAATTCGACCGCCGCCACGAAGCTGTTGCCACGGTCGCCGTAAATGCGCTTGGTCGTTTGCGGCGCGACCATGCCGAACGACGCCAGCGAACCCCACACCGCCGACGGGAACGCGACCGGGTAGCTTGGCTTGGCGTCGTCGTATTGCTGGCTGACGTCGCCGCTGGCGCGCTGGAAGCGGTTGATCTCGCCCCACGGCGTTTGCCAGCTGCCGAAGTCCGCTTCCAGCTTTGCGGATGCCCGCGCCAGCGCTTCGAGGCGCTCCTGCGGCGTGCCGTTGGCGGTGATGTAGTCGAGGACCGGGATACGCTGAGCGCGGGCCGCCGGTCCGTTACGCTTAACCAGCTCCTGCGCCCAGTAGATCGCCACCGACGTTGGCACCGAATCGACCGAGTAGCGCAGGTCCCAGCGGCGCAGCGCCTCGACCTGCGCGGCCAGCTGCGCCTTGAGCGGATTGGTGGCGGGCGCGTCGTCCCATGCCTTGACCAGTTGCGGCACCAGCGGCTCGAACCCGGTCAGGTAGTTGTCGTACGCGGCCGAGATCAGGCTGTCGAGCGTGAAGTCCTTTTTGTTCTCGAGGACCCGCAGGGCGTGCAAGCCGCGCGCATTCTCGGGCAGCGTCCACATGTACTTCGGATAGGCCTGTTCTTTAGGGCTCGCATAACCGGCGGAGCGGAACGGCCAGTTGTTGGTGTTCTGGATCCAGCCGTTGGCGGGATTGAACAGGGTGATCGTCTCCTTGATACCGTGCAGGCCTTTCCACTCGGTGGCGCGCGTGCTGCCGTCGACCGGCCTTGTCCAGTCAAAGCGGGGATCGCGTTTTGGCAGGAAGTTACCGTGGAAGTAGGCGATGTTCCCGTCCGCGTCCGCATAAACGGTGTTGTTCGACGAGTTGGTGCGCAGCTCCATCGACTTGTAGAAGTCCTTGTAGCTTTTCGCCTTGGTGCGGGTGTACGACTGCGTGAGGGCCTTGAGCGGCTCGTCCATCATCTTCACCGCGACCCATTTGCCATCAAGCTCGCGCACGACCGGGCCGTGGTGGGTGAAGTACGCCGTGACCGTTTTGCTGGCCATCCCGGACGCTGTTTTGTACGGCAGCGTGATTGGGACCGCCTTGACGGGCAGCTCCTTGCCATCGTACTTGTAGAAGTACTTGCCGTCCTTCTGGACGACCGTTTCGAGGTACTCGTCGATGACGTCGCCGCCGCCGGACGTGTGCATCCACCCTGCCCGCTCGTTGAAGCCCTGGTAGACGAAGAACTGGCCCCAGGTCACCGCGCCATAGGCGTTCAGCCCTTCTTCGCTGACGACGTGCACTTCAGGACGGAAGTAGAACGAGGTGTGCGGATTAATCAGCAACAGGGCCTTGCCGGATGCGCTTAATTTCGGCGCGATCGCAAATCCGTTCGAGCCGCGCGGCTCTTCGTCGAAGCCCTTGCCGGCCACCTGCACCGGCTTTGGCAGCTTGCCGTACAGATGTTCCAGCTGCTTCAGGTCGATCTCTTCGATGTCGCCACCGATGCTGCCTTCGCTGAACGACAGCGCCATCCACGGCTCGAAATGCGTGATCAGCTTCGGCTTCACATCTGGATGCGTGTGCAGGTACCAGTTCAGGCCATCGGCCCACGCGTTCATCAGCTTCTTCAGCCATACAGGGCTGGCGGCGTACTTCGCCTTCATGTCCGCCGGCTGGATGTACAGCTTCATGCGCAGGTCGCGCCAGATTTGCTTTTCGCCCTCGACCTCGGCCAGCCGGCCCATCGCATTGATGAAGTTGAGCTCGACCCGGTTGAAGTCATCCTCCGCCTGCGAATACATCAGGCCGAAGACCGCATCCGCATCCGTCTTCCCGAACACGTGGGGAATGCCCCACTTGTCGCGCATGATCGTCACGCGCTGCGCAAGCTTGTTCCAGCGCGCGACGTCGGCGTCGCTGTGGGACTTGATGACCATCGACGCGTCATAAGGCGCTGCGTACACCGGCAATGCTGTCGCAGCGGCGCACGCGAACAAAGCGGTGAAGAGGATAACTTTGGCTGGCATCTGGCGGTCTCCTGTTTTTAGTTTTGTGTTTGCTGCTTAGCCCTGCGAGCCGAGTTGTTCGCGCAACGTCCTGTTCTCGGCGCTTAGTTCGTCGACGCGCGCGCGCAGCACGGCCACCTGCGCGCGCAGCTGCGCTTCGGTGTCGGCAGGCTCGCCTGCTTCGGCGTCGTCGCCCTCCTTCGGCTCCTTGCGTGGGCGCGTTGCCGCCTTGAGCTCGCGCACCTGGCGCGCCGCTTGCTGCAGCTCCTTGCGCCCGCCCGCGACCGCGGCGATCTGCTCCGCTTCCGGAAGCTGGGCGACGTTGGCCGCAGCGTTGATCGAGATGGTGCCGGCGCGGACCGCCTGGACCAGTTCAGGCGTCGCAGCCTTCTGGATGCGTTCGATCTGGCTGATCGTATTGCTCGATACGCGCGCCGCCTTGGCGATGTCTTCGCGCGTGTTCCACGGCGGCGATTCCGGTGCCTTCGGGGCTTCGCTTTCTTCCGCAGGCTCCGGCTGCTCTGCGCGCGCCAGCATGCGGGTCGAGACGATGTTCTTCTTGCGCAGCGCGAGCACGCCGCGCTGGTAGTCGGACACGCTGCGACGCGCGAGGTGGTTATCGATCATCCACAGCATGACGTCTTCGAGCGAGTCGAAGGTGGTGTTCTGGACGGTTTTGAATTCGATGCCGTGTCGCTGGCAGATCTCGTAGCGGTTATGGCCGTCGATGAGGGTGTCGCCCCACAGCACCAGCGCATCGCGGCAGCCTTCAGCCAGAAGGCTGCGTTCAAGTGCGGCGTATTCGATGGCGGCGAGCGGGTCGACAAAGGAACGCAGTTCCTCGTTGATGGTGATCTTCAATGCTTATCCTTGATGGTTCGGGCACGCGAACCCGCACGCGTGCGCCACGCATCGTACACCATCTTGCGGCTGG
>DASWSX010000161.1:0-2994 GCA_036402435.1 Telluria sp. | reverse complement strand
ATCAACCCGGTGTCGCTGGACGCGGCGCGGCGCGGCGTGTTTGCCCTGCGCGACATGCGCAAGTTCACCGAGAACTACCAGCAGGCCGGCGGCAAGCGCGCCTTTTCGGACTATTACACGGCCGCCTACGGCGGCGCGCTGTTCGACCGGTCGCTGATCGAGAACGTCACCTTTGCCGACCACAGCCTGGCCACCGACAGCGTGTTCTCGGAAACCCAGCTGATCTCCTGCCGCAATGTGATGATTTATTTCAACAAGAAGCTGCAGGACCGGGTGCTCGGGCTGTTCCACGAATCGCTGTGCCACCGCGGCTTCCTGGCGCTGGGCAGCAAGGAGAGCCTGGAGTTTTCGGCGTATTCGGGCCGTTTCGAGCCGCTGGTCAAGCGCGAACGGATCTACCGGAAGCTGGGCCAATGACGGCGCCCAGCCACGCCGCACTGCTGGCGGGACGCGATATCCGCGCGGTGGTGATCGCCGGTTCGGCAGGCGGCGTCGATGCGCTGCTGCATCTGCTGCCGCGCTTGCCAAAGGGCTATAGCCTGCCCGTCATCGTCATGCTGCACGTACCCGAGCACCGCGAAAGCCGGCTGGCGGAACTGTTTTCTTCGCGGCTGGCGCTGTCGGCCAGCGAGGCATTCGACAAGGGAGAAATTTGTCCCGGAACGGTGTATTTCGCTGGCTCGGGGTACCATCTGTCGGTTGAGAAAGATTTCCGCTTCTCCCTGAGTTGCGAAGCGCCGGTGCATTTCGCGCGGCCTGCGATCGACGTACTGATGGAGTCGGCAGCCGAAGCCTACGGGCCCCATCTTGCCGCTGTGCTGCTGACCGGCGCCAACCACGACGGCGCGGCCGGGATGCGCGCCATCAAGCAGGCCGGCGGCCTGACCATCGTGCAAGATCCAAAGGAAGCGCAAGTGGCAACCATGCCTGAGCAGGCTATCAAAATGCAGGCGCCGGACTTCGTGCTGGCGTTGCCGGACATCGGCGACCTGTTATTGCTGTTGGAGAAAAAATGAGGGCAAACGACCCCACCAAAGTCCTGATCGTCGACGATCTGGCCGAAAACCTGCAGGCGCTCGACGCCCTGCTGCGCGACGAGCACCGCGTGGTGCTGCACGCCCGCTCGGGCGACGAGGCGCTGGCGCTGCTGCTCGAACATGAGTTTGCGCTGGCCATCCTCGATGTCCAGATGCCGGGCATGAACGGTTTCGAACTGGCCGAGCTGATGCGCGGCACCGACCGCACCCGGAATATCCCGATCGTGTTTGTCAGCGCCGCGGGCCGCGAACTGAACTACGCGTTCAAGGGCTACGAGTCGGGCGCGGTCGATTTCATGTACAAGCCGCTCGACCCGGACGCGGTGCGCAGCAAGGTCAACGTGTTCGTCGCGCTCTACCAGCAGCGTAACGAGACGCGGCGCCAGGTGGCCGCGCTGGAGCAGAGCCGGCGCGAGCAGGAAACGCTGCTGGCCGAACTGTCGGCCACGCAGCTGGAACTGGAGCGTTCGCTGCGCATGCGCGACGACTTCATGTCGCTGGTCGCGCACGAACTGCGCACGCCGCTCAACACGCTGTTCCTGGAAACCCAGATGCGCACCTTGCAGCTCAAGCGCGGCAACCTCGCCGCGTTCGGCCCGGACCAGATGCCGAAAATGATCGCGCGCGACGAACGCCAGATCCAGGCCATGATCCGCCTGATCGACGACATGCTCGACGTGTCGCGCATGCGCAGCGGCACGCTGTCGATCCGCCCGGTGGCCGTGGAACTGATGGGGTTGCTCGAACGCATCGTCAGCGACTTGTCGCTGCAGGTGGCAGGCTCAGGCAGCAAGATGACGCTGGTGCCGCACGATCCCGTGCACGGGCAGTGGGATGAGTTCCGCGTCGAACAGGTGATCGTCAACCTGCTGACCAATGCGCTGCGCTACGGTTGCGCGATGCCGGTCGAGATCAGCGTCCATCTGGAAGGGGACGAGGTGCGGGTCGACGTCAGCGACCAGGGCAAGGGAATAAGCGAAACAGAACGCCAGCGCATCTTCGAGCCGTTCGAACGCGGCACGGGCAACCGCGACGTCAAGGGGCTTGGGCTGGGGCTGTACATTTCGCGCCAGCTGGCCGAGGCGCATGGGGGACGGCTGGCGGTAACGCCCGGGCCGGTATGCGGGTCCGTGTTCAGCCTGACTTTGCCGCTCAGTGCGAACGCCTGAGGGCAGAATTACTGGTAGCTACCCGGCGGTAGCTGCCATTAATGGATCAGGAAGGCTGCGTGGGCGCCGCTCAGGACATCGGTCGAGATCACCAGCAGGGTGGCGGTCGCGGCCAGCGCAACGTGCAGTGCGGCGTAGGTCAGTGGCAGGAATTTGTTCATCGTGTTTCTCCGGTTGCTTTTGTTCATTCGATGGCTCTATGTTAAGAGTTGTACCGCAAGGCAACCATCGGTCAACTGTCCGAGCGCGTGTAGGAGCTTGGCTAATGAGCCTGTATGATTGGCGGGGTAGGGGGCTAGGGCCGCTCCTACGACAGATGTAGGCTGCGTCCTATGGCGAGTGCACCCGCCACCGAATACAGTTGGGTTCATGACTACATACAACCGACAACTGATGCATAACGGGGCGCGCGCGGTGCGCCGCAATGCGATCGCCACCCTGCTCCACAACGTGTTCGGGATCGAGCGCCTGCGCGACGGCCAGCGCCGCGTCATCGACAGCGTGCTGGACGGATCCGACACCCTCGCCATCATGCCGACCGGCAGCGGCAAGTCGCTGTGCTACCAGATTCCGGCCCGTATCTTTCCTGGCACCACGATCGTGGTCTCGCCGCTGATTTCCCTGATGAAGGACCAGTTCGAAAAGCTGGTCGAACTGGGCATCGGCGCTACCCAGGTCAACAGCAGCCTGTCGCGCGAAGAGGAAGAGGACGCGCTGGAAGGCATCAGCAGCGGCCGCTACCGCATCGTGTTCTGCACGCCGGAACGCCTGGCGATGCCCGAGTTTGT
>DASWSX010000160.1:0-2279 GCA_036402435.1 Telluria sp. | reverse complement strand
CCGCTCATCACCGGCCGCGAAAAGAAATTGGCCAGGAAGCCGATGCGCAGCAGGCCGCAAGCGAGCAGCACCACGCCTGACATCAGCGCCAGCTGCGCTGCCAGCACAAGGTACAGGCCCGATCCGGCAGCTGCCAGCGGCGCCAGCGCGGTGGCCGTCATCAGCGAGATGATCGCCATCGGCCCCACCGACTGCGTCATGCTCGATCCAAACAGCGCGTACAGCAGCGGCGGCACGATGCTGGCATACAGCCCGACCACCGGCGGCAGGCCCGCCACGAGGGCATACGCCATCCCCTGCGGGATCATCATCATCGCCACCACGAAACCTGCGCCAATGTCGCCAGCCAGCATGGAGCGCCGGTAGCGCCTCAACCACTCAAGCATGTTCTGTCCTGCTGCCAAAACCGCAAGCCTATCACAAGGCGACCCAACAAATTTCCCAACGGCATGCACATCTGTCGCGATTCCGCGCCTATGTGTGTAAGCGCACCGTCAACCGGACGGGCTGCGCCAATACTTTCCTGATAACGCCCAGGAGGAAAACATGACAGAACCGGATGAGACGGGCCTGAACACGGCTGCCGAGGGAGCTGCGGACAAACAGCGCGCGATCCAGAGCCGCCAGGACCAGAAAGACGCCGCCGGCGAGAAGGAAGAAAGCAAGGAGCCGGTCCAGGCCGGCAAGCAAAACAAGCCAGTTCCGCCCATGCCGGAGCAGCACCTGGTCAAGCCAGGCCTGGAAGCCGAGATGGAGCTCAAGCCCCAGTTCATGGCCGAGGGCTACCATGGCAGCCGCAAGCTCGATGGCAAGGTGGCGATCGTCACCGGCGGCGACTCGGGGATCGGGCGCGCCATCGCCGTGCTGTATGCGCGCGAAGGCGCCGACGTCGCGATCATGTACCTGAACGAACACGAAGATGCGCAAGAAACCAAGCGCTGCGTGGAAGCCGAAGGCGCGCGCTGCGTCACCATCTCGGGCGACGTCAAGGACATGGAGTTCTGCAAGCAGGCCGTCGAACAGGTTGTCGCCCACTTCGGCCACCTCGACATCCTGGTCAACAACGCCGCGTTCCAGGAACACGCGCAGTCGCTGCTTGACCTGACCGAAGAGCGCTTCGACGAGACCATGCGCACCAATATCTACGGTTACTTCCACATGGTGAAGGCGGCCCTGCCCTACCTCAAGCGCGGCGCCGCGATCATCAACAACGGTTCGGTGACGGGGCTGAAGGGTTCAAAGAACCTCCTCGACTACTCGGCCACCAAAGGCGCGATCCATGCGTTCACGATGTCGCTGGCGGCCAACCTGCTCGACCAGGGCATCCGCGTAAACGCTGTCGCACCGGGTCCGGTGTGGACGCCGCTGAACCCGGCCGACCAGTCGCCCGACAAGATCAAGGAATTCGGCAAGAGTACCGACATGAAGCGTCCCGCGCAGCCGGACGAGATATCGCCCGCGTTCGTGTTCCTCGCTTCACCGGTTTGTTCAAGCTACATCAGCGGCATCGTCTTGCCGATCACAGGCAGCGTAGGCTGATTTCATCAAGTCCGGCTTGCCGGCGAAAGGACGCATATGGCACGCAGTTTATGGAAAGGCGCTATCAGCTTCGGGCTGGTGCACATTCCTGTCGAGATGTACCCGGCGGTGCAAAACCACTCGCTGGACCTGACGATGCTCGACCGCCGCGATTTTTCACCGGTCGGCTTCAAGCGCTATAACAAGAACAACCAGAAGGAAGTGAGCTGGGACGACATCGTCAAGGGCTATGAATATTCGAGCGGAGAGTATGTGGTGCTGTCCGAAGAGGACCTGCGCCGCGCCAATCCCGAAGCCACCGGCACCATCGACATCGTCGCCTTTGTCGACGCCGAGCAGGTGCCGCTGCTGTTCTACGAGCAGCCCTACTACCTCGCACCAGGCAAAGGCGGCGACAAGGTGTATGCGCTGCTGCGCGAGACGCTGCGCAAAACCGGCAAGATCGGCATCGCGCGCGTGGTCATCCGCGTCAAGCAGCATTTGGCGGCGCTGGTCTGCGTGGGCGACACCATCGTGCTCAACACGCTGCGCTACGCCGACGAGATCCGCGCGTCCGACGAACTGAAGATACCGGCGTCGGATGCGAAGTCGGCCCAGCTGTCGGACAAGGAACTGAAGATGGCAATGGCGCTGGTCGAGGGCATGAGCGAGGAATGGCATCCCGAGGAATACCACGACACGTACCGTGAGGACGTGATGGCGCTGGTCGAGAAAAAGGTCGAGGCCAACGAGACCAAGAC
>DASWSX010000159.1:0-14165 GCA_036402435.1 Telluria sp. | reverse complement strand
CTTCGAGATCGAGGAAGACGGCGTGGCCAACATCACCGACCTGGCAACGGGCGAAGTGCTGCTGTCGCAAAACGTCGAGCAGGGCGACATCTGGCGCATGTGCCAGGTCAAGGACGCGCCGATCCGCGACTGGGTCAAGCTGGCCGTCACGCGCGCGCGCAACTCCGGCATGCCTGCCGTGTTCTGGCTCGACCCGTACCGTCCGCATGAGAACGAGCTGATCACGAAGGTCCGCACCTACCTGAAGGATCACGACACGACTGGCCTGGACATCCAGATCATGTCGCAGGTGCGCGCGATGCGCTACACGCTCGAGCGCCTGAAACGCGGGCTGGACACCATTTCGGTGACCGGCAACATCCTGCGCGACTACCTGACCGACCTGTTCCCGATCCTGGAGCTGGGCACCAGCGCCAAGATGCTGTCGATCGTTCCGCTGATGGCCGGCGGCGGCATGTACGAGACCGGCGCGGGCGGTTCGGCGCCGAAGCACGTGCAGCAGCTGGTCGAGGAAAACCACCTGCGCTGGGATTCGCTGGGCGAGTTCCTGGCGCTGGCCGTGTCCTTCGAAGACCTGGGCCTGAAGACCGGCAACGCCAAGGCCAAGATTTTGGCCAGCACGCTGGACGACGCCACCGGCAAGCTGCTGGACAACCGCAAGTCGCCGTCGCCGAAGACCGGTGAACTCGACAACCGCGGCAGCCAGTTCTACCTGTCGCTGTACTGGGCGCAGGAACTGGCCGCGCAGACCGAGGACGCTGAACTGGCCGCGCATTTCGCGCCGCTGGCCAAGTCGCTGTCGGAGAACGAGGAGAAGATCGTGGCCGAGCTGCTGGCCGTGCAGGGCAAGCCGGTCGACGTGGGCGGCTACTACAAGCTGGACGAGGCGAAAGTGTCCGCGGCCATGCGTCCGAGCGCGACCTTCAACGACGCGCTCGCAACACTGGCGTAACTTTCGCCACGGCACTGTGATCGCCAGAAAAAAACCCGCCCGGTCGGCTTGACCGCGGCGGGTTTTTTTACGGGTAGGGCTAGCGTCGGACCGTCGTGGTGCATAATGCAATATTAAGACTACCGCACCATTCGCAGTCGCGCACCTCGCAATCGCGCATAAGTCCAATTGGGAGAACACAATGTACCAACATATCACCGTCCCGGCCGAGGGCCAGAAAATCAGCGTCAACGCCGACCAGTCGCTCGCGGTCCCGGATAATACGATCATTCCTTTCATCGAAGGCGACGGCACCGGCATCGACATCACCCCGGTGATGATCAAGGTGGTCGATGCCGCGGTGGCCAAAGCCTACGGTGGCAAGCGCAAGATCAGCTGGATGGAAGTGTTTGCAGGCGAAAAGTCGACGCGCGTGTACGGCCCCGACGTGTGGCTGCCGGAAGAAACGCTGGACGCGGTCCGGGACTACGTCGTCTCGATCAAGGGCCCGTTGACGACGCCGGTCGGCGGCGGCATCCGTTCGCTCAACGTCGCCCTGCGCCAGCAGCTCGACCTGTATGTCTGCCTGCGTCCGGTGCGCTACTTCGCCGGCGTTCCTTCGCCGCTGAAACAGCCCGAGAAGACCGACATGGTCATCTTCCGCGAGAACTCGGAAGACATTTACGCCGGTATCGAATACCAGCAGGGTTCAGAGGGCGCCAAGAAGCTGATGGACTTCCTGATCAAGGAAATGGGCGTGACCAAGATCCGCTTCCCGAATACCTCGGGCCTGGGCATCAAGCCGGTGTCGATCGAAGGTACCGAGCGCCTGGTGCGCAAGGCGATCCAGTACGCGATCGACAATGACAAGCCTTCCGTGACGATTGTCCACAAGGGCAACATCATGAAGTACACCGAAGGCGGCTTCCGTGACTGGGCATACGCGCTGGCACAGAAGGAGTTCGGCGCCGAGCTGATCGATGGCGGCCCTTGGTGCAAGTTCAAGAATCCCAAGACCGGCCGCGAGATCATGATCAAGGATTCAATCGCCGACGCGTTCCTGCAGCAGATCCTGCTGCGTCCGGCAGAGTACAGCGTCATCGCGACCCTGAACCTGAACGGCGACTATATTTCCGACGCGCTGGCGGCCCAGGTTGGCGGCATCGGTATCGCGCCGGGCGCCAACATGTCCGATTCGGTGGCAATGTTCGAAGCCACCCACGGCACCGCGCCGAAGTACGCAGGCAAGGACTACGTGAACCCCGGTTCGCTGATCCTGTCGGCTGAAATGATGCTTCGTCACATGGGCTGGACTGAAGCGGCCGACCTGATCATCGAATCGATGCAGAAATCGATCGCGTCGAAGAAGGTCACGTACGACTTCGCGCGCCTGATGGAAGGTGCGACGCAGGTGTCGTGCTCCGGCTTTGGCGAAGTGATGATCGAAAACATGTAATCAGGCCCCCGCGCCAAGACAACCCGCATCTCTCCCGAGGTGCGGGTTTTTTTACGTCCAATGTTTTTTTGATCATAGGCGTCATTCGTGTTGTTGCGACAAAGCATTATTTTGTCATGGACAAGTGTTGGACAGACTGTTCACTGAGCTATACTTTCTTTGCGGCATCAAATGATGTCGTTCGGACTTGCCCAATCACCGCTGCTCAACAATAAAACCAGGCCCAAAAAATGCCCAACGTCGACCGCACCCATTACCACCAGGCTGACCGCCTCATGCTGTTCATCATCTGGGGCTTGTTCCTCATGTCGCTGGGACTGTCGGTGATGCATGACACGATGAAATGGGCGCTGGTGGCCGGACTGCCGGCCGCGCTGGTCCCCACCGCCATGATCCTGATGGCCGGCGGAACGCGGCTGACAGCGGTGGTGGTGGCGGTGTCGCTGATGGTATTCAGCGCCTTGCACATCCACCAGGCGGCGGGCATGAATGAGCTGCACTTCGGTATCTTCGTGCTGCTGGCTTTCCTGCTGTGCTATCGCGACTGGGTGGTCGTGGTGGTCGGCGCGGCAGTCATTGCGCTTCATCACCTGAGCTTTAATTACTTGCAGGAGCTGGGGTACGGCGTGCGTTGCATGACCGAGCCGGGCTTCGGGCGCGTGCTGGTGCATGCCGCCTATGTGATCGTGGAGACCGGCGTGCTCTGCTTCCTCTCCATCATGTTGCGCCGCGAAACGCAGCAGGCGGCGGAGTTGACCGCGACCGTGGCCGCACTGTCGGGCAGCGGGGGTGCGATCGACCTGCGACGTGACGAACACGACGCGCAAAGTGCCGCCGGCCAGGCGCTGCAGGTGGCGATTGGCGCGATGCATGGCGCCATGGCGCGGGTACACCAGGGCGTGGAAACCATCGCCGCGGCGTCGCGCGAGATCGCCACCGGCAACCTCGATTTATCGGAGCGCACCGAGCGCCAGGCCTATTCGCTGCAAGGGACGGTGGCATCGATGGATGCGCTGACCTCGCGCGTGCGGCTCAACGGTGAGAGCGCGCGCCGGGCCAACGAACTGGCCATCTCGGCCTCGGGCGTGGCGGTGCGCGGCGGCGGCGTGGTGGCGCAGGTCGTCGATACGATGGCGTCGATTAACGAATCGTCGAAGCAGATCGTCGACATCATTTCCGTCATCGACGGCATCGCCTTCCAGACCAACATCCTGGCGTTGAACGCGGCGGTCGAGGCGGCCCGTGCCGGTGAGCAGGGCCGCGGGTTTGCGGTGGTCGCGTCCGAAGTGCGGATGCTGGCGCAACGCTCGGCCGCTGCCGCCAAGGAAATCAAGCAGCTGATCGGCGACTCGGTCGGCCGCGTCCAGACCGGCTCGGAACTGGTCAGCAAAGCTGGCGCTACCATGGAGGAAATTGTCCACAGCGTCCGGCGCGTGACCGACATCATGGGCCAGATCAGTGCGGCCAGCGCGGAGCAGGAATCGAACATTAACGAAATCGACCGCGCGATTACCGAGATGGATAGCTTTACGCAGCAAAACGCGGCGCAGGTCGAAGAGGCTGCCGCCGCCGCGCGTTCGCTGCAGGACCAGGCAGACGACCTGGCGCGGGTAGTGGATACCTTCGCGCTCGACAGCAACCGGAGTCCCGTTGCCAGCCAGGGCAGGGCGCTGCCGCCGGTGGCCCGTGCCCGCCAGCTGGCCGCCTGACAAATCACAGGACGAAAAAAAACCCCGCCACAAGGACGGGGTCTTTCACACCAAGTTCGCTTTGATTAAGCGGACTGGATGTTGGAAGCTTGCTTGCCTTTAGGGCCTTGCGTGACTTCGAACTGAACTTTTTGACCTTCTTTGAGGGTCTTGAAACCGTTCATGTTGATTGCGGAAAAGTGTGCGAACAGATCCTCGCCGCCGTCATCTGGAGTGATGAAGCCAAAGCCTTTGGAATCATTGAACCACTTAACTGTACCTGTTGCCATAAAAGAACTTTCAAATATAAACAAATCACACGAGCCATAAAAGCAAGAAGCTTCTTGCCCCCTCCTCAGCTGCTCACATCTTATCAACGAGTACATAAGTACAAGTCAATATCCGCATTGTTGGCGGAATAATATTTCAAGTCAAGCGCTTTTGGAAGAAATTGTCTTTCGTGCCACATTGGTCCAAAACGCAACTCTTGATTTCCCGAATCGGGTCGCCATCTGCGCTTAGTCGCGAAAACGCGTAAGATGGGAAAACAAATGAAACTGGCCTGATGTTTACACAGTGCATCATCGTTGAAAGCCTTAGAATAAGCGTATGGCAACCAAGCAAGATACCGAACAAGTGCTGGAACGGCAGGTGGTCAAACCGCCTCCGCTATACCAGGTAGCGCTGCTGAATGATGACTATACCCCGATGGAATTCGTAGTGGCCATCATCCAGGAGTACTTCAATAAGGATCGCGAAACGGCGACGCAGATCATGCTATCCGTTCACCGCCACGGCAAAGGAGTGTGCGGCGTGTTTTCCAAAGATATAGCGTGTACCAAAGTGGAGTTTGTATTAACGCATGCGCGCAAGGCAGGGCATCCCCTGCAATGTGTGATGGAGGAAGTATGATTGCGCAGGAACTTGAAGTCTCTTTACACATGGCCTTTGTCGAAGCCCGGCAAGCACGGCACGAATTTATTACGGTTGAGCATTTACTGCTGGCGCTGCTGGACAACCCATCCGCAGCCGAAGTCCTGCGTGCCTGCGCGGTCAACATTGAAGACCTGCGCAAGACCCTGACCAACTTTATCGGCGATAACACGCCGACCGTTCCGGGTACCGGCGAAGTCGATACCCAGCCAACGCTCGGGTTCCAGCGCGTGATCCAGCGCGCGATCATGCACGTCCAGTCGGCCTCGAACGGCAAGAAAGAAGTTACCGGCGCCAACGTGCTGGTGGCGATCTTCGGCGAAAAGGATTCGCACGCCGTGTACTACCTGCATCAGCAGGGGGTGACGCGCCTGGACGTCGTCAATTTCATCTCGCACGGCGTACGAAAGGACCAGCAGGTCGACAGCCAGAAGGCATCCGAAGGCGTGGAAGAAGCGCAGGTCGAAGGACAGACCAAGGAAAGCCCGCTCGACCAGTTCACCCAGAACCTGAACAAGGCAGCTTCCGAAGGCAAGATCGATCCGCTGATCGGGCGCGAGGAAGAAGTCGACCGGGTCATCCAGATCCTGTGCCGCCGCCGCAAGAACAATCCGCTGCTGGTGGGCGAGGCTGGCGTGGGCAAGACCGCGATCGCCGAAGGCCTGGCATGGCGCATCACGCAAGGCGACGTGCCGGAGATCCTCAGCAACGCCATTGTCTACTCGCTGGACATGGGCGCGCTGCTGGCCGGCACCAAGTACCGCGGCGACTTCGAGCAGCGCCTGAAGGCCGTGCTCAAGCAGCTCAAGGACGCGCCGAACGGCATCCTGTTCATCGACGAGATCCACACGATCATCGGCGCCGGTTCGGCCTCGGGCGGCACGCTGGACGCGTCCAACCTGCTCAAGCCTGCGCTGTCCAATGGCCAGCTCAAGTGCATCGGTGCGACCACGTTTACCGAATTCCGCGGCGTGTTCGAAAAAGACCACGCGCTGTCGCGCCGGTTCCAAAAGGTCGACGTCAACGAGCCAACCGTCGAGCAGACCGTGCAGATCCTGCGCGGCCTTAAGTCGCGCTTCGAAGAGCACCACGGCGTGAAGTATTCGTCGTCGGCGCTGTCGACCGCGGCCGAACTGGCGGCCCGCTTCATCAATGACCGCCACCTGCCAGACAAGGCGATCGACGTCATCGACGAAGCCGGTGCGGCGCAACGCATCCTGCCGAAGTCGAAGCAGAAGAAGACCATTGGTAAAACCGAGATCGAGGACATCATCGCCAAGATCGCGCGTATTCCGCCGCAGACCGTCAACCAGGACGACCGCAGCAAGCTGCAGACCATCGACCGCGACCTGCGCAACGTCGTGTTCGGCCAGGACCCTGCGATCGATGCGCTGTCGTCGGCCATCAAGATGGCGCGCGCCGGCCTGGGCAAGACGGACAAGCCGATTGGCTCCTTCCTGTTCTCCGGTCCTACCGGCGTCGGCAAGACCGAGGTGGCCAAGCAGCTGGCCTTCATCCTCGGCATCGAGCTGATTCGCTTCGACATGTCGGAGTACATGGAACGGCACGCAGTGAGCCGCCTGATCGGCGCGCCTCCGGGCTACGTCGGATTCGACCAGGGCGGTTTGCTGACCGAAGCCATTACCAAGAAGCCGCACGCGGTGCTGCTGCTGGACGAGATTGAAAAAGCCCACCCGGACATTTTCAACATCCTGCTGCAGGTGATGGACCATGGCACGCTGACCGACAACAACGGACGCAAGGCCGACTTCCGCAACGTGATCATCATCATGACCACGAATGCTGGCGCGGAAAGCCTGACCAAGCGCTCGATGGGCTTCACCGATTCGAAGGCTGCCGGCGACGAGATGGCCGACATCAAGCGCATGTTCACGCCGGAGTTCCGCAACCGTATCGACGCGACCATCAGCTTCCGTGCGCTGGACGAGGAAATCATCCTGCGCGTGGTCGACAAGTTCCTGATGCAGCTGGAAGAGCAGCTGCACGAGAAGAAGGTCGAGGCGGTGTTCACCGAGAAGCTGCGCAAGTACCTGGCGAAGAAGGGATTCGATCCGCAGATGGGCGCGCGCCCGATGTCGCGCCTGATCCAGGACATGATCCGCAAGGCGCTGGCCGACGAGCTGCTGTTTGGCCGCCTGGTCAACGGCGGGCGCATCACGGTCGACCTGGACGACAGCGACAACGTCCTGATCGAGTTCCCGGAAGGCGACATCACGCCGCCACCGGCGCCGGCCGAGACGGTCGAAATCGAGTAAGCGCGCAAGCGCAAACAAAAACCCGCACAGTGTGCGGGTTTTTTTATGTGCACATCAGTCGAAACCGGAGCTCAAATCGCGGCCAGCGCCACCCGCAAATCGTGGCGCTGATCCTCTAGATCCTCAATCCCGACGGACAGGCGGATCAAGCTGTCGCTGATGCCGAGTTCGGCCCGCTGCGCCGCCGGAATGGTCGCATGGGTCATCAAGGCCGGATGCTCGATCAGGCTCTCCACGCCGCCGAGGCTCTCGGCCAGCGTGAACACCTCGCAGCGCTCCAGGAAGCGGCGCGCCCCTGCGAGGTCGGTATCGAGCTCGATCGAGATAATGCCGCCGTAGCCATTCATCTGGCGCCGCGCCAGCGCGTGCTGCGGATGCGACTCCAGCCCGGGGTAGTACACCTTGCGCACCTTCGGCTCGCGCTCAAGCCACTGCGCCAGATCCAGCGCATTCGCGCAGCTGCGCTCCAGCCGCAGCGCCAGTGTTTTAATCCCGCGCAGTACCAGGAAGCTGTCGAACGGCCCCTGGATCGCGCCCACCGAATTCTGCAGGAAGCCCAGCTGCTCGCACCATTCGCGCTGGTGCAGCTGCGCGCCCACCACTGCTACACCCCCGATGACGTCCGAATGCCCGTTCATGTACTTGGTAGTGGAGTGCACCACGATGTCGAACCCATGTTCCAGCGGCCGCTGCACGACCGGGCTGGCGAACGTGTTGTCGCACACGGAAATGATCCCGCGCTCACGGCAGATGGCTGCAATCGCCTCAAGGTCGGCCAGCTTGAGCATCGGATTGGTCGGCGTCTCAACCCACACCATGCGCGTCTCCGGTTTCAGTGACGCCAGCAGCGCCTCGGTCGAGGTCAGGTCGACGTAGCTGAAGTCGTGGCCCGCGCTGCGCCTGCGCACCCGCTCGAACAGCCGGTAGGTGCCGCCATACATGTCGTCGCCGGCGACGATGTGCGAGCCGCTGTCAGCCAGTTCCAGCACCGTCGATATCGCGGCCAGCCCTGATGCGAACGCAAACGCCTGCGCACCGCTTTCAAGATCGGCCACGCAGCGCTCCAGCGCCCACCTGGTCGGGTTGTGCGAACGGCCGTAGTCGAGGCCCTTGTGCACGCCGGGGCTTTGCTGCGCGAAGGTGGACGTCGCATAAATCGGCGGCATCACCGCGCCCGTGCTCGGGTCGGGCGACTGGCCGCCGTGGATCACGCGCGTGTTGATGTGCTTTTTGCTGGGAGAGTCGTTCACGATAATGTCCTGCGCAGGTGGTTAAGGAGGTCGAAGCGTGTGATCAGGCCGTAGAAGTGGCCGTCGTCGGTGATAACCGCCGTCAGGCCCTGGTCGATAATCTCGCGCAGCTGCTGCATGCTGGCGCTGGGGCGCAGTGTGCGCAGTTGCGCCGTCATCGTGTCGCTGACCAGGCTGGAGAATTTTCCCGAGGCCGTGGTCACGTGCAGCAGCAGGTCCGATTCATCGATGATGCCGGCCAGGCGGCCGTTGTCGATCACCGGCAGCTGCGCAAGGTCGGTGCTGCGCATGCGGTTGAACGCGGTGAGCAGGTTGTCGGACGGCGCCACCGTCACCACCTCGCCCTCGTCATGGCGGCGCCCGATCAGGTCGCGCAGGTCGCCGAGGAGAGGGCGCTTGAGCAGGCCCTGGTCGACCATCCAGCCGTCGCTGTACACCTTGGTCAGGTAACGGGTGCCGGTGTCGCACACAAAGCTGGCGACGCGCTTGGGCGTGGTCTGCGCGCGGCAGTAGCGCAAGGCAGCGGCAAGCAAGGTGCCGGTCGACGATCCGGCCAGAATGCCTTCCTCGCGCAGCAGCAGCCGCGCGCTGTGGAAGCTCTCTTCGTCGCTGATGGTGTACGCGCGGCTCACCCGCGACAGGTCGGCGATGCTGGGAATGAAGTCTTCGCCGATGCCTTCGACCGCCCACGATCCGGATACTTCCGACAGTTTGCCCGTTTCGACGTACTCCGCAAGGATCGAACCCTTCGGATCGGCCAGCACGAATTCGAGCTCCGGCTGCACCGCGCTGAAGTAGCGCGACAGGCCGGTGAGGGTGCCGCCCGAGCCGACGCCGACGACTACCGCATCGAGGCGCTCGCCGCTCTGGCGCCACAATTCGGGGCCGGTGGTCGACTCGTGCGCGTACGGGTTGGCCTGGTTGTTGAACTGGTCGGCGAACCATGCATTCGGAATCTCGCGCGCCAGCCGCGCCGCATAGTCCTGGTAGTACTCGGGGTGGCCTTTGCCAACGTCCGAGCGGGTCAGGTGGATCTCCGCGCCCAGCGCCTTCAGGTGCAGCACCTTCTCGATCGCCATTTTGTCGGGCACCACCAGTACCACGCGGTAGCCCTTGATGCGCGCCACCAGCGCCAGGCCGATGCCGGTGTTTCCGGCTGTCGCTTCGACCACCACGCCGCCCGGCCGCAAGCTGCCGCTGGCTTCGGCCGCCTCGATCATGGCGCGGCCGATGCGGTCCTTGATCGAGCCGCCCGGATTTTGGGATTCCAGTTTGAGGAAGAGCTGGCAGGGGCCAGTGTCGATGCGGGTTACTTCAACCAGGGGCGTGTTACCGATCAATGAAAACAGCGCCGGTTGCGGAGTCTGTGCCATCGTGTTTCTCCAAGGCCAAAAGTTGAGCCAAGGAATGCCCCCGGCCGAATATCTGGACGATTCTGCGCCGATTCAAGCGAGTTCGCATTGACGTGCAAGCAAACGAAACACGGTGGTTGTGCTAGTTAATTCTTTCGCAATTTCCGCCACAGCGTGGTGCGGCTGATGCCGAGGTATTGCGCGGCCTCGTCGCGGCGCCCGCCGAACCGGGCCAGCACGTCTTCCACGGTTTCGCCGGGAGGCGCCGCAATGATGGCCGGCGCCGGCGGCATCGGCCCAACCGGCTGGCGCGCGAGTTCCGGCGCCAGCGATAGCATGAACGCGGGCGTCAGCGCCTGCAACGGCTCGGCCGCGAGGAACAGCGCCAGCCGCTCGGCCAGGTTGCGCAGCTCGCGCACGTTGCCCGGCCAGTCGTATCGTTCCAGCAGCGGCGCGCATGCCGCGATCTCGGCATGCAGGTTCGGATGCGGCCGCGCGCCCAGTGCCGCCAGCGCGTTCTTCAGCGACCACTCCGCCAGCACGCTGATGTCGGCGCGGCGTTCGCGCAGCGGCGGCAGCGCCATGCGCAGCACCGCAAGCCGGTAGAACAGGTCGGCGCGGAAGCGGCCTTCGCGAACGCGCGCCTCGAGGTCGCAGTGCGTCGCGCTGATCACGCGGACATGCACCGCCACCGGCCGCGTGCCGCCAACCCGCACCACCTCGCGTTCTTCGAGCACGCGCAGCAGGCGCGTTTGCAGCGTCAGCGGCATCTCGCCGATTTCGTCGAGGAAGAGGGTCCCGCGGTGCGCCGCTTCGAACAAGCCCGCGTGGCCGCCGCGGCGCGCGCCGGTGAAGGCGCCTTCTTCGTGGCCGAACAGTTCCGATTCCAGCAGCGACTCGGCGATCGCGCCGCAGTTGACCGCGACGAACGGCCGGTTCGCGCCAAGGCTGCGCGGGCCTTCGCGGTGGATCGCCTGCGCCACCAGCTCCTTGCCGGTGCCGGTCTCGCCCTGGATCAGCACCGTCGCCGGAGAGCGCGCATACAGCACGACCGACTGGCGCAGCTTTTCCATCGCGTCCGATTCTCCGCGCAGGTCGTTGAGGCCATGCTTGGCGCGCAGCGTGTCGGCCACGACGGCGCGCGGGCTGCGGCTTGATTCGAGCTGCGTCAGGCGCGCCATCTCGAGCGCGTCATCGAACGCCTGGCGGATCGAGGCCGCCGAGTACACGAACACGCCCGTCAGTCCGGCTTCCTCGGCCAGGTCGGTAATCAGGCCGGCGCCCACAATCGCCTTGATGCCGGCTGCCTTCAGGTCGTTGATCTGCGCGCGCGCGTCTTCTTCGGTCGCGTAAGTGCGCTGCGCGATCGGCACGCCAAAGGTCGCGCCGAATTCGGCCAGTTCGGGCAGCTGCTCCTGGTAGGTGATGACGCCGATGCGGTCCGATACGCGCCGCGCCCGCGCCAGCGCCTGCATCACGTCGAAGCCGCTGGCTTTGGCGATCACCACCGGCACCGACACGCGGCCCTTCAGGTAGGCCGCGTTGGAGCCGGCCGCAATGACCACGTCGCAGCGCTCAGTGGCCATGCGTTCGCGGATGTGGCGCGCGGCTTCGTCGAAGCCGAGGTTGATCGGCTCGATCGACGCGACGTGGTCGTATTCCAGCGTGATGTCGCGGAAAAGGTCGGACAGGCGCGACACCGACACGGTCCAGATGACGGGTTTGTCGCCTGCGTCGGCGTTGGGGCGGGGCGGATAGCTCATGTTGCAATTCTAATTCATTTGTTGCACGTTGTTTCAAATGGAACGCGCGTTGAAACCTCTGGCTGGTATTGTAGGGTTAATAATATTTGCATGTTTTGCTCGTAAGGCATTGAATATTCGACGTTTTTCCTCATATTGCAAAGGACGTATGGTGCCCTGCGACGGTGGCACGCACCTTGCAATAGAAGAGCATCAACATACACAACGCAACATCACCAGGAGTCCACAATGAGAGAATCACCAGGCGCGCTGTTCCGCCGTGCAGTGCAGGAAGAATCGCCATTGCAGGTTGTCGGCGCCATTAACGCCAACCACGCACTGCTGGCCAAGCGCGCCGGTTTCCGCGCGATCTACCTGTCCGGCGGCGGCGTCGCTGCCGGCTCGCTCGGCCTGCCTGACCTGGGCATCTCGAACCTGGACGACGTGCTGACCGACGTGCGCCGCATCACGGACGTGTGCGACCTGCCGCTGCTGGTCGACGTCGACACCGGCTTCGGCGCATCCGCCTTCAACGTTGCGCGCACCGTCAAGTCGATGATCAAGTTCGGCGCGGCCGCGATGCACATCGAAGACCAGGTCGGCGCGAAGCGTTGCGGCCACCGTCCCGGCAAGGAGATCGTTACGAAACAGGAGATGGTCGACCGCATCAAGGCCGCTGTCGACGCGCGCACCGACGACAGCTTCGTCATCATGGCGCGCACCGATGCGCTGGCCGTGGAAGGCCTGGAAGCCGCAATCGAACGCACCATCGCGTGCGTCGAAGCCGGCGCCGACATGGTCTTCCCGGAAGCGATCACCGACCTGGCCATGTACTCGCAGTTCGCGAAAGCCGTCAAGGTACCGGTGCTGGCAAACATCACCGAGTTCGGCTCGACCCCGTTGTTTACGACCGAAGAACTGAAGGGCGCCGACGTGGGCCTGGTGCTGTACCCGCTGTCCGCCTTCCGCGCCATGAACAAGGCCGCTGAAAACGTGTACGGCGCGATCCGCCGCGATGGCACCCAGAAGAACGTGATCGACACCATGCAGACCCGCATGGAACTGTACGAGCGCATCAACTACCACGACTTCGAGCAGAAGCTCGACGCGCTGTTCGCAGCGCAAAAGAAATAATTAGTCCACGATTACCGGAGATAGAAACATGAGTGAGCAAACCGCAGCATCAGCCTTCAAGCCAAAAAAATCGGTAGCACTGTCCGGCGTCGCAGCCGGTAACACGGCCCTCTGCTCGGTCGGCAAAACCGGCAACGACCTGCACTACCGCGGCTACGACATCCTCGACATCGCCGACAACTCGGAATTCGAAGAAATCGCCTACCTGCTGGTGCATGGCAAGCTGCCCAATTCGGCCGAACTGGCCGGCTACAAGGCCAAGCTGAAATCGCTGCGCGGCTTGCCGCAAGCTGTGAAGGCCGCGCTCGAAGCGCTGCCGGCGTCGAGCCACCCGATGGACGTGATGCGCACCGGCGTGTCGACCCTGGGCTGCGTGCTGCCTGAAAAGGACGACCACAACGCGCCGGGCGCGCGCGACATCGCCGACCGCCTGATGGCGTCGTTCGGCTCGATGCTGCTGTACTGGTACCATTTCAGCCATAACGGCAAGCGCATCGACGTCGAGACCGACGACGATTCGATCGGCGGCCACTTCCTGCACATGCTGCACGGCGTGAAGCCTCCGAAGAGCTGGGAAAAGGCGATGCACACCTCGCTGATCCTGTACGCGGAACACGAATTCAACGCGTCGACCTTTACCTCGCGCGTCATCGCCGGTACGGGTTCGGACATCCACTCGGCCATCACTGGCGCGATCGGCGCGCTGCGCGGCCCGAAGCACGGCGGCGCCAACGAAGTCGCGCTCGAGATCCAGAAACGCTACGAGAACCCGGATGAAGCAGAGGCCGATATCCGCAACCGCGTCGCCAACAAGGAAGTCGTAATCGGCTTCGGCCACCCTGTGTACACGGTCTCGGACCCGCGCAACAAGGTAATCAAGGAAGTGGCGCGCTCGCTGTCGCGCGATGCCGGCACCACCAAGATGTTCGACATTGCCGAACGCCTCGAAACAGTGATGTGGGAAGTGAAGAAGATGTTCCCCAACCTGGACTGGTTCTCGGCCGTGTCGTATCACATGATGGGCGTGCCGACCGCGATGTTCACGCCGCTGTTCGTCATCTCGCGCACGTCGGGCTGGGCCGCGCACGTCATCGAGCAGCGTATCGACAACAAGATCATCCGCCCGAGCGCCAACTACGTCGGACCGGAAGACCTGCAGTTCGTGCCGATTTCGGCCCGCAAGTAATGTACCGCCGCCGCTTCCCTGCGGAGCGGCGGCAGAGGGATCAAAATTATGAACACTGGTAACCGCAAACCCCTGCCGGGCACAAAGCTCGATTACTTCGACACGCGCGCCGCGGTCGATGCCATCCAGCCTGGCGCATACGACAAGCTGCCGTACACCTCGCGCGTGCTGGCCGAGAACCTCGTGCGCCGCTGCGACCCGTTGGTGCTCACCGCAT
>DASWSX010000158.1:0-3608 GCA_036402435.1 Telluria sp. | reverse complement strand
AGTACCGTAGCGGCCGCCAACCTGGTCGGCATCACTGGCATCGCGCGTCGCCTCGTCCTGGACGGTGCGATCGACGATGCCGCGGCCCGAAGCGCCCTTTCCGCAGCCACGGTCGCCAAGCAGCCGATCGCCGCTTACCTGGCCGACAAACGCCTGGTGACGCCTGCGCAACTTGCCGCGGCGAACTCCGTCGAGTTCGGCATCCCTCTACTCGACGTCGGCGCATTCGATCCCTCCCAGTCCGCGATCAAGTCCATCAGTGAGGCCCTGGTCCGGAAACATCTGGTACTTCCGTTGTTCAGGCGCGGAAATCGCTTGTTCATCGGCATGGCCGATCCGACCAACGCGCAGGCACTGGACGAGATCAAGTTCCAGACCAATCTGGCCATCGAGCCCATTCTGGTCGACGCCGACAAGTTGACGCGGACGATCGACCAATGGCTCGAGGCCACCGATGCACTGGCCGACACGGTCGGCGATCAGGAGGGCCTGGAAACGCTGGATGTTTCCGGAGGTGACGCAGATCTGTCCGGGGATACCGGCATCGACGTCAAGACGGACGACACGCCCGTTGTAAAGTTCGTCAACAAGGTGCTGGTGGATGCGATCCGTCGCGGTGCGTCGGACATCCATTTCGAGCCTTACGAAAACGAATACCGCGTCCGCCTGCGCATCGATGGCCTGCTGAAGCAGGTCACCAAGGTGCCGACCAACCTTTCCGGGCGCATCGCAGCGCGACTGAAGGTCATGTCGCAGCTCGATATCGCCGAGAAGCGCGTACCGCAGGACGGTCGCATCAAGCTCAATATTTCCAAGACGAAGCAGGTCGACTTTCGTGTCAGCACACTCCCAACCTTGTTTGGTGAGAAGGTGGTGCTCCGAATTCTCGACGGCAGCGCCGCCAAGCTGGGCATCGACAAGCTGGGGTATGAGGACGACCAGCGGGCTCTGTACGAGGCTGCGCTCGCCAAGCCGTACGGGATGGTGCTGGTGACCGGTCCGACGGGTTCGGGCAAGACCGTCTCGCTTTACACCGGCCTGAACATCCTCAACGAGGAACAGCGCAACATCTCTACCGTCGAAGATCCGGTCGAAATCCGCGTGCCCGGCATCAACCAGGTGCAGATGAACGTCAAGCGCGGCATGACCTTCGCTGCCGCACTTCGCAGCTTCCTACGACAAGACCCCGACGTGATCATGGTGGGCGAAATCCGCGATCTGGAGACCGCGGAGATTGCCGTCAAGGCCGCTCAGACCGGTCATATGGTCTTGTCCACGCTGCACACGAACGACGCGCCGCAGACCATTTCGCGCCTGATGAACATGGGCATCGCGCCTTTCAACATCACCTCGTCCGTTACGCTGGTGATCGCTCAGCGACTGGCGCGCCGTCTGCACGACTGCAAGCGTGAAGTACACCTGCCGGAACACGCGCTGCTCGCGGAGGGCTTCAGCCCTGAAGAAGTGGCCAACGGCATGAAGATCTATGAGGCGGTCGGCTGCTCCGATTGCACGGAAGGTTACAAGGGCCGTACCGGCATCTATCAGGTCATGCCCATGACCGAGAAGATCCAGGCGATCGTCCTTGAAGGTGGCAACGCCATGCAGATTGCGGAAGCGGCGTTAGCATCGGGCGTGCGAGACCTCCGTCTGTCGGCACTGCTGAAAGTAAAGAACGGCGTCACGAGCCTCGCTGAAATCAATCGCGTAACGAAGGACTAGGAATCATGTCCGCGACCCAAAGTGCCACCAAAGCAGCGGCTGTACGCCGGGCAACTTCCCTCAGCGTGTTCGTCTGGCAAGGTACGGACAAGCGCGGCAAGGTGATGAAGGGTGAACAGCAAGGCAAGAATGCCAATGCGGTCCGAGCGGAATTGCGCCGCCTGGGCATTACGCCGAAGACGGTGAAGGTAAAGACGAAACCGCTGTTCGGTGGAGCAGGCAGGGCCGTGACGCCGCTGGAGATCGCGATCTTCAGTCGCCAGTTGGCGACGATGATGAAGTCCGGCGTGCCGATCGTTTCGTCCATGGAGATCATCGCGAACGGCAACAAGAATCCGCGAATGTCGGATCTGGTCAATAACGTCCGAAGCGATATCGAGAGTGGCTCGTCGCTTTACGAAGCGTTGAGCAAGCACCCCGCCCACTTCGACGAGCTCTACCGGAACCTGGTGCGCGCGGGCGAGGCGGCGGGCGTGTTGGAAACCGTCTTGGACACGGTCGCGACTTACAAGGAGAACATCGAGGCGATCAAGGGCAAGATCAAGAAGGCGATGTTCTATCCCGCAATGGTGGTTGCCGTTGCGCTGATGGTCAGTGCGATCTTGCTCGTGTTCGTGGTGCCGCAGTTCGAAGAGGTATTCAAGGGCTTCGGTGCCGACCTCCCCGCCTTCACGCAGCTGATCGTCAACCTTAGCGACTTCATGGTGGAGTGGTGGTGGGCCGTCCTGCTCGCGACCGCAGGATCGATCTTCGCACTGATCATGGCGAAGAAGCGGTCGGTGCGGTTCTCGAGGTTCCTCGATCGCCTCGTTCTGAAGTTGCCGGTCATCGGGCAGATCATGCACAACTCGGCGATTGCCCGCTTCTCGCGGACGTTGGCCGTGTCGTTCAAGGCGGGCGTGCCGCTTGTCGAAGCCTTGGACACCGTTGCGGGCGCGACAGGCAACATCGTGTACGAAGACGCTGTCCGAAACATCCGGGACGACGTTGCGGTGGGCTATCCGGTCAACGTGGCGATGAAGCAGGTGAACCTCTTCCCGCACATGGTGATCCAGATGACTGCGATCGGCGAGGAAGCGGGCGCGCTGGACACCATGCTGTTCAAGGTCGCCGAATTCTACGAGCAGGAAGTCAATAACGCGGTCGATGCGCTCTCGAGCCTGCTGGAGCCGATGATCATGGTCTTCCTCGGCGTGGTCGTTGGCGGAATGGTCGTGGCGATGTACCTGCCGATCTTCAAGCTCGCGTCGGTGGTTGGATGATCACCGGTCTCAACGGTGCCCCAACCTGAGGCACAATCCCGCGCATGGCATTCCTCGATCAAAACCCCGCCATCGGATTTCCGCTGGCGGCCGGACTCGGCCTGCTGGTCGGCAGCTTCCTCAATGTGGTGATCCTGCGCCTGCCCAAGCGGCTGGAGTGGCAGTGGCGCCGCGACAGCCGCGAGGTGCTCGGCGAACCCGACACCTACGATCCGCCGCCACCGGGCATCGTGGTGGAGCGCTCGCACTGCCCTCACTGCAAGCATCAGCTGTCGTGGTACGAGAACATTCCGGTGTTCAGCTACGTGGTGCTGGGCGGCAAGTGCCGCAACTGCAAGGCGCCGATCTCACCGCAGTACCCGCTGGTCGAGCTGCTGACGATGCTCCTGGTGGTCGCAAGCGTGTGGCGCTTCGGCTTCGGCTGGCAGGGCTTCGGCGCGATCGTCTTCACCTGCTTCATGATCGTGCTGTCGGGCATCGACCTGCGCACGCAGTTGTTGCCCGACCAGCTGACACTGCCGCTGATGTGGCTGGGCCTGATCGCCGCGTCCGACAATCTCTACTTCCCCGCAAAACCGGCGCTGCTGGGCGCGGTGGCGGGCTACCTAAGTCTCTGGATCGTGT
>DASWSX010000157.1:0-30831 GCA_036402435.1 Telluria sp. | reverse complement strand
CAGGCATACGTGCCGGGGGTCGGCGGCACCTGGAAAGACTTGACCGATAACGTGAACTTCATGGCGTCGAACCTGACGGGCCAGGTGCGTAACATCGCGGCTGTGACGACCGCGGTGGCGCGAGGCGACTTGTCCAAAAAGATTACCGTGGACGTGAAGGGCGAAATTCTCGAACTGAAGGACACGATTAACGTCATGGTGGACCAGCTGTCCTCGTTCGCATCCGAGGTGACGCGAGTCGCGCGAGAGGTGGGTACCGAGGGTAAGCTGGGCGGCCAGGCAAACGTGTCCGGCGTCGCGGGCACCTGGAAAGACTTGACCGAGAACGTGAACCAGCTGGCGGCAAACCTGACCAACCAGGTGCGAGCGATTGCGGAGGTGGCGACGGCGGTGACGCGAGGCGACTTGTCCCGTTCGATTCAGGTGGAAGCGCGCGGCGAGGTGTCCTACCTGAAGGACAACATCAACGAGATGATCCGAAACCTGAAGGAAACCACGCAGAAGAACGCGCAGCAGGATTGGCTGAAGACCAACCTTGCACGATTCACGCGACTGCTACAGGGCCAGCGCGACTTGCAGGCGGTGACCAAGCTGATTCTGTCGGAACTGGCCCCGCTGGTGTCCGCGCACCACGGCGTGTTCTACATGATGGACTCGCAGGAGATCGATGCGCGCCTGCGCATGATCGCCAGCTACGGCTACCGTTCCAGCCGCAAGCTGCCGACCTCCTTCCTGCCGGGCGAAGGCCTGGTGGGCCAGTGCGCGCTGGAGAAGAACCGCATCTGGCTGACCGACGTGCCGCGCGATTACATCGTCGTGTCGTCGGGCCTGGGCGCTGCGCCGCCGAACAACATCGTCGTGCTGCCGATCCTGTTCGAACAGCAGGTCAAGGCCGTGATTGAGATTGCATCGCTCGACCGCTTTACCGAAACCCACTTGTCGTTCCTTGACCAGCTGATGGAATCGATCGGCGTGGTGCTGAACACGATTGAGGCGAACAGCCGTACCGAGTCCTTGCTGACCCAGTCGCAGTCGCTGGCGCAAGAGCTCCAGCAGACCAACCAGGAGCTGGCGGAAAAGGCGCGCCTGCTGTCCGAGCAGAACATCGAGGTGGAACGGAAAAACCGCGAGGTGGAACAGGCGAAACTGGCGCTGGAAGAAAAAGCGACCCAGCTGGCCCTGTCCTCCAAGTACAAGTCCGAGTTCCTGGCGAATATGTCGCACGAGCTGCGTACCCCGCTTAACTCGCTGCTGATCCTGGCGCAACAGCTGTCCGACAACCCCGAGGGCAACCTGTCGGGCAAGCAGGTCGAATTCGCAAAGACCATCCACGGCTCCGGCTCCGACCTGCTGACCCTGATTAACGACATTCTTGACCTGTCGAAGATCGAATCCGGTACCGTCACGCTGGACGTGTCCGAGTACCGCTTCTCGACGCTGCGCAACTACGTCGACCGCACCTTCCGCCACATGGCCGAAGCCAAGCACCTGGGCTTCACGGTCGAACTGGCCGAGGCCCTGCCTGCAGCCGTGATGACCGATACCACGCGCCTGCAGCAGGTCCTGAAAAACCTGCTGTCGAACGCGTTCAAGTTCACCCACCACGGCAAGGTCGCGCTGGAGATCTCTTTGGTCACCAGCGGCTGGACCAGCGACCACCCGAACCTGGTGCACGCCGACGCGGTGCTGGCGTTCTCGGTAAAAGATACCGGCGTCGGTATCGCGTCCGACAAGCTGCAGCTGATCTTCGAAGCGTTCCAGCAGGCCGACGGCTCCACCGCGCGCAAGTACGGCGGTACCGGCCTTGGCCTGTCGATTTCGCGCGAACTGGCACGCCTGCTGGGCGGCGAGATCCGCGTCGAATCGGTCGTCAACGCCGGTTCGACCTTCACGCTGTACCTGCCATACAACCGCGCCGGCTTCATCAACTACGAGCAGACGCGCCAGCCGCAGCCTGCCCGCCTGGCGCCGCCGCCGTCCAGCCTCCAGGTTGCGCCGCGCTTCGAGCACGACATCGACGTCCTCGACGCCATCGACCACCCGCAGCTGGTGGAATACAACTCGGTGACGGACGACCGCGCGCTGATCGCCCCGGGCGACCCGTCGGTGCTGATCGTCGAGGATGACGACCGCTTCGCCGATGTGGTTATCGAGTTCGCCCGCGAAAAAAACTTCAAGGTCATCGTCACGCAGCAAGGCGACTCCGCCCTGTCGCTGGCGCGCGACTACCTGCCGTCGGCGATTTTGCTCGACATCGACCTGCCCGACATCGACGGCTTCACGGTGCTCGACCGCCTCAAGCGCGATCCGAGCACCCGCCATATTCCGGTGCACGTGATGTCCAGCCTGCGCGAGCGCGAGCGCGCGCTGCGCCAGGGTGCGATCTCGTACATGAACAAGCCGGTAAGCCGCGAGACCTTGCAGGAAGAATTCACCCGCATCCAGAAGTTCCTGTTGGGCGGCAAGCGCAGCCTGCTGGTGGTGGACGACGAAGAAGCGCAGCGCGAATCGATCGTCAACCTGATCGGCGACAGCGACATCCGCATCGTGACGGTGGAAACGGGCGCAGCGGCGCTGGAAGCGCTGCGCGGCTCGCACTTCGACTGCATGGTGCTCGACCTGACCCTGCCCGACATCAGCGGCTTCGACCTGCTCGACCTGATCGGCAAGGAGCCGTCCCTGCGCGACCTGCCGATCGTGATCTACACGGCGAAGGACCTGAACAAGAAGGAAGTCACGAAGCTCAAGCGCTACGCCAAGACCATCGTGATCAAGGACGCGCGTTCGCCTGAACGCCTGCTCGACGAAACGGCGCTGTTCCTGCACCGTTCGCACGCCTCGCTGCCGGAACAGCAGCGCCGCATGCTCGACGAGATCCACGCCGCCGATGGCGGGCTGGCAGGCCGCAAGGTACTGATCGTCGACGATGACCTGCGCAACATCTTCGCGCTGTCCTCGCTGCTGGAGCGCCAGCAGATGCAGGTCTCCTTCGCCGAGAACGGCCGCGACGGCATCGAGGTGCTGGAGAAGGACCCGACCATCGAGATCGTCCTGATGGACATCATGATGCCGGAGATGGACGGCTACGACACGATGCGCGCGATCCGCCGCATTCCGAAGTTCAGGTCGCTGCCGATCATCACCCTGACCGCGAAAGCGATGAAGGGCGACCGCGACAAGTGTATCGCCGCCGGTGCGTCGGACTACATCACCAAGCCTGTCGATGTGGCCCAGCTGCTGTCGCTGATGCGAGTGTGGCTGCATTGAGCGGCTTCCCTGCCGCCCATACGGGCCTGGCGACGGAAGACCTGGAGATCGAGCTGCTGCTGGAAGCCTTGTTCCAGCGTTACGGCTACGACTTCAGGGATTACGACCGCCAGGCCATCCGCCGCCGCCTGTATGGCCTGATGCGCGAGCGCGGCCTTGCGACCGTATCGAGCCTGCAGGAGCGCGTGCTGCACGAACCGGGCACCAGCGGCGTGCTCCTGCGCGCGCTGTCGGTGCAGCCGGCCGGGCTGTTCGACGATCCGGAGCAGGCGCGCCAGTTCCGCATCGTGCTGGCGTCGTGCCTGCGCGCCTCGGCGGTGCCGAAGATCTGGCTGGCCGAATTCGGCGGCGTCGAGGAAGTGTGGGCGCTGGCGATCCTGCTGGCCGAGGAGCAGCTGCATACCCGCACCGAGATTTACGCCACCGCGGCCAACGAGGAAGTGCTGGCCGAGGCGATGAACGCCAGCATCCCCCTTGCGCGCATGGAGGAATGCAGGGAGAACTACGTAAAAAGCGGCGGCAACGGCAACCTCGACGACTATTTCGAGGTCGACGGCGAGCATGCCATGCTGGCGCCGCACCTGCGCAGCCGCATCAACTGGGCCCAGTACAACCTGGTGACCGATGCATCGTTCAACGAGTTCCAGCTGATTGTCTGCCGCCGTGCCCTGCCCGACTTCGGCCCGCTGCTGCGGCGCCGCGTGCTGCGCCTGTTCCACGACAGCCTGTCGCGCTTCGGCGTACTGGGGATCGACCGCGAACTCGAGGAAGGCGACGCGTTCGGCGCCAGCTACCAGGCCGTGTTCTCCCACCAGGGGTGGTATAAACGCGTAGCGTAGCCTTTATTTTTCCGGACCTGATTCGATGACTCATCAAGTGACCCTCGAGTTTTCCACGCCTGGCCGCGGCACCCGCGACATCAGCGGCGACGTCGCAAAAGTGGTCAGGGAGTCGGGCGTGCAATGCGGCCTGGCCCATGTTTTCGTCCAGCACACCAGTTGCTCGCTGACGATTACCGAAAATGCCGATCCGGACGTGCGCCGCGATCTCGACACCATCATGCAGCGCCTCGTCCCCGACGGCGATCCGGCATACCGGCACTACACCGAAGGCCCGGACGACATGGCGGCCCATGGCCGCAGCGTGCTGACCGATTCGGGCCTGATGGTGCCGGTCGGCGCCGGCCGCCTGCTGCTCGGTACCTGGCAGGGAATCTACTTATGGGAACACCGCAGCTCGGGACACCGGCGCAGCGTGGTCGTGACGGTGCTCGGTTGATGGCCGGGTCCGCCCGAGCGCAGCCGTTCCGGCATCATGCTAATATCCCAAGACATTACAACTGAAAGGATTTGGAACATGCGAGCACTCTCCAAAACAGGTAAATACCTCATGTGCGCATTTGCGGCATCGGTGGTCTCGGCCAGCGCGTTCGCGCAGGCCTGGCCGACCGGGACGGTGACGGTCGTCGTGCCATGGCCGCCAGGCGGACCATCGGACATCGCCGCGCGCCCGCTGTCCAAGAGCCTCACCCAGGGCCTGGGCCAGACCTTCGTCATCGATAACCGCGCCGGTGGCGGCGGCAACATCGGCAGCGCGGCGGTTGCCCGCGCCAAGCCTGACGGCCATACCCTCCTGATCACGTCGAGCGCGCCGATCGTCATCAATCCAAGCCTCTACAAGAACATGAGCTTCGATCCGCTCAAGGACCTGGCGCCGGTCACCAACCTGCTGCGCGTGCCGCTCGTTCTCGTAGCCAGCCCTTCCGTGCCGGCAAAGAACCTGAAGGAACTGATCGCGCACATCCAGTCGAAAAAGGGCAGCTTCTCGTACGCTTCGTCGGGCAACGGCACGCCGCAGCACCTGACCAGCGAGCTGTTCAAGAGCCTGGCGAAAGTGGAAATGTCGCACGTACCGTACAAGGGTTCCGCGCCGGCAATCTCCGACCTGCTGGGCGGCCATATTCCAATCATGTTCGACAGCACGATCGCGATCATGCCGCACATCAAGGCCGGCAAGGTTCGCCCGATTGCCATTTCCAGCGCCAAGCGTTCGCCGCTGCTGCCTGACGTTCCAACCTTCGCGGAAGCAGGCTTGCAGGGACTGGAATCGTATGCATGGTATGGCATGTTCGCACCGGCCAAGACCCCGAAGGCAGTCATCGCCAAGATCAATGCCGAAACGGTCAAGATGATGAAGTCGCCGGAATTCGAGAAGGTCCGCGCCGATACCGGTTCTGACTTCGTTGGCGACACCCCGGAAAACTTCGGCAAGTTCGTGCGCGCCGAATCGACCCGCTGGTCGAAAGTGGTCAAGGATAGCGGCGCGACGGTCGACTAACCTTTCCCGCCTGACCTGGCGGCTCCGCCTGGCCGATCGGCCGGCCGGAGCCGTTTGTCATTTTTCAGGCGAAAGTAATCGAGTGTTGCGCGGATGATTCGCGCCCACGGCTGCAAATACGGTACATTCGGGTACCAACTGTAGAGTAGGCACGATGAAAGTACTTTCCGCTATCGACGTCCATTTGCTCGACACGCGCTCGCGGGAAATTCTCGGCTGGCGCCGCGGGCTGGTCGAGTTTCTCTACTTCGGCATCAAGAATGCGCGCTCCTGCCTGTTCGTCGGGCTGTTCTTCGCCGCCATGATGCTGGTGCCGCGCACCGGCGTGCTGGGCGTTCCCCGTTACGATGTGCTGCTGGTCGTGGCACTGGCTATCCAGGCCTGGATGGTGTGGTCAAAGCTCGAAACGATGGACGAGCTGAAGGCCATCTGCCTGTTTCACGCGATCGGCTTTGCGCTGGAGGCTTTCAAGGTATCCGGCAGCATCAAGTCGTGGAGCTATCCCGACTTCGCCTATACCAAAATCCTCGACGTGCCGCTGTTCGCCGGCTTTATGTATGCGGCCGTCGGCAGCTATATCGTCCAGGCCTGGCGCCTGTTCGACCTGCGCATCCGCCATCATCCGCCGTACTGGATGGCCACGGTCATCGCCATCCTGATCTACGCGAATTTCTTCACCCATCACTACATCGGCGACTACCGCTGGTACCTGGCCGCCTGCGCGCTCGGACTGTATTCGCGCACGGTGGTGATCTACAAGCCGCTCGACCGCGAACGGCAGATGCCGCTGCTGCTGGGTTTCGTGCTGATCGGATTCTTCATCTGGCTGGCCGAGAATATCGGCACGTTCTGGGGCGTGTGGCGCTATCCGAACCAGATGGGTGCGTGGTCGGCGGTGCACGTCAGCAAACTGAGTTCATGGTCGCTGATGGTGATCATGACGTTCACGATTGTGGCCAACCTCAAGCACGTCAAATCGAAGATCCATATCGCCGAGAAGTGACATGCGGACTATGAAACACCCTCTCACTGCCCTGCTCCTGCTGGCCGGCTGTGCCGCGCCGCCGGTGCCGCCGGCGCCTCCATCGCCGGTCCCATACACGTCTTACGTCGAGGCGGCAGCAGCGGGAACGCCGGTGTACCGGATCGACCCGGCAGCATCCCAAATCACCGTCGTCGTGCGAAGCGGAGGGCCGTTCGCAAAGATCGGCCATGACCACGCCATCGCAAGCAGGACCATCACCGGCTATGCTGCCCCGTCGCTGGGCCGCAGCGATTTCGCTTTCCGGCTCGATGAAATGACGGTGGATGAACCCGCGGTGCGCGCGCAGGCTGGGTTGACCGGCTCGGTGCCCGCTGATGCCGTTGCCGGCACGCGCGCCAACATGCTCGGACGCGTTCTTGAAGCCGGGCGCTATCCGATGGTGCAGCTACGGGTCACGGGTAATCGACCCACGCCAACGCTGGCGATCACGCTGCACGGCGTCACGCGAAGCATTGACGTTCCTGTTGCGCTGCAGGTCACACCCGGCCAGCTCACCGCCGCCGGCCGGTTCACGCTGCGCCAGACGGACTTCGGCATCACGCCGATGTCGGTCCTGGGCGGCGCGCTGGTGGTGAAGGATGAGATGGAGCTTCAGTTCCGGATTCAGGCCACGCGGGTGCGCTGAGCGATCCACTGGTCGAGGATTTGTTCGCTGCCCGGCCCCGCGTGCAGGCCAAGCTTGGAGCGGCGCCACAGGATATCGGCGGCGCAGGTGGCCCACTCGTGCTCGATGAGGTATTCCACCTCCGCCGCGTGCAGCCCGGGGACAATCTGCGGGCCCATGTCGTGCATGCCTTGCCGCCGCGCGAGCAGGATCTCGACCCGGCTGCCGTAGGCGCGCGCGAAACGCGCCGCGAGCGGTTGCGGAAGCCACGGGTACCTGCGCGCCAGGCCCTCCACCCAGCGGTCGAATTCCAGCACGCCGCGGTTTGACGGCTTGCCGCCAAACAGGTCACCGCCCGGCAGGCACGCCGCCGCCGTCCATCCGCCGCTGCGGTTGCCGAGCATCGGGGCGATCCGGTTGACGGCTTCCTCGGCCAGTTTGCGGAACGTGGTGATCTTCCCGCCGAAGACCGTCAGCATCGGCGCGGCGGCCGTGTCCATCTCGAGGCGGAAGTCGCGCGTGGTCGCGGCCGGATTGTTCGCATCGTCCTCGACCAGCGGCCGCACGCCCGAATAGGTCCACACCACGTCCGTTGGCGTGATCGCGCGCTTGAAGTAGCGGTTCGACAGCTGGCACAGGTACGCCACCTCGGCCTCGCTGATCGCCACGCGGTCAAGGTCGCCCTCGAAATCGAGGTCGGTGGTGCCGATCAGCGTGAAATCATGCTCGTACGGCATGGCGAACACGATCCGGCCGTCCGGATGCTGGAAGATGTAGGCGTAGTCGTGGTCGAACAGGCGGGGCACGACGATGTGGCTGCCCTTGATCAGCCGCAGCGCCTGCCGCGCCGGCGCGCTCGACGCGCTTTGCAGGAACTGGGCGGCCCACGGTCCCGCGGCGTTGACCAGGCAGCGCGCCTTCACCTGGATGCTGCCGCCTTCGGCGTGGGACAGCGTCGCGGTCCAGTGCTGCGCGTCGCGCCGCAGCGCGCTGCATGTAGTGCGTGTCAGGATGCTCGCGCCCCGTTCGCGCGCCGCCATCGCGTTCAGGACTACCAGCCGTGCGTCGTCCACCCATCCGTCGGAGTACACGAAGCCGCGCGTGAAGACGTCCTTCAGCGCTTTGCCGGCGGCGTGGGAGCGCAGCGCGACCGCTTCGGAGCCAGGCAGGAATTCGCGCCGCGCCAGCGTGTCGTACAGGTACAGGCCCGCGCGGATCAGCCACACCGGGCGCTGGCCGCTGTCATGCGGCATGACGAAGCGCAGCGGGCGCATGATGTGCGGCGCGCTGCGCAGCAGCACCTCGCGTTCGCCCAGCGCCTTGCGAACCAGCCTGAATTCGTAATGTTCGAGGTAGCGCAGGCCGCCGTGAATCAGCTTGCTCGACGCCGATGAGGTGTGCGCGGCCAGGTCGTCTTTTTCGCACAGGATCACGCCGAGGCCGCGCCCGGCCGCATCGCGCGCGATACCGGCGCCATTGATGCCGCCGCCGACAACCAGCACGTCGGTTTCGATCAGGTCACGCGCTTGATCCATCCCCTGCTCCCGTATGCGCCGCAACCGGGCGCATGTCCCGATTGTGTACCGAAAGCGCGCCGGACTCAACTTTTTCAGGCGTCATGTTCGCCCTCGATTACTTCCGGATAGCCGCTGATCGCGCGCGAGGCCTGCATGCCGCCCATGACCGCCGCTTCGATGCAGCCGGCGTCGAGTCCTGTCTTGAGCCAGTCCCCGGCCAGGTACAGGTTGGCGAAGCCGGTTCCATCGGACGGCAGCCGGTATTGCGCGGTGCCGGCGGCGCACAGCACGTAGCGTTCGGACGGGTCGACGTTCGCGCGCCAGTACTGCGCCTCGAAGCGCGCCGCGCCTTCGCGCTCCTGCGGGTCGGACAGCCAGTGCCAGGCGAAGCTGCCCGGGCGCCCGGCACCGGGCCACAGCTCGCCAATGCGCTGGCCGAGCAGTTCGACGGCGCCTTCCTTCGCCAGCGCCCGCGCGCGCGAAGGAAAGCCATGGTCCGACTGGGCCGGGTACTGCGCCATCGGCAGCACGCTGCAGAAGTACGATACGCCCTCAGGCTGTTGCGCGGCGGGCCAGTCCTCGCGCCCGACCAGGTGGTCCATCGGGGCCCATGTGTGGTACGGCTTGGAGAAGCCCGTCAGCACCGGCTGCTGTCCGCCCGGCTGGTGGGTCCACCCCAGCTGCACGAGGTCGCGCTCGAGCCAGACCTGGCAGGCCTGCGTGGCTACGGTTCGCAGGTGATCCGATGCCGCCTTGAGCGGCGCGCTGCTTGCCAGCAGCCGCGGGCACAAGGCCGCAAGCGCTCCGACCGGAATCCCGAACACCACCTTGTCGAAATCGACGCCGCGCCGGAGCAGTATTTCGGGAAGCGGCTGGCCGGCCTGGCGCCGGTACAGTTCCGGCCAGTTGCTCCACCATGATTCGAGGTCGACCTCGCGCTCCTGCAGCAGCACCGCCTGGGCCGGATCGATCTGCGCATAGTCCGGCGCCGACGGCCAGCAATCGAGGCCGCGCACCTTGACCAGCGGGTGGTAGCGGCCATTGCGCAGCGACACCTGGCGCGTGATGCGGATGCTGCCGATGTCGTCGCCGTCCGGCACCAGCTCTTCGACACGGTGGAAGAACCGGAACCTGACCCCGCGCCCGGCCAGCACTTCGTACAGCGGCGCGAACACCGTGTCGCCCATCCCCGCCTGCATCTTGAACATGATGCTGCCCTTGTAGCCCAGGGTGAGGCGCAGCGCGCCGCGCAGCATGGTGCCCGCTTCGGCGCTCGGCCGGTTGAAGTCGCCGTCCTCGTAACCGAACAGCAGGTCGTACAGCGCGCGCACCGGCGTCGAGTTGATGCATAGCTCAGGGTCGCCGCCATGGCCGGCCAGCCAGTCACGCAGGTCGACGCCGTTGACCGCGTCGAACCCCTTGATGAAGACCCCGTCGGCGAACAGGCCCTTGAGCACCGTGCTGCCGATTTCAAGGCTGATGCGCAGGCGCCGCAAGTCGTCGCCGCTCGGCGCGAGTTCACGGTAGGTGGCGCGCACCCGCGCGCGCATGCCATCGAGCGCCCGTGCCACCAGCGTATGCTGGTGCTGCTGGTGCTTGCGCGAGTCGTCGGGCATCGTGCGCGCCAGCGCCGACAGCAGGCGGTACGAGCGCGCGGCATCGGTGCCTTGTAGCGCCGTGCCCTGCAGGCTGGCCAGTTCGTCAAGCCAGCGGCCGATCCAGCCGAGCAGCGTCATGGCCATCTGCCACATCGTTACCGGCGGCCCGGATCCGGGCTCGCCGGGCAGGTTCTGGAACAGCGCATGCCACGGCCGCCATTCGCCCTTGACCGGGTCGGCCCAGGCCAGGTAGTCATGCGGGCTGAATGCATCGCGCCATGTCGCGAGCGGCGAACCGGGCGCGCGCCCGAGGCGTTCATACGCGGCGCGCATCATCGCGAAGGTATTGCCATAAAAGCCAAACAGGACGTGCAGGCCGTGTTCTTCGATGCGCTGCGCCCGCAGCGCGTTACGCCCGCTCGCGCCTTTGCCGCCAAGCCGCCAGCCCTGCTGGTACACCGTGATGTCGTAGCGGTCCTGCCATCCGGGTGTCGAAGTGAGGTGCCACGCCGCGGCCAGCGAGCCGATGCCTCCGCCGAGGATCGCGATTTTCTCGCGCCGCGCTCCTGTTGCTGGCCTGGTCGTCATCGCCATCTCCCGTCAACGTCAGAGGCCAGTGTATTTTCATCGGTGGCGTTTCATGTTCGCAAATATCAATCATGCGAGGATGGCGGGCCCCAGTGTGTAAGATGGTGGACAGACTGAAGAACCGCGTACCGGCATGATCACGACAACTTACGTTTCCACCTTTTCGGGCAACCGTTTTTATCCGCTTGAGCCGCGCATCGACCGCGTGGCGATCGAGGACATCGCGCACGGCCTGGCCTACCAGTGCCGCTTTAACGGCCAGACCTGCGAATTCTATTCGGTCGCCCAGCACAGCCTGATCGTAGCGAGCCTGGTGCCGCCGGCGCTGCGCATGGCCGCCTTGCTGCACGACGCGGCCGAAGCGTACCTCGGCGACATGGTCAAGCCGCTCAAGGTGCTGCTGCCCGAGTTCGCGGCCATCGAAGACAAGGTGACACGGATTATCGGCGACACCTTCGGCGTCGATTTTTCCGATTACGGGCCGATCAAGGAAGCTGACCTGATCGCCCTGTCCACCGAAAAACGCGACCTGATGCCGCACTCGGTGGAGCGCTGGGCATACCTGGACAGCGTGCGCCCCCTGCCCGATCCGATCGTCCCGATGAGCCCGCGCGATGCCAAACTGGCATTCCTGCACGAGTTCGACCGCCTGTCCGGCCTCGCCACGGATGAGCCGGAAAATAGCGCGCCCGGCGCTAAGTGGCGGATTTGACAGCGTTTTTCCCGATATCCACAAGAACTGTGGATAAGGTTGTGGATAAGGCCCACTTGACAAGCCAGAACGCCCGTATCCATGCGGTTTTCAACAAACTGCCCGTTCTGGAGGCAAAAAACTATGTCCATAAAATCAAGTACTTAGCTTTCCGTTCTGCGCTGCATCAAACTACTGATGAGGCAAATTCCTACAAAAATTCGCCACAGGGGATAACTGGCCACGGCGCGGGCAAATTCCTTTGACTTTCCTACCCTGCTGGCATACTGTTGACCCATGTTATCCACCGATCCCGACCTGATCCTCGAAGACGATGATCCCGCCGATAGCGCGGCCCGAACGCCCGAACCCACACCCTGGCGCATCCTGATCGTCGACGACGATGTCGACGTCCATGTCGTTACCAAGTTCGCACTGAGCTCGGCCACTTTCCAGGGCCGGCGCCTGGGCTTCCTGCATGCGTACAGCGGCAAGGAAGCACTGGCCATCCTGCGCGACACCCCCGACATCGCGATGGTGCTGCTCGACGTGATCATGGAAACCGACGACGCCGGCCTGCGCGTGGCGCGCCAGGTGCGCGAAGAACTGCACAATGACCTGGTCCGGATCGTGCTGCGCACCGGCCAGCCGGGGCAGGCATTCGAGCATGGCGTCATCGTCGATTACGACATCAACGATTACTGGTGCAAGGCCGACCTGACCACGCGCAAACTGTTCACGACCGTGATCGCGTCGCTGCGCGCTTACGCGACGCTGGCCGCGGCCAAGGCCGCGCGCGACGGGCTGAACGAGGAACTGGCGCGCGCGCGCAACGTGCAGGCCGCGCTGAACCCCCTCGCACTGGTGCTCACGCTCGACCGCGACGGCGTCATCAGCGATGCGAACGAACGCTTTTGCAAAGTTTTCGGCGTGACGCCTGCTGCTGTTGTCGGACGCACCCTGCGGGCGGTTTGCCCTGCGCCGTTCGATGAGGAACTGGCGCGCAAGATCGCCGGTTCACTGGAACTTGGCGGCGGCTGGGCCGGCGACATCGACACCACCGGCGCCGGCGGCGAACCGGTATCGGTCCGCTGCGCGGCGCTGGCATTCAAGAATGGCGAGGGCGAGCCTTACCAGTACGTCGTGGTAGCGACGCAGCGCACCCCCGGCGACTGAGCGCCAGGCGTTTCACTTCCACGCATTGCGGGCGCGCTCGCGCACCAGCATCCGCACGCTGTCGGGCATCGGCTTTCTGGTATGGGCCTGGTCGGCCGTCAGCCACACGCACTCCTCGAAGTGCTTCAGCATCGCAGGACTGATGAAGCGCGTGCGCGCGGCATACACGTGGCGGTCGCCCATCTGCGCCTGCTGCTTGATGAAGAAGCGGTTCGGCACCACCAGGTGCAGGTGCTCCTTCGCGCGCGTCATGGCCACATACAACAGGCGCCGCTCTTCCTCGATCTCTCCGGCGCTGCCGGTGCTCATGTCCGACGGGATGCAGCCGTCCACCACATTGAGCACGTGCACCGATTTCCACTCCTGCCCCTTGGACGAATGGATGGTCGACAGGATCACGTAATCTTCATCGAGGTTGGGCGGCCCGGCGCGGTCGCTCGTCGCCTCGGGCGGATCGAGCGTGATCTCGGCCAGGAAGGTCTCGCGCGAATCGTAGCCGCCGGCAAGCTGCGCCAGCTGCTCCACGTCGGCCGAGCGCACCTGCGCGTCGTCATGCATGCGTTCGAGCTGCGGCAGGTACCAATTCTTGACCAGCCCGATGTCGGCCGGCCAGCGCAGCCCTGGCGTGCGCAGCGCGCGGTACAGCGCCACGAATGCCTGCCATTCGCCGCCGGCTTTCGCGGGCGCCGCGAAGGCTTCCAGCGCCAGCACCGGTTCGGCCGCTTCGGCCAGCGCGTCGAGCAGCCGGCTGGCGGTGGCCGGGCCGATACCGGGAATGAGCTGGGCCACGCGGAAGCCCGCCATGCGCCCGCTCGGGTTCTGGGCAAAGCGCAGCACCGCCAGCACGTCCTTGATGTGCGACGCCTCGAGGAATTTGAGGCCGCCGAATTTGACGAAGGGGACGTTGCGGCGCATGAGTTCCAGCTCCAGCGCGGCGCTGTGGCTGGCGGCGCGGAACAGCACCGCCTGCGACGTCAGCGCCATGCCGGCTTCGCGGTGCTCGAGGATGCGGTTGCAGACCCAGCGCGCCTGTTCGGCCTCGTCGGGAATGAGCACCAGCTGCGGCAGCGCGGTCGATACCTTGTCGGTCCACAGCGTCTTGGCGTGGCGCTCCAGCGCGGCCGCGATGACGGCGTTCGAGGCATCGAGGATCGGCTGGGTCGAGCGGTAATTGCGCTCGAGCGTGACCGTGCACGCGGGCTGGCTGAACTGCTGCGGGAAGTCGAGGATGTTGCGCACCGTGGCGCCGCGGAACGAGTAGATCGACTGGGCGTCGTCGCCGACCACCATCACGCCCTTCCCGTCCGGCTTCATGCCGGTGATGACGGCTGCCTGCAGGCGGTTGGTGTCCTGGTATTCGTCGACCAGCACGTAGTCGAACAGCGCGCCGATCTCGGGCCCCAGTTCGGGGTCGGCCGCCATCTCGGACCAGAACAGCAGCAGGTCGTCGTAATCGAGCACGTTCTGTTCCTGCTTGGCGTCGACGTAGGCGCCGAACAGCGTCTTGAGTTCCTGCTCCCACTCGCTGCACCACGGGAAGGTGCTTTGCAGGACGTCGGCCAGCGGCTCTCGGCTGTTGACCACGCGCGAGTAGATCGACAGGCAGGTGCCCTTCAGCGGAAAGCGCTTCTGGGTCTGGGTCAGGCCGATCTCGTGGCGCACGAGTCCCATCAGGTCTTCCGAATCGCCGCGGTCGTGGATCGTGAACGAGTCGTCCAGCCCAATCCGTCCGGCGTATTCGCGCAGCAGGCGCGCGCCGATGCTGTGGAAGGTGCCGGCCCACGGCAGCGTGCTGGGCGCCTGGGCGCTGCGCAGCCCCATCACGCGGTGCAGCACGTTGCCGGCCCGGTTGGTCATCTCGACCGCGGCGCGGCGCGAGAAGGTCAGCAGCAGGATGCGCTGCGGGTCGGCGCCGCCCTGGATCAGGCGCGCGACGCGGTGCGCCAGCGTGCTGGTCTTGCCCGAGCCGGCGCCGGCGATCACCAGCAAGGGGCGCGGGTTGGCGGCGCCGATGTCGTGCTCGACGGCGGCGCGCTGCTCGGGATTCAGGCTGGCGTAGGGATCGTCGGGAACGGTTTTTTCGGCAACGGCTTGCATCGGGGATACTTAGTGGGGGAACGGTACGACTGTACATTTATCCAGTTGTCCAGCGCAAGAAAAATTCTGGAAATTTGCACGGAAAACTTGCTGCAAACGACGCCAACGTTTGCGAATTGTCCGGTTGTGAAACGGCAGAGTGCGCTAAGTAGCCGTAACTAAAGCACTTTTTCAGATATCCACATCCTCTGTGCATAACTTTGTGGAAAACACCCCCTTGACACCCCGGAACCCACTGCTGATGCGGGTTTCAACAGAATGCCCGTTCCAAAGGCAGAATCAATTCTCTATTAAAATCAACGACTTGCAAAGTCAACCGCGGTGACGGCAAAAGAAATTTAAAAAATTCTTTCGAGAATTTTTTGTGCATAACCGGGCCTTGGGGGATGCCCGAAACGCATTGAATTTGATAATTTTTTGACACCATTGGCACTTGAATAGTGCCAAACGGATAATTACTGGACGGCCGGGCTGCGGCGTCTTGCCGGCTCGAGCAGCACGCGCTCGATGACTTTCGGCGCAATGCCATGGGCTTTGAGGAACTCGAGGGCGGCCACCGTGTTGCTGGCCTCCTGGACTGAAATTGCGCGGTTGACAATATCACGCCGGTGCCCGTCGGTGCGCTCGTACGCTGGTTCGACGACCGCTACATTGGTACCCGCGTATTGGTATTGATTCATCGCAACTCCCTGGCCTTGTCTGATGTGGATCAACTTTACTGCTATCGGAGTATCCCCCAATAAACCTCAAAGTCAATGTCACGTTCCCAACGAAACGCGTAAATATTAAGTTGTGCAGCAATCAATGAAGTGCGGCAGAGCCGCGCGGAAACGGAACGCCGCCAGGGGGCGCGCAGGGCTAGAATCGGCATCAGCAATGCCTCCTCCACGCCCTCACCCAAGGAAAATGATATGGCCACCCACATCCCCCCGAACATGAATCCCGGCGACGACGCCGAACCTGGCACGCCGGGCTCCGGCGAGGACATCTGCGACGAGTGCAGCGGCAGCGGCAAGCTTGGCGACGGGCGCGAATGTCCGAACTGCGGCGGCACGGGCAAGGTCATCCACGGTATCGGCGGCGGCTAGCAGGGTGACAAGCCGCGGGGCAGGCGCGATAATGGGCAATGACTCTTCCGCAAGACGGCGCACGGCCGCGCCCGCAATCGCTCACTGACCTGTTCGTCTCCTTCACCCTGCTGGCCCTGCAAGGCTTCGGCGGGGTGGTGGCGGTGGTGCAGCGTGAACTGGTCGAGCGCAAGCAATGGCTGACCCAGGACGAATTCATCGAGGACTGGGCGGTGGCGCAGGTGCTGCCGGGGCCGAACGTGGTCAACATGTCGATGATGATCGGCGGGCGTTATTTCGGCCTGCCCGGCGCCCTCGCCGCGCTGGCCGGCATGCTGGCTGTGCCGCTGGTGGTGGTGATCCTGCTGGCGGTGCTGCACAGCCGCTTCGCCAGCCATCCCGGCGTCGAGGGCGCGCTGCGCGGCATGGCGGCGGTGTCGGCCGGAATGATCGGGGCGGCCGGGCTGAAACTGTCCGGCTCGCTGACGCGCCATCCGATGCCCATCGCATGGGGCATCGCGCTGGCGGCGCTGGCGTTCGCGCTGGTCGCCTTCGCGCGGGTGCCGCTGCCGTTCGTGCTGTTCGGCGTCGGCGGGCTGGGCTGCGTCCTGACCTGGCGCAGGCTGAAACGATGAACGCCCCCGCCATCGTGCTCGCATGGAGCGACTGGGCCAGCCTGTTCGGCCACTACCTGATGCTGTCGCTGATGTCGGTCGGCGGCGCCATTTCCACCACCGCCGAGATGCACCGTTACCTGGTCGAACAGCATGGCTGGCTGACCCAGCAGCAGTTCAACGACTCGATCGCCATCGCCCAGGCCGCCCCCGGCCCGAACGTGCTGTTCGTCGCCCTGATGGGCTGGAATGTCGGCATGAACGCAGGCAGCACCGGGGCCGCCCTGCTGGGCGTGGCCGTCACCATGTCCGGCATCTTGCTGCCGTCGACCGCCCTGACCTACGTGGCCACGCGCTGGGCCCACCAGAACCGCGAACTGCGCGCGGTCCGGGCCTTCAAGCTGGGCATGGCGCCGGTAGTGGTCGCGCTGCTGCTGTCGACCAGCTGGATCCTTGCCAGCGCGCCACATGCCGGGCGCGCCGAATGGCCGCTGTGGCTGCTTGCCATCGCCAGCGGCCTGCTGATCTGGCGTACCCGCCTGCATTTGCTGTGGTTCCTCGGGGCCGGCGCATTGCTGGGCTGGCTACAGCTGGTCTGATTGACCTGCTTCCGGATGTCCGTGCTGCGAAACAGCTAGCATCGGGCATCACTTATCTGGGAGGCAATCATGGACACAGCCCGGTTCTCCGGCAATCCCCGCACCGAATGGCTGACCGACCCTGGTCCCGACCGCGACATGCGCCTGCTCGAACCGTTCTCGTTCGTCGATCCGGAGGGGCGGCTGTGGGAAGCGCCCGCCGGCATGGAGGTCAACGGCGCCAGCATTCCACGCACCTTGTGGTCGTCCGTCGGCAGTCCCTATACGGGCGACTACCGGCGCGCCGCCATCCTGCACGACGCCGCCATCCGCGACCCGCAGGTGGTGCGCGCCGAGGCCGACGCGATGTTCTACCAGGCCTGCCTGGCCGCCGGCTGCGCGCCTTCCCAGGCCAGGCTGCTGTACGCCGGGGTGTGCCTGGGCAGCTGGGTGAGCCGCTCGCGCCCGCTCGAACACGCCATCGCCGAGCAGCTGCCCGACGCCGCCCGCCTGCCGGGCGAACATTCGCTGCTCGACCTGGAGGTGCGCGCGCTGTACACGCTGCTGGCGGCCGACCTGCGCGACAGCGGCGACGATATCGACGCGGTGCGCGCCGCCGTCGAGCGCCGCCTGGGGCACGCGCCCGAACGTTAGCCCGTTGCCAATCCGTGGCGCAAACAGGCATACTTGCGCCATTCCATCACCAGGTATCCACATGCTCGAACTCATCAGCGAACACGCCTGCTTCGGCGGCTCGCAACGCTTCTACCGCCATCAATCCACGTCAATCGGCCTGCCGATGCGCTTTTCGGTGTTCCTGCCCAGCCAGTCGGCAACCGGCAAGCTGCCGGCGCTGTTCTACCTGGCCGGGCTTACCTGCAATGAAGAAACTTTCATGACCAAGGGTGGCGCCCAGCGCGTCGCTGCACGCGAGGGCATGATCCTGGTGGCCCCCGATACCAGCCCGCGCGGCGCCGGGGTGGCCGGCGAGGCCGATGCGTGGGATTTTGGCGTCGGCGCAGGCTTCTATGTCGACGCCACCGAAAGCCCGTGGAGCCGGAATTACCGGATGTACAGCTATATCCTCGAGTTGCGCGAGCTGCTGGTGGCCGGGTTGCCGCTCGACGCCGGCCGCATCGGCATTTTCGGCCACTCGATGGGCGGGCATGGGGCGCTGGTGCTGGCGCTGCGCAATCCGGAGCTGTTCCGTTCGGTGTCGGCGTTTGCGCCGATCGCCGCGCCGATGCGCTGCCCGTGGGGTGAGAAAGCGTTTTCCGGCTACCTGGGCCCGGACGAATCGACCTGGCGCAACTACGACGCCAGCGACCTGATGGCCAGGGCGCGCGCGCCCTTCCCCAACGGCATCCTGATCGACCAGGGCCTGGCCGACAAGTTCCTCGACGACCAGCTGTATCCGGAGGCCTTCGAGGCAGCCTGCCGCCACGCGGGACAGCAATTGGAACTCAGGCGCCATGCAGGCTACGACCACGGCTATTACTTCATCTCCACGTTCATGGAAGACCACCTGAACTTCCATAGCGCCAACCTCGCCTAGCAGGTCCGGCGCCTTCCCATCCCGGCGCGCCTATGCGGCCGCCGGGCTGCTGCGCCCCCTGTCCAGCCGCACCCACGAGCGCACCTTCCAGGCCAGCGCCACCAGCAGTGCGCCGGTGGCGATCGCATACAGCCCGATCAGCCAGGCCACGGCCAAGCCGCCCACGCCGACCGGGAACAGGAACACCACCACCCCGAACAGGATCGAGGCCAGCCCGCTCGCCACCAGCAGCACCTCGCCCTGGATCTTCTTGCGCAGCCGCACCGCCACCACGATATCGAGCATGCCCGTCACCAGCGCATTGGCGCCGATAAGCAAGATCAGCACCAGCAAGGTCAGTCCCGGATGCAAGGCGGCAACGGTCCCCGCACCCATGCTGGCCAGCCCGAACAGCAACAGCACCCACCACTGTTCATCGGCCTTGCGGTTGCGCGCCGCGCCGAAGATCCAGACCGCGCCGGACAACAGCGCGAATGCCGCGAACAGCGCCACCAGCCAGCCCAGCGTCAGGCCGGGAAACAGCACTGCCAGGATGCCGAAAGCCATTGCAATCACGCCGCGCACGGCCAACATCCACCACGAACGCATCAGGGTGTCGTTCATCAGCGCCTCCTCCCATCAAGCCTCCTTTGACAGCGCAGCTGCGCGCTGGAGCCCCGCATTGACGCCAGCCCTGTTCCCGGTCAACAGCGGGCCAATCGCAGCGCTTCAGAGCGCACGGGCCTGCTTGAAATCCGCCCCTGTCCGCCCTATAAATTGAGAAGGAGTACGGGGCTTCCATGCCCGTCTTTTTTTAACCAGACCAATTTTGGGAGAGCACAATGAATCTCATCCGTCGTCCATCCTCTTTGGCAACGTATCGTCCGCGCGGCCTTGACGACCCGTTCGGCCGCATGGTCGAAAGCATGGTCGAAGACATGTTCGCACCGTTCACAGGGGGCCCGCAACTGTCGCAGTGGGCAGGCGAAAACATCGCCGCGCCGCGCATCAACGTGAGCGAAAACGAGAAATCGTTCGAGATCGAAGCTGAGATGCCCGGCGTGAAAAAAGAAGACGTCAAGGTGTCCGTCGAGAACCAGCGTGTCACGATCGAGGCCGAAAGCAAGCGTGACACCGAGGAGCGCCAGGGCGAGAACGTCGTCTACGCCGAGCACAGCGCGCGCAAGTACATGCGTTCGTTCACGCTGCCCACCGACGTCGACGAAACGGCCGCCCAGGCCCACCTCGAGAACGGCATCCTGAGCCTGTCGCTTCCCAAGAAACAGGCAGGCGCAGCCACCCGGCTGACGGTGCAATAAGTTTGGCGGCGCATGCGCAGGCGGGCTTTGCCTGCTTGCGCAGTGCCGCATTTTTCATTGGACGGTACCGATGCAGGGCGCGCAGCAGTTCAGGGACCGCAGCCACGCGGGCAAGCAGCTGGCCAGGGCGCTGGCCGCCTACGCGCACGACCCGCGCGCCATCGTGCTGGCCCTGCCGCGCGGGGGCGTGCCGGTCGGCTACGTGATCGCGCGCCAGCTCGGCCTTGAGCTCGACATCCTGGTGGTGCGCAAGCTGGGCATGCCGGGGCACGAGGAATTCGCCATCGGCGCCATCGCGGCGGGCGGCGTGCGCGTGCTGCAGCAGGATGTACTCGATGAGTACGGGGTGCCGCCGCGCGCGGTCGACACCATCAGTGCGCGCGAGCTGAAGGAAATCGACCGGCGCGAACGGCAATACCGCGGCGGCCGCCCTCCCGTGCAACTGCAGGGCCGCACCGCGCTGCTGGTCGACGACGGCCTTGCCACCGGTTCAACCATGCGCGCCGCGATCCGGATCGCGCATAAACTTGGCGCAGCGCGCATCGTCGTCGCGGTACCCGTCGGTGCACCGGACACCTGCGATGCGCTGGCCCGCGAAGTCGACGAGCTGGTCTGCCTCAGCACGCCACCATTTTTCTCTGCGGTAAGTCAGTGGTACCGCGACTTCGGCCAAACCAGCGACGAGGAAGTCCAGGACCTGTTGGCCCTTGCCTGGCGAGAACGCCCGGGCCCGCCCGCACCGGCATCCATGAATAACTCATAACAGGAGAACAGCATGAGGCAACTGACTGACCAGAACATCGAGTGGGGCAAGTGGCTTGGCGGCGCCGCCGTCGGCGCATTGGTGATGTACATGCTCGACCCGGAGCGCGGCGCACGGCGCCGTGCCGACTCCACCGCGAAACTGCGCGAAATGGGCAAGCAGACCGGCGACGTTTTCGAACGGGTGGTGCGCAGCATCGGCGAGGGCCCGAGCTACGACAGCGCGCGCAGCTATGGCTCCGAGCTGGCGCAGCGCGCCTCCCACAGCGGCCAGGAGCTGGCCTCGCGCACCTCCGAGGCGCTGCACTCGGCCGAAACCAGCCTGCGCGGCACCGTGCACCGCGCCACCGAGTCGGCCAGCCACGCCATCACGCCGCTGCTTGACGCTACCCGCGGCCCGTGGTCCGGCAGCACCCGCGGCGCGGCCGTGGTGGGCGGCGGCGCGCTTGGCCTGTACGCCCTTGCCTCCCGCTCGCCGCTGGCGATCCTGGCTGGCCTGGCCGGGCTGACCCTGCTCACGCGTGGCGCCAGCAACAAGCCGCTCAGCCAGCTGGTCGGCGGACGCTACCGTTCGGTCGATGTCACGCGCTCGATCCATATCGACGCCTCGCCCGACAAGGTGTACGAGCTCTGGAGCAACTACGAAAATTTCCCGCACTTCATGTCCAACGTGGTTGAAGTGCGCGACCTCGGCAACCGCCGCTCGCATTGGGTGGTGCGCGGCCCGGCCGGCACCGAATTCCAGTTCGACTCGGTGCTGACCGAACAGTCGCGCCCGCGCCGGCTCGCCTGGCGCAGCGAACCGGGCGCCGAGATCGAGCAATCCGGCTCGGTCGAATTCCAGCCTTCGCGCGGCGGCACCCGCGTCACGGTGCACATGTCTTACATCCCGCCTGCCGGCGCGATCGGCCATGGCCTCGCGGCGATGATCGGCAGCGATCCGGAGCGCAAGATGGAAGAAGACCTCGGGCGCATGAAAGCCGTCATCGAGCGCGGCGCCATTCCGTCCAGCGCAGCCCGCGAGGGCGGCTCGCACGGAAGGTTCCTGCACTAAGAGCCAGGCGATGTTGCGGCGGGATCCATCCCTGGCTGCGGCGATTGCCAAGGCCGCCCACCCGCTTACCGGCGGGGCGGGCGACTACACGCCGCTGCTCGACATCGTGGGCGACGCCAACTATGTCCTGATCGGCGAAGCCACCCACGGGACCCACGAGTTCTACGAGGAACGGGCCCGCATCACCCAGCGCCTGATCCTGGAAAAAGGCTTCAACGCGGTCGCCGTCGAAGCCGACTGGCCGGACGCCTACCGCGTCAACCGCTTCGTGCGCGACCAGGGCGACGATACCGACGCGGTGCAGGCGCTGGATGGCTTCCAGCGCTTCCCCAGCTGGATGTGGCGCAACACCGACGTCGTCAATTTCATTACCTGGCTGCGTTCCTACAACGACGGCCTCGAGCCGGACGACAAGGTCGGCTTCTACGGGCTAGACCTGTACAGCCTGTTCACTTCGATGGATGAGGTGCTGCGCTACCTTGAGCAAGTCGACCCGGACGGGGCGGCCGCGGCCAGGTCGCGCTATGCCTGCTTCGACCACTACCAGGACGACAGCGAACGCTATGCCTACGCGGCCGGCAGCGGCACGTCCGAATCGTGTGAAAACGCGGTGATCGCCCAACTGCAGGCGCTGCAGCAGCGCGCGCTCGAATACATGCAGCACGACACCGCCAACGCGCACGACGCCTATTTCTACGCGCAGCAAAACGCCCGGCTGGTGATCAATGCGGAAGCCTACTACCGCACCATGTTCCGCGGCCGCGTGTCGTCATGGAACCTGCGCGACCAGCACATGGCCGACACGCTGGACGCGCTCGCCGGCCACGTGGGCGCGCGCACCGGCACCCTGGCCAAGGTCGTGGTGTGGGAGCACAATTCACATATTGGCGACGCCCGCGCCACCGAGGTCGGCAAGCTTGGCGAGTGGAACGTCGGCCAGCTGGCGCGCGAGCGTTACGGCGACCAGACCCGGCTGATCGGTTTTTCCACCTATGACGGCAGCGTGACGGCGGCATCGGACTGGGGCGGCCCGGCCGAGCGCAAGCAGGTGCGCCCCGCCCTGCCCGACAGTTATGAATCCGTATTCCATGAAACCGGACTCGAGCGCTTCATGCTGGACCTGCGCAGCGACAGCGAGGCGCGCAGGGCGCTGATGGAGCGCCGGCTGCAGCGCGCGATCGGCGTGCTGTACCGGCCACAGACCGAGCGGCACAGCCATTATTTCCATGCCCAGCTGCCGCAGCAGTTCGACGTCATGATTCACGTCGACCGCACCTGCGCCGTGCATCCGCTGGAACGGGTCGGCAGGCCAACCGGCGGCGAAGCACCTGAGACGTTCCCGGCCGGCGTGTAGCGCGCTGCCAGGCCGCGCCGGCGGGATCTAGTGTTGGGTCTGGCCGGCGGTGGCCAGCACGCCAAGGCCGTTGACGATGCGCGCGACGTCGTCATCGGCGATGAACGATGCCGAGGATGAGCCCGCCAGCAGGCGCTCGGGCGCCATCGAACGGGCGATCGCATAGCCCTGCACGTAGTCGACGCCGATATCGGCCAGCGTCTGGACCGTGGCGCTGTCTTCGGCCCATTCGGCGATCGTCTTCATGCCCAGGTTGCCGGCCAGGCTGACGATGGCTTCGACAATGGCGACGTTGGCCGGATGGGCGTTGATGTTGACGATAAAATTGCCGTCGATTTTCAGCACGTCGGCCGGCAGTTCCTTCAGATACGAGAACGAGGTGTAGCCGGCGCCAAAGTCGTCCAGCGCCACCTTGACCCCAAAGCTGCGCACCTGGTCGATAAAGCGGCGGGTATTGTTGAGGTCGTGCAGGGCCACGCTTTCCGTGATTTCCATGCACAGCTTGTGCGACACGTGCACGTAGCGCGCCAGGATGTCGAACGTATCCTGCACGAAGCTTTCATCGTTCAGCGAGGCGCCGCTCAGGTTCATGCAGACGAACTGCGTGTTCGCCAGCGCCCCGGCGTTTTGTGCGATCCATGCCAGGGTCGAGGCCAGCACCCAGCGGTCGATCATGCCGGCGCAACCGCTCTTCTCGGCCGCGGCGATGAGCGGCCCTGCCGCCATCACCTTGCCGTCCGGGTCACGCATGCGCAGCAGCACTTCGAAGTTGAGCGATGCATGCGGGGTCCTGAGCGACATGATCGGCTGCATCTCGAGGAACATGCCGTCGGTCGCGTTGGGCGCGGCCAGGCGCGCGACCAGGTTCAGCTCCGACTCGCGTTCGTGGAACGCCGAGGCGTTGCGCTCGTACACCACCAGGCCCTCGGCGTGGCCGCCCTTGGCCTCGCGGCAGGCACGGTCGGCGGTCGAGATCGCATCTTTCATCGCCATCCCGCGGCTCACCTCGATCAGGCCGATCGAGCCGCGCACGTGGAATGCCTTGTCGCCGACGCGGTAAGGCGTGGCGCAGATGCGCTCGACGATGCCGCGGCAAATCAGCGAGGCCAGCGGAATCGTGGTGTCCGGCATCACGATGACGAACTCGTCGCCACCGACCCGGCCCACCTGCTGGCCGCCGGCGAGCATCATCGAGATGCGTTCGCACACTTGCTTGAGCACTTCGTCGCCGGCGCTGTGGCCGAACAGGTCATTGATCAGCTTGAAGCGGTCGAGGTCGAGGTAGGCCAGCGCCAGCGGCTTGCCGCCGGCCAGCTGCAAGGCGGCCGTTTCAAACATCCGTTCGATGCCGCGCCGGTTGAAGATCTTGGTCAGCGGATCGTTGTTGGCCATGAAGTGCAGCTGCTCGGTCGCCTTGGCCTGTTCGGTAATGTCCTGCAGCACGCCTTCGATGCGGCCGCGCGCCAGCGTGGCGCGCACCAGGAAGCGGCGGGTACCCTCGCGGTTCTGGATTTCAAGCTCAACGTCGGGCGCCGTGTGGACCTGGTCGTGCAGCTGGCGCCACACTTCTTCTTCAAAAAACTGTTTCCAGCGCGTGCGCCCCGGCACCACGCCGCCCATGCCCAGCATTTTGTCGACCGCCGGGTTGGCGCTGAGGAACTGGCCGTAGACGTCGAGGGTGAACAGGCCGACCGGCATCGCCTCGTAAGCGTGCTGCAGTTCCGCCTGTGCCTCGATACGCTTTTCCGTTTCCATGCGCATTTGTTCCGCCACCGCCAGCGCGGCCAGCAGGCTTGACGCGAGGGCCGCCGTCACGCTGTTGACCACGCCGAGCATCTCGCGCATGCCGAGCGCCGCCGAGATCACCTCGGCGAAGCCGGCCAGGAAAGTCACGCCGAACGAGGCTGCGAACCAGAACGCGACCCGGGTACGGAACAGGAACAGGATGTTGACCAGCCCCATGGTCGCCCACAAGAGGCCAAAACCGGTAATCACCCACATCATCGGCAAGAACGTGGAATAAGGCATGATGAAGGCAGCCGCCAGCAGGGGCAGGCACAGCCACTCCAGGATTTGCAGCGGCGCCACGAAGCGCGAGCGCGCCAGGTCTTTGCGGAACAGCATCTGGTACAGCGCCAGCGTGACCACCGCGTACAGCGCGATCGTCACCGACCGGCTCAGCAGCAGCCACTCGGCAGGCACGACCTGCCCCAGCCACTGGGTGTCCCAGCCGGCGGACAAGGCGCCCACCCGCAGGTTCAGGATCAGCCAGCCGGCAAACAGCACGTACAGGGCCTGGCGGTTGATCAGCGCGGTGGTCAGCACAAACAGCGTCAGCACGATCATGCCGCCGTCGAGCAGCCCCGACTTGCGATGGTACTGCTCCACCGAGCGGCCCAGCTGGTCAGCCGGCCACTGCAGCACGGTCAGGCGCGCCGGGCCGACAAACTTGCCGCGGCACAGTAGCTGCGAAGGTGTATTGTCGAGCGCGACGGCAAAGCCGGCTTTCACCGGCGACATCGCCCCTGCGGAGCGGCTGCGCGTCGACTGTCCAAGGGGAGTGAGCGATACAGCGTCCCAGCAAGCCAGGTCGATGGCGTGCCGGGAAGGGAACTCCACGACTGGAACCTCGCCGGGCGCGGCAAGCGTGTTGAACGTGAACCAGCGCGGCGAATCGGATAGCTTGGTGTCGCTGAAGGCGACCGGGGGCTGCTGCTGCAGAGCGGACAGCGCCTGCGCCGGTGTCAGGGGCGTCGCGCTTTCGGCGAGCACGCGCATCTGCAACGCCGTCCCGCCGCTGGCCTGGTAATGGCTATCCCATGAAAACAGCGCCACCAGCGACAACGCGACAATTCCGAGCGGCACCGCATACAGGGCCAGCGCACGCAGCACCGATTCGAGCGCTCGCTGCGCACGTCGCGGAATAATGCTGCGTAAAGTGAATGACGGCTTTGACATGAACGCTTTCCAACTGCAGATCCACCGCCGGCGCTATGCTCGGCGGATAATATTACCGCAAGGATACATGCTCATCAACGTGCCGTCATGGAATATCTTACGCGAACAGCCTTTCCGTCACTGCTGCGGCCGATGGGCTGGTGACCAGCGGCCTGTACAAGCCGGCCTGCTGGGGCAGTGCCGGGCTCCCGATGTCGATATCGGCGTGCTGCGTGCGGCGGAAAAAGTCGAGCAGCGGGTGCCTGGCGGCCATCCAGCGTTCCTCGCCCGTTTCGATTTCGAAGGCCATCACGCGGTGCGGCATGTTGCCGACGTGGCGCAGCGGAATCAGCTCGCGGTCCGGGAACACGTCCGAGAACAACAGCTGCTCATACTGGCGGTCGATCGGCGTACGGCCCGTCACCACCGCCCACTCAACGCCGTTTTGCTCGCAGTATTCGAAGCAGGCCTTGATGAGGGCAACTTTCACCAGGCGGCCAATCCGGCCGTCTTCGATGCCGAGGCGGGTCACCTCGGCCAGGCGGCGCGTCATCAGCCACATTGGCAGGTCGACCGATTCCTCGAGGTGCAGCGGCTGGTGGAAATTGGTCTGGATGCGCGCGCTGCCGATCGGGGACCCGTCGAGCTTGGATTCGGCCAGCAGGATCACCGCGTCGCTGTCGTAGTCGCATTCCTCCGGCACGGCCAGCGTCCTGGCGAACTCCGGCAGGTGGCGCGCGTAGGCGGCGTGGCGGATCTGCACCGCCTTCAACAGTTGTTCTTCAGTGCGAACGCGCTTGATCGTGAAGGGCAGGCGCTCGCTTTTCATACCGGATGGAACATCAGCAACCAGGCCCGGCGCGCGGGAAGAAACGGTGGGGGTATGTTCCATTTGGGATGCTCCTTGTAATTCATCTGAGGGGGAAAGCCTTTGCGAATTATCAAGGAATGCGATGATTTCTAAACAACAAGGAGAAGTGCATTTCTCCTTCTGTTTATGGAGTGTCTATCCTTTTTGGTAAGGGTGATTAACCTACTGTTAAATATATTTTTATAACACTTGGTGGCTCACATGCTGAGGAACAGGATCAACGCCAGGTAGAGGGTGAATACGGCGGCCGCCACGGTTTGCAGCATCGCAGTCCGCCACAATGCTTGCATCCTTGTCAGGCCGTAGGTACCGCGCAGCTGCACGAACATGTGTAGCGGCGCTACAACAAACAGGATGGCCGCGACGGCCGATCCGAGACCGGCGAACTTGAGCACGAACATCGCGGCCAACAGCAGCGACATGAATGACAGCGAATACAGCGAGAACACGGCGTGGTCGTACATCGTCACGCCGCGGCGCCAGAAGAACATCAGCCACAGGAATGGCAGCGAAATCGGCACCAGCAAGAACGAAAACTTGTAGGCGGTACTTTTCAGCTTGTAGATCGCCAGTTCGGGATTTTTCATGGCGTGCTCGATCGCGGCATCGACAAAGCTGATGCCGGTACGGTCTTCCGGCGCCACGCTTGGCGCCGCCTGTACCTTCGCGACGCCGTCGGAGCTGCCGATGTTGATGTTGTTGTTGCCGAAGTTGGAACCGATGAAGAACAGGAAGAAGATCATGAACAGAAACAGCGCCAGCGGCGACACGAAGCGGGTGCGGTGGCCGTCGATGTAGCGGCGCGTCAGTTCTCCCGGCCTGGTGACCAGCAGCGGCAAGGTGCGCCATGCCTTGGCGTCGAAATGGAGGATGCCGTGCAGGACCTCTTCGCCGAGGTGGAGCAGCGAGCGGTGAAGGTGGCTGCGCTGGCCGCAGCCGTGGCAGAAGCTGCCCGCCAGCGGCAGCGCGCAGTTGGCGCATCGGCCGGAATGGCCTTCAGCAGCGGCCGCTGGCGCGTGCCCGTGGTCGTCGATTTCGTGTGCGGCAAGGCCGGCGGTGAGCATCGCGCCGGCGGTTTCAAGGTCTGCGTTCATTCCTGGTCCCAGATGAAAATTGCCCGGGATATTAGCACTTTCACCACGCCAGAGAAACTTGTATCGCTCGCCCTGTCAGTCCACCTGTTCCCCGGCGCCGGCCTCGGCCAGCAGTGTTTTCAGCTCCGGCACGCAGGAGCCGCAGTTGCCGCCGGCTTTCAGGCATGCGGTGACCTGATCGACCTGCGTCAGCTTGTGGACGCGGATCGCGTTGCACAAGGTGTTGCGGCCGACGCCGAAGCATGCGCACACGGTGGGGCCTGCGTCGATGGCCTTGCCGGGCGCGCGGCCCGCCAGCAAGCCGGCGCGTTCGTCGCGTCCAATCGCCTCCATCGCGAACAGCCCTGCCAGCCACGCGCGCGCCGGCAGGTCGGGCCGTGCGGATACGAACACGCACTGCTCGATGCGCTCATCGACCAGGTGCACCGCTCGGTAGACCCCACCCGCATTGTCCTCGTATTCCAGCCAGTCTTCGCCATCGCCGGCGCCGAGCAGGCCGCGCGCCCAGGCACCGTGGTCTGGAATCGCATTGCGGCCGGCCATTTCATAGCGCGTGAAACCGCTGCCTTGCACGCGGGTCCAGTGCGCCACGCCCTCGAGCGCCAGCTCGCTCCGCGTCAGCACGAAGCCGTGCCACGCCACCGGGAAATGTTCGACCCATACCGGGGTATGCTTGAATTCCGGCTCGCCCGATACAGGATCGACCGCCGGGCTGACCAGCGCCCCGACACGCGCGTCCGATGCGGTCTGCCCGTTCCAGTGGATCGGCACGAACACCGCGCCGCGCGCGATGCCGCCCCCATGCTGGACGCGCGCCACCATCGATCCCCAGCGGCTCGCGACGCGCGCCAGCTCCCCTTCGCGCACGCCGAACAGCAGCGCGTCGTGCGGATGCAGGTCGACGAACGACTCGTGCACGTGCCCGGCAAGCCGCGCCGCCTTGCCGGTGCGCGTCATCGTGTGCCACTGGTCGCGCACGCGCCCCGTATTGAGCACCAGCGGATACTCCGCGCTGGTGGCGTGCACCGCGTGGCGCGGCGGGGTCGCGACGAACTTGCCGCCGCATGCGATCCGCTTCGTTCCAGCGGCCGTGCCGTCGGCTGCGCGCAGCACCGGCCATTGGACCGGCTCCAGCGTTTCGTAGCCGTGGGCGCCCAGGCCCGCGAGTCCGGCCAGGTTGAAAACGCGCGGCACGCCATCCTCCTCCTCGCTGTTGCGCCAATTGCTCAGGCGCGCGTGTTCATCGAAAATCTCGTGCGGGTTGCTGAAGCCGAAGCCATCGAACCCCATGCGCTGCGCTACCTGGCACAGTATCTTCCAGTCGGCGCGCGCCTCGCCCGGCGCCGGCAGGAAGGCGCGCTGGCGCGAGATGCAGCGCTCGGAATTGGTGACAGTGCCGTCCTTCTCGCCCCAGCCCAGCGCGGGCAGCAGCACATCGGCGAACGCCGTGGTGTCGGTGTTGGCCATGATGTCCGACACCACCACCAGCTCGCACTTCTCAAACGCGCGCCGGACCTGGTTCGCATCGGGCAGGCTGACCATCGGGTTGGTCCCGATTACCCACACCGCCTTCACCCTGCCCTGCTCGATCGCATGGAACAGGTCGACGGCCTTCAGGCCAGGCTTGGCGGCGATCCGCGGGGAATGCCAGAATCCTTGCACCAGCGCGCGGTGTGCCTCGTTGTCGAGCTCCATGTGGGCCGCCAGCATATTGGCCAGCCCGCCGACTTCGCGCCCGCCCATCGCATTAGGCTGGCCGGTCAGCGAAAACGGACCCATGCCAGGCATGCCAACCCGCCCTGTCGCGAGGTGGCAGTTGATGATGCTGTTCACCTTGTCGGTACCGGCCGACGACTGGTTCACGCCTTGTGAATAGGCAGTGACGACCTTCCGCGTCGCCGCAAAGGCTTTGTAGAACGCCATCAGCTGGTCCGGGTCGACGCGGCAGACGCGCGCGACCTCCAGCGGATCGGCGCAGTCAAGGTCGGCAGCCGCCAGCGCCGCTTCCAGGCCGCTGGTGCGGCTTGCGACGAAACCGGCATCGACCACGCCTTCGCGCGCCAGGTAGCTGAACAGGCCGTTAAACAGCCATACGTCGGCGCCCGGCTTTACCGGCAGGTGCAGGTCGGCCAGCTCGCAGGTGGCGGTGCGGCGCGGGTCGATGACCACCACCATCAGCCCCGGGCGCTGTTCCTTCAGCCGCGCGATGCGCTGGAACAGGACGGGATGGCACCAGGCGGCGTTCGAGCCGACCAGCACCACCATGTCGGCCAGGTCGAAATCCTCGTAGCAGCCGGGCACAAGGTCGGCGCCGAACGCGCGCTTGTGCCCTGCGACCGAAGACGACATGCACAGGCGCGAATTGGTGTCGATGTTTGCGGTGCCGACGTAGCCCTTCATCAGCTTGTTGGCCACGTAATAGTCTTCGGTGAGCAGCTGACCCGACACGTACAGCGCAATCGCTTCCGGGCCGTGCTGCGCGATGATGCTGCTGAAGCCATCGGCCACCCGGGCAAGTGCTTCGTCCCACGAGGTCTGGCGCAGCACACCCTGCTCGCGCAGATGCGGGTGCAGCAGGCGGCCTTCGAGTCCGAGCGTCTCGCCGAGCGCCGAGCCCTTGACGCACAACTTCCCGTTGTTGGCCGGGTGGGCCGTATCGCCCGCGATGGCGAAGCCGCCGTCGGCCAGGGGTGATGCCTGCACGCCGCAGCCGACGCCGCAATAGGC
>DASWSX010000156.1:0-2655 GCA_036402435.1 Telluria sp. | reverse complement strand
GTGGTCGGCTCGTCCAGGATGTACAAGGTGCGGCCCGTGTCGCGTTTGGACAGCTCCAGCGACAGCTTGACCCGCTGCGCCTCGCCGCCCGACAGCGTAGTCGCGCTCTGCCCCAGCTTGATATAACCAAGGCCCACATCGAGCAGCGTCTGCAGCTTGCGCGCGATGACCGGCACCGGCTTGAAGAACTCGTGCGCATCTTCCACCGTCAGGTTCAGCACTTCGGTGATGTTCTTGCCCTTGTACTGGACTTCGAGCGTCTCGCGGTTGTAGCGCTTGCCGTGGCAGACGTCGCACGGCACGTACACGTCCGGCAGGAAGTGCATCTCGACCTTGATCACGCCATCGCCCTGGCACGCTTCGCAGCGCCCGCCCTTGACGTTGAATGAGAAGCGTCCGGCGCTGTAGCCGCGTTCCTTGGCCGTCGGCACCGTCGAGAACAGGTCGCGGATCGGCGTGAAGACGCCGGTGTACGTGGCCGGGTTCGAACGCGGCGTACGGCCGATCGGCGCCTGGTCGACCGAGATCACCTTGTCGAAGTGCTCAAGCCCGCTGATGGAATCGTGCGGCGCCGGTTCGGTCTGCGAGCCGTACAGGTGGCGCGACAGCGCCGGGTACAGCGTGTCGTTCACCAGCGTCGACTTGCCCGAACCCGATACGCCGGTCACGCAGGTCAAGAGGCCAACCGGCAGCTTCAGCGATACCTTCTTCAGGTTGTTGCCGGTCGCGCCGGAGATCACCAGCTGGCGGTCCGGGTTGGACGCGTGGCGCTTCTTCGGCACCGCGATGCCCAGCGTGCCGTTGAGGTACTTGGCGGTCAGCGAGTTCTTGTTCTTCAGGATCTCCTTGACCGTGCCTTCCGCGATCACCTGGCCGCCATGCACGCCGGCGCCCGGGCCCATGTCGACCACGTAGTCGGCGGTGCGGATCGCGTCTTCGTCGTGCTCCACCACCAGCACGCTGTTGCCGATGTCGCGCAGGTGCTTGAGCGTTTCGATCAGGCGGTCGTTGTCGCGCTGGTGCAGGCCGATCGACGGTTCATCCAGCACGTACATCACGCCGGTCAGGCCCGAGCCGATCTGCGATGCCAGGCGGATGCGCTGCGCTTCGCCGCCCGACAAGGTGTCGGCGCTGCGGTCCAGCGACAGGTAGTCCAGGCCCACGTTATTCAGGAACGTCAGGCGCGAAACGATTTCCTTGATCACGCGGTCGGCGATGTCCTTCTTGGCGCCCTTGAGTTTCAGCTTTTCGAAGAAGTCGAGGCAGTCGCGCAGCGGCTTGTTGGCCACTTCGTAAATCGCGCGCTGCTGCTTGCCTTCTCCCACCTTGACGTAGCGCGCCTCGGTGCGCAGGCGCGCGCCTTCGCACGACGGGCACTGCTTCTCGTTGATGAACTTGGCCAGTTCCTCTTTCACCGCCATCGAATCGGTTTCGCGGTAGCGGCGCTGCAGGTTGGTGACCACGCCTTCAAACGTGTGCTCGCGGATGACGGTGCGGCCGCGCTCATTCACGTAGGTGAACGGGATCGAGGTCTTGCCCGAACCGTACAGCACCGCCTTCTGCGACGCCTCCGGCAGCTTCTCGAACGGCTCGTCGATGTCGAACTCGTAGTACGCCGCCAGGTTCGACAGCATCTGGAAGTAGAACTGGTTGCGCCGGTCCCAGCCCTTTACCGCGCCAGAGGCGAGCGACAGGTTCGGGAAGGCGACGATGCGCTTCGGGTCGAAGAACTCGATGTGGCCGAGGCCATCGCATTCCTGGCACGCGCCCATCGGGTTATTAAACGAGAACAGGCGCGGCTCGAGCTCCTGCAGCGAGTAGCCGCATTCGTTACAGGCGAACTTGTTGGAGTAGACGTGTTCGGCCTCGCTGCCTTCAGCGGCACGGTCCATTTCCAGCACCACGGCGCGGCCGTCGGCCAGGCGCAGCGCGGTCTCGAAGCTTTCGGCCAGGCGCTGCTTGATCTCGTCGTTGACCTTGACGCGGTCGATCACCACGTCGATGGTGTGCTTCTCGGTTTTCTTCAGTTTCGGCAGGTCGTCGATCTCGTAGATCTTGGCCGCGTGCGTGCCGCTCTGGATGCGGAAGCGCACGAAACCCTGCGCCTGCATCGATTCGAACAGGTCGGAGTGCTCGCCCTTGCGGTTGGCCACTACCGGCGCCAGGATCATCAGCTTGGTATCGGCCGGCATGGCCAGCACCGCGTCGACCATCTGCGACACGGTCTGCGCGGCCAGCGCGTTTTCGGGGTGGTTAATGCAGTAAGGCGTGCCGACGCGCGCGTACAGCAGGCGCAGGTAGTCGTGAATCTCGGTGACTGTGCCCACCGTCGAGCGCGGGTTGTGCGACGTGGCCTTCTGCTCGATCGAGATCGCCGGCGACAGGCCTTCGATCATGTCGACGTCGGGCTTTTCCATCAGCTGCAGGAACTGGCGCGCGTACGCGGACAGCGATTCGACATAGCGCCGCTGGCCTTCGGCATACAAGGTGTCGAAGGCGAGCGAGGACTTGCCCGAACCGGACAGGCCGGTGATGACGATCAGCTTGTTGCGTGGAAGGTCAAGATTGATGTTCTTGAGATTATGCGTACGAGCGCCGCGAATGCGGATTTGTTCCATTTATTTTGCCTTTGATGGGTCAGCCACATACTATAGC
>DASWSX010000155.1:0-9707 GCA_036402435.1 Telluria sp. | reverse complement strand
CGAAATCGTCGGCCACTTTCGACAGCGCCTGCAAGCCGTGCCAGTGGGAGCGCGACCACATCGCAATCGGAATCAGTAACGCCAGCGCGACGATCACGAAGCGCACCGCTTCCATTTCCACCGCCAGGCCGACGTCGATCGGCAGGTCTTGCGCATGGATCACGTCGACCTCGCTGCCGATGTATTTATGGCCCGTGAGATCGACCCGCCGGTAAAACGCCTTGTTGCCGGCGTCGAGGACGAGGTCGCCGCGGTCGAGCGCGCCGAGCTGGCCGGCATCGAGACGCTGGCGCGCCTGGGGCAGGGGGATCAGGTCGAGCTTGACGCCGGACACTTCGCGCACCTTGTTCAGGCGCTCGAGCCACTCATCGGTAGCGGCGTTGTCGACGTACTGTTCCAGCAAAAAGATCTGGGCGGAGGCCTGGCGCCGCGCGATCTCCTCGAGCGGGTCGCCGAACAGGCGGGTCATCGCGAAGTAGATCACGAAGGTGGCGGCGGTGATGGAGAGCATCACCAGGACGAAAAAGCGGAAGAAAATGCGGTTCACGCCTGACCGCCCCTACGTCGCCCGCTGCCGCCGATGGATAAAAACATTGCCAAAAACATAGGTTTCTCCCTGAACGCATTGTATAAGAGCATCGCGCTCAGCGGGGAATTACAAATTCACGACAATTGCCGTACATCTCCAGGGTGAATGGAGCGCTGTGTGTGGTTAAGATCGGTTCATTGATTTTCCGTTTGCCCACTGATACGACAAGTGTCGTGGGTTTTTTTTATTCTTTATCCAGCCGGGTCGCCCGGGTGGTCCGGGGATCCTGTTGAGTTTGCGACACAGATAAAGGTCCTCCAGTAATGCAAATGTTGGGTTGCCGGGCGGTACACCGTAAAATGGCGTCCACCCGAACTCCGACATAATCAATATGCATAAGATTCTTGCCCTCGCCCTGGCCGGCGCCTGCAGCGCAGCAGCTGCCCAGACGCCAGCCAACAACCCGATGCCCGACGGCAGCCGCGATACCTATATCGGGCTGGGCGTGGCCACGGCGCCGGTGTACGAGGGCTCGGCGCAGCGGCGCACGCGCGCGCTGCCCGTGTTCCAGGCGGCCTGGAGCAACGGCGTGTTCATCTCGGGGCTGAGCGCCGGCATGCACCTGTCGAACGACCCGTCGCTCGAGTACGGGCCGCTGCTGGCGATCCAGCCGCGCCGCAGCGAATCGGGACTGGGGGACGGCATCGGCATGGTCGAGGACGGATCGGACCTGACGCTGATTGACGAACCGGGCCTGATCGGTACTTACCGGGACCAAGCCCCCGACGGGCACCGGCTGACCGGCATGGACGTGCAGCGCGCCCGGCTGCTCGCTGGCGGCTTCCTGAATTATTACCTGTCGCCGCGGGTGCGGCTGACCAACAGCGTGCTGTTCGGTTCGGGCAACGAAGGCAATGGCGCCGTGTGGCGTACCGGGCTGCAACATGTCAGCGCCCGGCTCGCGCAGCACCATTTCCTGTCGGTCGGCGTGGGGGTAACCTTTGCCAACCGCAAGCATAACCAGGCGTACTTCGGCGTCTCGCCTGTGGAGTCGATGCTTGGCGTAAATCCGGAATACGAGGCCGGGGGCGGCCTGAAGGACGTTCATGTGAACGCGCGCTGGAACTGGGCGTTCAGCCCGTCCTGGCTGCTCACCACCGGCGTGCAGGCCGCGCGCCTGCGCGGCAGTGCCGCCGACAGCCCGCTCACCGAGCGGCCTACCAACCTGACCGTTTCCACGGCTATCGCCTACCGTTTCTGACCATGCGCGCCTCCCGACACCTTCCGGCTATCGTTGCCATGCTGCTTGCGGCAGGCGGCGGCGCGGCTAGCGCTTCGGCGCCGGGGGAGTGGGTCAGCTATCGCGACGCCTACCGCGCGATGGTGGTGTTCGAAAAATACGGCAAGCCGAAGAACTTCATCCAGAACCATTTCCAGGTGATGCCGCGCGAAAAGGGCGTCAGCCTCGACGGCGTGCAGCTGAGCCTGCAGGGCAAGACGTTGCACGTCAACCTGCCGCTCGACGCCACCGGGCGCACGGTATTTCCGTTCCTGAAAGCGGCGTACGACGAGAACGCGGCGCTGGTGCTGAACCGCAAGGTCGCGCAGTACGTGTTCCGGGCGCGCATCTCGATCATCGTGCAGGCCGACGGCCTGTATGACACCGCGCACCTGCGCGCGGCCTGCGAACAGGTGCTGGCGTGGAAGCGCCAGATGGACCTGTCGGCGGCGGCGAAGAAATGCGCCGGCGTGCGCTTTGCCTTTACCGGCAAGGAGCGCGAGCCGGACGTGCGGCTGAGGAGGGGAGCGGCGGGCGAGACCGTGTTGCCGGCCGTGACGGGCGCCGCCTTCAGCGACGACCCGAACACCGCCTTCCGCGTGGTCAATTACCGCTTCGCGGACGGGCCTGAAGGCGGCCAGGTGGTGATGACCGACGCGCCGCTGTCGATTGCCGCGCTGATCGAATAAGGCGCGGGCTTAAGCCCAGGCCGAAGGCGAGAACAGGTAGCCCTCGCCCCACACCGTCTTGATTTTTTCCGACTCGGTATCGTCGAACTTGCGGCGCAGCTTGGAAATGCAGTTATCGATGCTGCGGTCCAGGCCATCGAACTCGATCCCGCGCATCTTCTTCAGCAGCGCATCGCGCGACAGCACGGTGCCGGCCGCCTCGGCCAGCACCAGCAGCAGCTTGTACTCGGTATTACTCAGGATGCAGGGCTGGCCGCGCCAGGTGACGCTGCGGTCGCTGGGCGAAATCGACAGCGCGCCGAACGACAGCAGGCCGGCGTCCGGCGCCTTGCTCTGCGCGCGCCGCATCAGGGCGCGCAGGCGCGCCAGCAGCACGCGCGGCTGCACCGGCTTGTTGACGAAGTCGTCCGCGCCCTGTTCCAGGCCCGAGACTTCGTCATACGAATCTTCGCGCGCGGTCAGGATCAGGATAGGCACATCACCCAGCTCGCGCAGCTGGCGGCACACCACCATGCCATCGAGGCCGGGCAGCATCAGGTCGAGCACGACGACGTCGGGAGAATACGCGCGGAAACGCTCGAGGGCCTGGTCGCCGCGGGTGACGATGTCGACGGAAAATTCGTAGGCAGTCAGGTACTCGGTCACCAGCTGCGCCAGGCGCGCATCGTCTTCGACCAGCAATAGTTTATACATAACGCGATCTCCTAACCGGCCATTGTATAAGAGCAAATAACAAATTGGACGAATGCAGGAACAAGTCGACAAATCGATACATTTTGATGACAAAGCCATCAAGGAAAATTTCCTGGATTCGGGGTCAGACCACCGTTTTCCGGAACATTCCGGAAAACGGTGGTCAGCGTGACCCGGTCTGACCCCGATTTTAGGAAACGCGCAGGCGAAAAAAAATCCGCCGGAGCGGATTTTTTAGGACGCGCTGTAATTAAGCGGCGTTCTGGGCGACGAAGTCCCAGTTGACCAGGCCCCAGAACGATTCTACGTACTTGGCGCGCAGGTTGCGGTAGTCGATGTAATAGGCGTGCTCCCAGACGTCGCAGGTCAGCAGCGGCTTGTCACCCGTCGTCAGCGGCGTGCCCGCGTTCGAGGTGTTGACGATGTCGACCGAGCCGTCAGCCTTCTTCACCAGCCAGGTCCAGCCGGAACCGAAATTGCCGACGCACGACTTGGTGAACTCTTCCTTGAACTTGTCGAACGAGCCCCACTTGGCATTGATCGCTTCGGCAACCGTGCCAGTTGCCTGGCCGCCGCCTTGCGGCTTCATGCAGTTCCAGTAGAACGTGTGGTTCCATACCTGGGCCGCGTTGTTGAACACGCCGCCACTCGACTTCTTGACGATGTCTTCCAGCGACATGTTTTCGAACTCGGTTCCCTTGATCAGGTTGTTCAGGTTCGTGACATAGGTCTGGTGGTGCTTGCCGTAGTGGTACTCAAGCGTTTCTTGCGAGATGGTTGGCGCGAGGGCGTCCATCGCGTACGGCAGTGGCGGCAGTGAATGTTCCATGTTGTTGTCCTTTATTGATGGGGATGCGTTATTTCTTCAGAAACGACGCTTATTGTAATTCGTCTCAGGTTTCATTGCACATTGCTTCGCGCCGGCAAGGCAAGCGCCTATTCCAGCACCTTCTGCACGCTTGCCACGCCGACCTCGGCGCTACCGCCGGCCAGGCGCACCGTCAGCGCTTCACGGGCGTGAATATCGTCCGGCGAACGCAGTACCTTGCCGCGGCTGTCGCGCACGATGGCGTAGCCGCGCTCGAGCGTGCGCTGCGGGTTGAGCAGTTCGAGCTGGGCCGCGAGGCCAGCCAGCGCATCGCGCCGCTGCCCGAGCTGGCGGGCGATGCTGGCGCCGCAGTGGCGCTGCTGTGAGGCCAGTTCGGCGCGCAAGGCGCGCACGTCGGGACGGTGGCGCGACCAGCGCGCGCGCAGCTGCGCCAGTGCGAAGCCGTGGCGGTTGACCGGGGCGCGCACAGCGTGCGTCAGCGCGGTCGACAGCGCAAGCAGCTTGAGCCGCTGATGCCCGATCTGGGCCGATGGGCTGAGCAGCCGCCGCGCGTAGCCGTCGAGGTTGAGGTTCGCTTCGGCCAGCGTGCGCCGCATTGCGCGCCGCAGGTCGGTGGCGTCGCCGGCCAGCGACGCCATCCAGTCGGCGCGCGGCGTCGCCGCCAGTTCGGCGGCCGCGGTCGGCGTGGCGGCACGCATGTCGGCGGCGAAGTCGGCGATCGTGAAGTCGGTTTCATGGCCGACGCCCGAAATCACCGGCATGCTGCAGCCGGCAATCGCGCGCGCGACCACTTCTTCATTGAAGCTCCACAGGTCTTCGATCGAGCCGCCGCCGCGCACCACCAGCAGCACGTCGACCTCGGCGCGGTGCGATGCAATCGCAATGGCGTCGGCGATCCTGAGCGCCGCGCCCTGGCCCTGCACCGGGGCAGGGTAGAGCACGATGCGCAAGTGCGGCGCGCGCCGCTGCAGCGCCGTCAGCACGTCGCGCAGCGCGGCGGCCTGCGGACTGGTGACGATGCCGACCGAGCGCGTGAACATCGGCAGCGCGCGCTTGCGGTCCTGGTCGAACATGCCTTGCGCGGTCAGCTTGTCCTTTAGCTTCAGGAAGGCTTCGTACAGCGCGCCCACGCCGGCGCGGCGGATCGCTTCCACATTGATCTGGTAGTCGCCGCGCGCGCCGTACAGCGTCACCAGCGCGCGCACCTCGACCTTGTCGCCTTCGCGCGGAAGGAAGCCGGCAAACTGGGCACGCCCGCGGAACATCACCGCGCGCACCTGCGCCGCATCGTCTTTCAGCGTGAAGTACCAGTGGCCGGAACTGGCCTTGGTAAAGTTCGAGATCTCGCCGCCGATCCAGGTCAGCGGAAAGGTGCGCTCGAGCAGCCGGGCTACCTGGGCGTTGAGCGCGGTGACCGTCAGTACCGGCGGGGCGGCGTAGCCCGGGTCGGCGTCAGGGGTGTTTTGCATGTAAATGGTGCCAGTCCAGGCAGGTGATTGTCGCAAAAACCCCATGGTAACAAGATATTTGCATAAGTGATTGATTCTGAAAGAAATTTCCCGGTGCCTTATTTTGCCGCAGCGAAAAAATCCTTTACGGATCAAGGACTTTGGATAGCTCAGGGGTAATTGCGCACAAAGTTATCCACAGTTTGTGTGGGGAAGTCTGGAGGGTCTCCAGAACAGCCGGCTTGCTGAAAAAATGTGCGGATGCAATATCCTCTTGGGAATCAACAAGTTAGGAATTTCGGGTTGTCATTGCACACAGTGTTGTCCACAGAAGGTGTGCAGAATTCGCCTGGAAACACCCTCCCGCTGACGGCTTATCCACTGCCACCTTTTTAAGCGTCACAAAAAAATCCTTTAAAAACAATGTACTTAGCGAGTGTTAAGCGCGTTGCTAACAGTGTTCTCCACAGAAGGTGTGCAGAAGCTGCCAGCCGCCATCGGTGCTGCAGGCGAGCGCATGATGACAGCGTGGCGGGTGTTCGATTCCCGTGCAAAGCCACCGAAATCATGCCTGTGCAAGGAATTTACGCACGGAAAGAATAGCGTTTGAAATCAAGGCACTTGCACGTTCGCAGGGGCCTTGCTCACAATCTTATCCACAAAAAGTGTGAAGAAGTCCACAGCAGGCCGGCGGCAAGGCCGGTGATCTGCAAACTCCCCTAGTTTTCCACCCTGCCTTGATTTTAATCAATACGATATTTTGCATTGGAATCAGTGACTTAGACATATGCATGCCTGCTTGCGCACAATCTTATCCACAAAAGCTGTGCAGAACCCTACTTGCCGTCTTGCTGGCAACAAGTTACATTGCCGGGGTTGTTCCCGTACCGCATTTCACTTATTCAGGAGTTTGTTTTGCTCGCCATTATTCAAGCTGCAGGCTGGCCTATCTGGCCTTTGCTGATCGCCTCCGTCGTCGCCCTGGCGCTGATTATCGAACGCATGATCTACCTGCGCCGCGCCAAGCTCTTACCGCGCCAGCTGCTCGACGAGGTCGTGCGCGTCTACCATAATGGCAAAGTCACCAAGGAAGTGATCGAGAAGCTCGAACAGAATTCGCCGCTCGGCACCGTGCTTGCCGCGGCCCTGCGCAACGTCGACGCCCCGCGTGACGTCATGAAGGAGTCGATCGAGGAAGCCGGCCGCGGCGTCGCCCACGTGCTGGAGCGCTTCCTGACCACCCTCGGCACCATCGCCTCGCTGGCGCCGCTAATGGGATTGTTCGGCACTGTGGTCGGCATGATCGAGATCTTCGGCGCGCAGAACGCCACCGGCACCAATCCGGCCCAGCTGGCGCACGGCATCTCGGTCGCCCTGTATAACACCGGCTTTGGCCTGGCCATCGCCATGCCCGCGCTGGTCTTCTACCGCCACTTCCGCGCCCTGGTCGACAGCTTCATCATCGACATGGAGCTGCAGTCGGTGAAGTTTGTCGACATCGTGCACGGTTCGCGCAAATGATGAACTTTCGCCGCGGCCAGCGCCGCGAGGACCCCGAGATCAACCTGATCCCGTTCATCGACGTGCTGCTGGTCGTGCTGATCTTCCTGATGGTGACGACCACCTACAGCAAGTTCACCGAACTGCAGATTACGCTGCCGACGGCCGACGCCGAGAAGGCGCTGGAAAAGCCGTTCGAGATCAACGTGACCGTCGACGCCAAGGGCAACTACACCATCAACAACACCCCGGTGTCGTTCCACAGCGTGGCTGGCCTGGCCGAAGAAATGAAGAACGCCGCGCGCACCGGCCCTGACGGCCAGCCGATGGCGGCTGCTGCCCAAAGCCCGGTCGTGATCGTCAACGCCGACCAGTTCGCGATGCACCAGATGGTGATCAACGTGCTGGAAGCGGCGCGCATCGCCGGCTACGACAAGCTGACCTTCGCCGCCCAGACGGGCAGCAAGAAGTAACAGGCGCGGGCGAACCTGCTTCGCCCGCCACCGCATGCCGCACACCAGACCCTCCCTCGAATCGGCGCTGACCCGCGCCTGGCTGCGCCGCGGCCCGCTCGCGTGCGCACTGTGGCCGCTGTCGCTGCTGTTCCGGCTCCTGGCGGCGCTGCGCGTGCGGCTGTACAGGTCCGGCCTGCTGGCATCAACGCGCCTGCCGGTGCCGGTCGTCGTGGTCGGGAACATCTTCATCGGCGGCACCGGCAAGACGCCGCTGACGATCTGGCTGGTGGACGCGCTGCGCGCCGCCGGATTCACGCCGGGGATCATCTCGCGCGGTCATGGCGGGGAGGGCGGCGCGCCGCGCACCGTTACGCCAGCTTCGAACGCGCAGGAGGTGGGCGACGAGCCGCTGCTGATGGCGCGCCGCACCGGCTGCCCGGTGGTGGTCGGGCGCAAACGCGCCGAAGCAGGACTGGCGCTGTTGGCCGCGCATCCCGGCGTCGACGTGCTGGTCGCCGACGACGGCCTCCAGCATTACGCCCTGCAGCGCGATGTCGAGGTGGTGCTGTTCGACGCCCGCGCGGTCGGCAACGGCTGGCTGCTGCCGGCCGGCCCCTTGCGCGAGCCACCTTCGAGACGACGCGATTTCACGGTGGTCAATGCACCGCAACTGACGCCGGAACTGGCTGCAGCCGTCGGCGGCCAGCCGTTCCGGATGCGCCTCGCTGGCGAATACGCCGAGCCGCTTGCCGGCGGCGCCCGCGTGCCGCTGGCGTCGCTGGCCGGCCGCCGCGTCGCCGCCGCTGCCGGCATCGGCAATCCCAAACGCTTCTTCGACATGCTGCGCGCGGCCGGACTGGCGTTCGCCGAGCTGCCGCTTCCCGACCACCACGACTTCCTCGACGACCCGTTCGCATCGCTTGACGCCGATGTCATCCTGATCACCGAGAAGGATGCAGTAAAATGTGGGCAACTTGAAAATCTTATCAACGACCCGCGCCTGTGGGTCGTCCCGGTAACGGCGCAGCTTGACGGTGCGCTGGCCGAACAAATTGTGGAGAAATGTCGTGGATGCTCGCCTGCTTGATATCCTGGTCTGCCCGTTGTGCAAAGGCCCGCTCGAATACGATAAAAAAGCGCAGGAACTGATCTGCCGCGGCGACCGCCTGGCGTTCCCGGTGCGCGACGGCATTCCGATCATGTGGGCCGACGAGGCGCGCAAGGTCGAGCCGCAGTAATGGGCTTCATCGTCATCATCCCGGCGCGCCTTGCATCGACGCGGCTGCCGAACAAGCCGCTGGCCGACTTGGGCGGCAAGCCGATGGTGGTGCGCGTCGCCGAACGCGCGGTGCTTTCCGGCGCTTCGCGCGTGATCGTCGCCACCGACCACCTCGACATCGCCGCCGCATGCGCCGCGCATAACGTTGAAGCCTTCATGACCCGTTCCGACCATCCGTCCGGCACCGACCGCATCGGCGAAGTGGCGCGCGCGCTCGGGCTGGCACCGGACGAAGTCGTGGTCAACCTGCAGGGCGACGAGCCGCTGATCGACCCGGAGCTGCTGGCCGCGTGCGCGGCGCGCATCGCGCCCGGCGTTCCGATGGCGACCTGCGCCCATCCGCTGTCCAGCGCCGCGGACTGCTTCAATCCGAACGTGGTCAAGGTGGTGCTCGACAAGCACGGCCGCGCGCTGTACTTCTCGCGCGCCACGATCCCGTGGCACCGCGACGCCTTCGCCCAGTCGAAGGACACGCTGCCCGCCGGCTATGCGCCGTTGCGCCATATCGGTCTTTACGCGTACAGCAACGCCTTCCTGCAGGCCTATCCCGGCCTTGAGGCGGCGCCGCTGGAACAGGTCGAGGCGCTCGAGCAGTTGCGCGTGCTGTGGCACGGCTTTCCGATCGCGGTGCACATCACCGACAACGCGCCGGCCGCCGGCGTGGACACGCCGGAAGACCTGGCCCGTGTCCGCCAGCACTACCGGCCCGGGGCGTAACAGTTATGTGACAGCGCACCAACTGTTCACTTCGCTTCGGACTAACTGAACAAGCCCTGCGCCAGATCAATCAAAAAATGGCAATGCATTTCCAAATTGGGTAATTTCGTGACTTTTGTGGTAAGTTTCGTACCAAGGTAGTCAGATATGCATCAATGTGGATTTGTTGCAAAAAATACAATCAAATTTAAATCAGTCTAGGAATTTTCATGCGTCTCATTTTGTTAGGAGCACCGGGTGCCGGCAAGGGTACCCAAGCTAACTTCATCAAGGAAAAGTTCAACATCCC
>DASWSX010000154.1:0-5119 GCA_036402435.1 Telluria sp. | reverse complement strand
GCCGTCGCGCGAGCCGAAGTTACCCTGGCCATCGATCAGCGGATAGCGCAGCGAGAAGTCCTGCGCCATGCGCACCAGCGCGTCGTAGATCGACTGGTCGCCGTGCGGGTGCAGCTTACCCATCACATCGCCGACGACGGCAGCCGACTTGCGCGGCTTGGCGTTGGCGGCCAGGCCCAGTTCATTCATCTGGTACAGGATGCGGCGCTGGACTGGCTTCTGGCCGTCGGTCACCTCCGGCAGCGCGCGGCCCTTGACGACCGAGACCGCGTAATCGAGGTAAGCGCGCTCGGCGAAAGTCGACAGCGTCAGGGTCTCGACGTCGCCCTCCGGCACAGTCGCTTGTTCAAATAGATTTGCTTGACTAGTCATAGTTCTACTCAGTTTTGTTGCCTGAAAATCGGGGTCATGAAAATCGGGGTCAGACCACCATATTCCGGAACATTCCTTTTAATGGTGGTCAACGTGACCCGGTCTGACCCCGATTTTTGGAAACATTCCGGAAAATGGTGGTCTGACCCCGGTTTTAGGGCCTTAGATGTCGGCTTCGGTTTCGTTGCCATGCTCTTCGATCCAGGCGCGGCGGGCGGCGGCTTCACCTTTGCCCATCAGCATGTTGAAGCGCGCGGCCGCTTCGCCCTGGTCGAAGTCGCCCAGCGAGACCGGCAGCAGCCGGCGCGTGTCGGGGTTCATCGTGGTTTCCCACAGTTGCTCGGCGTTCATCTCGCCCAGGCCCTTGAAGCGCGAAATGCTCCACGCGCCTTCCTTCAGGCCGTCCTTCATCAGCTTGTCCTGGATCGCGACCAGCTCGCCCGCGTCCAGCGCGTACAGCTTCTGGATCGGCTTCTTGCCGCGCGCCGGCGCATCCACCCGGTACAGCGGCGGACGGGCCACGCAGATGTGCCCATGCCGGAACAGGGCGGGGAAGTGCTTGAAGAACAAGGTCAGCAGCAGTACCTGGATGTGCGAGCCGTCCACGTCCGCATCGGACAGGATGCAAATCTTGCCGTAGCGGAGGCCCGACAGGTCCGGGTCGTCGCCGTGCGCGTGCGGGTCGACTCCGATCGCCACCGCGATGTCGTGGATCTCGTTGTTGGCGAACAGGCGGTCGCGGTCGGTTTCCCAGGAGTTCAGCACCTTGCCGCGCAGCGGCAAAATGGCCTGGAATTCCTTGTCGCGGCCCATCTTGGCCGAGCCGCCCGCCGAGTCGCCCTCGACCAGGAACAGTTCGTTGCGCGTGATGTCCGACGATTCGCAGTCGGTCAGCTTGCCCGGCAAGACGGCCACGCCGGACGATTTTTTCTTCTCAACTTTTTGCAGCGAACGCAGGCGCGACTGGGCTTGCTTGATGACCAGGTCTGCCAGCTTCTTGCCGTAGTCGACGTGCTGGTTCAGCCACAGTTCGAGCGGCGGCTTGGTGAAGGTCGAGACCAGGCGCACCGCGTCGCGCGAGTTCAGGCGTTCCTTGATCTGGCCCTGGAACTGCGGGTCGAGCACCTTCGCCGACAGCACGAACGAGGTGCGCGCGAACACGTCCTCAGGCAGCAGCTTGACGCCCTTCGGCAGCAGCGAGTGCATTTCGACGAAGTTCTTGACCGCGCCATACAGGCCGTCGCGCAGGCCCGATTCGTGGGTGCCGCCGTTCGGCGTCGGGATCAGGTTGACGTAGGACTCGCGCACCACGCCGCCGTCTTCGGTCCACGCGACCACCCAGGCCGCGCCTTCGCCTTCGGCAAAGCCGTCGGTTTCGCCATTCGAGTACTGGGCGCCTTCGAAGACCGGGATCAGCGGCTCGCCGCTGCCCTGCGCCAGCATCTCGTTGAGGTAGCCGCGCAGGCCTTCGTCGTACTTCCAGGTCTGGACGTCGCCGGTCTTGGCGTTGGTCAGGGTGACGGTCACGCCAGGCAGCAGCACCGCCTTCGAGCGCAGCAGGCGCTGCAGCTCGGTTTGCGAAATGGCCGGCGAGTCGAAGTACTTAGGATCAGGCCATGCCGTGACGCGGGTGCCGGACTTCTTGCCGTCGCGCGGAGCGACGATGGACGACAGCGGCTCGACCACGTCGCCATGTTCGAACGCCAGCTTGTGCAGGCCGGTGCCGTCGGGCTCCTTGCGCCAGACGGTGATCTCGAGGCGCTTGGACAGCGCATTCGTGACCGAGACGCCGACGCCGTGCAGGCCGCCCGAGAACGCGTAGGCGCCGCCCGAGCCCTTGTCGAACTTGCCGCCCGCGTGCAGGCGCGTGAAGACGATTTCCACCGTCGGCACGTTTTCTTCCGGGTGCAGTCCAACCGGGATGCCGCGGCCGTCGTCTTCCACCGTGATCGATCCGTCGGCGTTTTGCGTCACCGAGATGTTCATGCAGTGACCGCCGAGCGCCTCGTCCGAGGCGTTGTCGATCACTTCCTGGATGATGTGCAGCGGGTTTTCGGTCCGGGTGTACATGCCCGGACGCTGTTTGACGGGTTCGAGTCCCTTCAGGACCCGGATGGATGATTCGCTGTAGTCGGATGCAGGTTTTTTAGTGGCCATACTTGGTCAGGCTAGGAAGATGATTCGATTTCGTGAGGTCGTTTGCTTGCGCATTCTATCTTGTCGGAAGGCAAAAGATAGGGTTTTGGGGTGAATGAATGTGCTTGCCAGCCTACACGAATGTGGATAGATTCGAACGTTCAGGCATGCCCGCGAGGGACTGATGTTTTTATCTGTTGATAAATATGCACGATAAAAAATATCCGCACGCGGTGCGGCTGGCGGGGTTTTCACCCCTTGAGCATGCCAGTCTCGCCGCCGCGCTGGCCCAGGCCCCGCCTGCGGGCCCTGCCTGGTTCTGCCTGCTCGACGACAGCCTGCAGGAACCGGATCTGACCATCGCCAACGGCGACGACTTCAAAACCCTCGCTTCGCTGGCGTCCAACGGCATGGCCGAGCTGCATCCGGCGCTGGTGGTGGGCGCCTGTCCGGCGGACCTCGGCTTTCCCCAGCTTGAGCGGCCGGTCACTGCGGACAGGCTGCACGTGCTGATGGCCGCGCTGGTGGCGCGCCGCGCCGACGCAATGGCGCGCATCATGGCCAGCGGCCTGCCATTTATTCCCGAGCGCCGCCGCAGCCCGCGGCTCGACATCGACCTCACCGACCCGTCCGAGTACATCATGCGACGCAAGGCGCCGCCGCGCGGGGCGGTCCTGATCATCGACAAGGGCGCCGCCTTCCGCGACCATGTGGCGCGCCTTGTGGCGACGCGCCGGATGGGCGTCGAATGGACCGACAGCGCCCCGGCCGCATTGCGCCTGTGCGACGAGACGCCGGTGTCGGTTGTGATGGTGAATACGGCCGCAACCGGCATCGACCCGTACCAGCTGTGCAGCGCAATCAAGCGCCAGGAGACCGGCGGGCGGATCGCCGTGGTGCTGATGGTCAGCTGCAGCTATCCGTATGATCCGGTGCGCGCCCGCGCCTGCGGGGTGCGCGGCCTGCTCGACAAGCCGATCCCCGACCACGCGCTGGTCGGCGCCCTGCAACGGCTGCTGTCGCTGCCCGCCTGACGCCGATTGGGGCGAATTTAATCGTGCGCAGCCCGGTCCGGGCTATAGTTGAGGCATGCCAGATACAGACAAGCCCCATCACCCTGACAACCCGGACAGCGGCGAAGCGCCCGAGTTAATGCCCGAGCGCCGCCAGGCGCCGGCGCCGGAAAGCGGCCAGCCCGCCGCCCGCATTCCCGATCGGCGCGCGCCGCACCGCTCGGCCGACCGCAGCGGCCCTCCCGAAGGCGTCCCGCGCTACCAGCGCGAAGGCGACACCGCGATGGCGCTCGCGCGCCGGGTACTGTCGTCGCGCTGGCGCGCGATGCGCGACCGGATCAGCCGCGACTTCATGCGCCGTACCTTGCGCATCGGCGTCTCGGCGCGCATCTTCCATCCGGAGCCGGGTTCGACCGGCCTGCGCAGCAAGAACCTGCAGTATCTCGAGGAATCGATCGCCCAGTGGGTCATGTCGCGCGACGTGCTGGTGTTTATGATCCCGACGGTGAATACCAGCGGGCTTCTGCACCCCAGTAACATCACGCTGCGCCACTACGCGCGCCACCTCGACGGGCTGGTGCTGCAGGGCGGGGCGGACGTCTCCCCGCAAACCTATTCCGAGTCCCCCACCAGGCCGGAATGGAGTGGCGACCGCGCGCGCGACCTGTACGAACTCGAACTGCTGCACGAATTTGTCGATGCCGGCAAGCCGGTGCTGGGCATTTGCCGCGGCTGCCAGCTGATCAACGTGGCGTTCGGCGGCACGCTGTACCAGGACGTCGAGACCAATGTGCCGCTGGCCAAGCCGCACGTGCACAGCGACTATGACGCGCACCGCCATGAGGTGGTGTTCCCGCCCGGGTCGTCGCTGGCGCAGATGTTCCCGCGGGTGCAGCGGCCGGTGGTCAATTCGATCCACCACCAGGCGGTCAAGGACCTGGGGCGCGACATCACGGTGGAGGCCATGTCGGATCCGGACGGGATCGTCGAAGCGATCCGTTACCAGCGGGCCGATTTCGTGATGGGGCTGCAGTGGCACCCGGAGTTCCACCGCGCCGGCGGGGTCGACCTGCTCGATTGCACGCCGATCCTCGACGCGTTTTTACGCTCGGCGCGCGAGACCAGGTTCTGACCTGGCTTTAGCATGCCTTGCTAGCGCGGCCCCCGGAACTGCCTGATCGCCGCATCCACCATTCCCTCGGCGCTGCCCTGCGCCTCAAACTCGCGCCGCAGGTAGGTGGCATCGCCCCCCTCCTGCACCACCTGCGCCAGATGGCGCAGCGCGTCCATGCTCCCCAGCGCTTCGCCGTGCGGCTCCATCTTGCGCAGGGTCGTCAGGATATCCTCGCGCAGCGACATCGTCTCGTACGTTTTCGGATGTGTAATCGCGCCATCCAGCCCGAACCTGCACGCCTGGAAGCGGTTGAAGTTGTACACCAGGTAGTCGTCCTCGGCCGGCGTTGCCTCGCGCCGCTCCAGCAGATGACGGCACAGCGCCTGCAGGTAGCCGGCCAGCGCAGCGGCGCGCTCCACCGTCAGCGGCGTGTCGCACACGCGCAGCTCGATCGTTCCGTACTCCGGCTTGGGCCGCACGTCCC
>DASWSX010000153.1:0-4957 GCA_036402435.1 Telluria sp. | reverse complement strand
ACCGGCGCGCTGCACCAGCAGGGCACGCGCGACATCACCATCGCCGGCGCGAACCTGCTGGGCCGCGCCACGACGCGGCTGGACGGCGGCGCCGAACTGTCGGCCCAGGCCTACTGGGACTTCACCGAACGCAACCAGCCGAACGCCTTCGTCGAACACCTGCATACGCTCGACGTGCAACTGCAACGTTCGATGACCCTGGCCGCATCGCACCGGATCGTGGTCGGCGCCGGCTACCGGCTCGCGATGGACAATATCGAGAACGGCGCCGGCTTCGGCTTTTTGCCAGGCGATATGAATCTGCGTTGGGGCAACGTCTTTATCCAGGACGAGGTCGACGTCACCGACAACCTGCGCCTGATCGCCGGCGCCAAGTACGAACATAACAATTACACGGGCTTCGAATTCCTGCCGACGCTGCGCCTGGCCTGGAAGCCGACGGCCGGCAGCCTGGTCTGGGGCGCGGCCTCGCGCACCGTGCGCGCGCCGTCGCGCATCGACCGCGATCTCTACAGTCCCACCAATCCGGCCGTCGTCAATGGCGTGCCGCGCTTTGCCATCGCCGGCGGCCCCAACTTCGATTCCGAAGTGGCCAAGGTCTATGAACTGGGCTACCGCATGGAGCTGATGCCGTCGGTCTCGTATTCCGTCACCGCGTTCGTGAGCGACTACGAGCGCCTGCGCACGCTCGAGCCGAATCCGTTCGGCGCCGGCTCGGTGTTCAGCAACCTGGCCTCGGGCGAGAACCAGGGCGTCGAAATGTGGGCCGACTGGCAGGCTGCCCCAAGCCTGCGCCTGTCCGGCGGGGCCGTGTTCCAGCGCGTACGCACCGCCATCGACGCGGCCAGCAAGGATGCCAGCGGCAGCACCGGCCTGGCCACCAGCGACCCGCGCCATTACTGGAAGATGCAGGCGGCGTACGACATCGCCGACGCCCACAGCGTGAACCTGATGCTCAGGCATTACGGCAAGCTGGACCGCCCGGCCGTGCCCGCCTACACCTCGCTCAACGTCAATTACATCTGGGCGCTGGGCCGCAACCTCGACTTGTCGGTCGTGGGCAACAACCTCCTTGATTCGTCCCATGCCGAATTTTCCGCGGCGCCCAACCGCACCGTGTACGAACGCAGCGTCGGCGTCAAACTGGCATGGCGCCTGTAACCATGAAGCCGCTTGCCAGGAGGCGGGCGCGCCTGGCCGCCGGCTTGCTGGGGCTGGCCGTGCTGGCGCTGCCGCAGTTATCCATCGGCCAGGACAATGCGCCCGCCGAGTACGCGGTCAAGGCCGCCTACCTGGCCAAGCTGCGCCACTACGTCGAGTGGCCGGTCCGCGCGGGCCTGCCCGCGGGCTCGCGCCCCGTCATCGCCACGCTGGGCGCCGACGAGGTTGCCGAGCACTTACTGCAGATGCCGGCGGTGAAGGACGCGCCGGGCGGTTTCTCAGTGCGGCGCCTGCGCATGGGCGACTCGCTCGACGGCGTGTCGGTGCTGTTCATCGGCGACGCTTACTTTTCGCGGGCCGGCGCCATGATCGACCAGGCCAACGCCAAGTCGGTGCTGGTCGTGAGCGAGTCCGACAGCGCACTGCAGCGCGGCAGCGTGATCAATTTCCGCCTGATTGACGAGCGGATCCGGTTCGAGATTTCGCTCGAGTCGGCAGACAAGTCGGGCTTGCGGCTGAGTTCGCAGATACTGAAGCTGGCCACCACGGTCATCAGAGAGAAACGCAAATAATGCTTGCAGCAATCCGGCGCTCGATATCGCTCAAGTTCATGACAGCGGTGATGGCCACGACCTTCATCGCGGTACTGCTGTCGGGCCTGGCCAACCTTGCCTACAATATCCATGACTTCCGCACCGCGGCCGTTAAAGATGTCACCTCGCAGGCCGACATCCTGGCCGACCTGAACATCGCCGCGCTCGAGTTCGACGACAGGCAGAGTGCCGAACATGCACTGAACCAGCTGGGCATGCGCCCGGGTATCCTGTCGGCCGGCATCTACCGCGCGGACGGTACCGTGTTTGCCGCCTACACGGCGCCCGGCCCGCAGTCGCTGTCGGCCCCGGCGCGGCCGAGCGCCGACGGCCACATCATCGACGGCAACGACTTGCACGTGTTCAAGGGCATCGTGCGCGGCACCGAAAAACTGGGCACGATCTATGTGCGCGCTTCCTACCCGCTCGACGCCCGCCTCGAGCGCGACGCCAAGATGATCGGCGCGCTGGTCGCGGGCAGCCTGCTCATCGCCGCCCTGGTGTCGCTGTGGCTGCAGTCTGCCGTGACGCGCCCGATCCGCGCCGTCACCGATGCCGTGCGCAAGCTCGTCGCGCAGCGCGATTTCTCGCAGCGCGTCCCGAGGACAACGGACGACGAAACCGGGGCCCTGGTCGACGCCTTCAACAGCATGTTCAGCGAAATCGGCGAGCACGCGGCGAAGCTAGAACTGAGCAACAATTCGCTGAAACACGAAGTGGGCGAGCGCACCCGGGCCGAGCTGGCGTTGCACGAGTTGAACGCATCGCTTGAAGAGCGCATCGCGGCGCGCTCGCTCGAATTGCAGCGCGCCAACGAGCAGCTGCATCACTCGCAGAAAATGGAAGCGATCGGACAGCTGACCGGCGGCGTGGCCCACGATTTCAACAACGTGCTGCAGGTAATCGCCGGCAATCTCCAGCTGCTGGCAATGACGCTGCCGCAAGACGCAGTCGCCAGCCGCCGCATCGAGACCGCCAAGTTCGCCACCGACCGCGGCGCCAAGCTGGCCTCGCAGCTGCTGGCGTTCGCGCGCCGGCAGCCGCTGCAGCCTTCGCCGACCAACCTTGGGCGCGTGCTGCGCGACATGGATGACATGCTGCGCCGCGCGCTGGGCGAAAGCGTCGAGATGGAGACGGTCATCACGGGCGGCTTGTGGAATACCATGGTCGACCCGAACCAGCTCGAGAACGTCATCCTGAACCTGGCCATCAACGCGCGCGACGCGATGAAGGGCGATGGCAAGCTGACGCTCGAACTCGGCAATGCCATGCTCGATGATCATTACGTGGCCCAGGAAGTCGAAGTCGCCGCGGGCCAGTACATCATGCTGGCCATTTCCGATACCGGATGCGGCATGCCGCCAGGCGTCCTGGAGCGCGCATTCGAGCCGTTCTTCACGACCAAGCGCGAAGGCGAGGGGACCGGCCTGGGCCTGAGCATGGCGTTTGGCTTCGTCAAGCAGAGCAGCGGCCACATCAAGATCTACAGCGAAGTCGGCTCCGGCACCACCATCAAAATCTACCTGCCGCGCTCGCACCACGCCGAGCAGGAGGCGTTCAACATGATGGTCGGCGAGGTGGTCGGCGGCAGCGAAACCATCCTGGTCGTCGAGGATGACCTGGCCGTGCAAGCCACGGCGGTGGACATGCTCACCCAGCTCGGTTACCGGGTGCTCAGGGCGAACAACGGCGACGCCGCGATGCACGTCCTGCAATGCGGGGAACGCATCGACATGCTGTTTACCGACGTCGTCATGCCTGGCGTGGTGCGCAGCCCGGACCTGGCGCGCCTCGCGCTCAACCTGTTCCCTGAGATTGCTGTGCTGTACACGTCCGGTTATACCCGCAACGCGATCGTGCACGGCGGCCGGCTCGATCCAGGGGTTGAGCTCATCAGCAAGCCGTACCGCGGCGACGACCTTGCGCGCAAGATCCGCCATGTATTTGCCAACCGTAAGCAGGTCAACCGCCTGCGCCTCGAGAAGGAGCAGGCGCTGCTCCAGCTGCCGGCGCAGCAGCAAGGCCTGAAGATCATGGTGGTGGAAGATGACCCGGATAACCGCAACCTGCTCGACGAGCTGCTGACGCTGCTCGGGCACCAGGTCACGGCGGCGGCCGACGGCGAGGAAGGCCTGCGCCTGTTCAAGACTGGCCAGGTCGATGTGCTGATCACGGACCTGAATCTACCGGGAATGTCGGGCATCGAGCTGGCGGCGCTGTTGCGCGAAGCTTCGCCGTCGCTGCGGGTGATTGTGGCGTCAGGCGCGGGTATGGCGCAGGGCGCGCCGGGGACGGCGCAGTACGCGTCGCTGCTCAAGCCGTACCGGGTGGACCAGCTGCAGGACATCCTGGTGGGCGCCGAAACGCAAGCGTCCTAGGCCGTTTTGCCGGCCTGCCGGACGCGCTCCTGCATTTACGCGGTGTAGCGCCTGCGCCAGGGCCTGGTCAGGACGCGCAGCGCCACCGGAAATGCAATACCGCAACTCTTCAGATACTCGGCGGCGGCCCGGGTTCCATGTGTTTCCTGAACGGCGATCGCCAGGTCGACCTTCACGGCCGAAGCCTGGTCCGGGCGCGGGATGTAGTGCGTGTCCAAAAAAGTGCTCCTGACTAAAGATTGCCTATCGAGTCTACGATCCTACTGGAAAGCGCCGCCGCTGAACAGGCCGAAATCCACCAAAACTCCTACGCCCGTATTGGATGTGCACCTACAAGGCCAGCGCGCCCCGCGTCCTAGCATGCGGGTGTGGATGGAGAATCCACAGGCGACGGAGGAGGGCGCGATGACGAAATCGAAATCCGGCAAGCACGGCAAGCGAAAACCGGCCACCAAGCGGCCGGCCGCCGGCGAGCCGCAGGAGGGGTCGCAGCAGAGCGGCGCGGCTACTGGCAGCAGCATGGGCGGTGTGGATGCTGGCGATGAGGCGGAGGTTCAGCAGAGCGCCCAGCGCGAAGGCATGGGAAGCCACCGTCACAGCGGGCGCGGCAACGAACAGGCGATCGATGCCGCCGCCGATGTGGATGACCTTGGCAACCGCATCCGCGGCGCGGCCAACTCGCGGGAAACCGGCAATCAAGGCTGATGGGCCGATCTAGTGCATGTCGCTCGCATAGCGTGAAAAATCGCCCTGCGTGATTGCCCGCTCGTACAAATGGCCCTGGTAGGCGAAGCAGCCGGCGGCGGACAGGAACTCGCGCTGTCC
>DASWSX010000152.1:0-22216 GCA_036402435.1 Telluria sp. | reverse complement strand
TTTCCGCCAGCTTGTCCAACATGGTACCAGCAACGTCCTTCCCGAGGCAATCGATTACGACGCGTGCGGGCATCGATCGCAGCCAGGTCAGCTGACGCTTGGCCAGCTGGCGCGTGGCGATGATGCCGGTCTCGCGCAGCGTGGCGCGGTCGATCGTGCCTTCCAGGTAGTCCCAGGCCTGGCGGTATCCTACGCACCGCATCGACGGCAGCGTGGGATTCAGGTCGCCGCGCGCGCGCAGGCGCGCCACCTCGGCCACCAGGCCCTGGTCGTCGCGTTCACCCAGCATCTGGTCGAAGCGCGTGGCGATGCGTGCGTGCAGCACCGCGCGATCCGAGGGTTCAAGCGCAAACGACAGCAGGTCGAACGGCAGCTCCGTCTTTTCGCGCTTGGCCAGCAGTCCCGACATCGGCTTGCCGCTCAGTTCAATGATCTCGAGCGCGCGGTTGATGCGCTGCGCGTCGTTCGGCGCGAGCCGGTCCGCGGTCGCTGGGTCGAGCGCGCGCAGCTTGTCGTGCATGCCGGGCCAGCCGATGCGCGCCGCTTCTTCATCGATCCGGGCGCGCACATCCACATCCGCAGTCGGCAGGTCGTCCAGGCCGTCGGTGAGGCCTTTGAAGTACATCATCGTGCCGCCGACGAGCAGCGGCAGCTTGCCGCGCGCGCTGATGTCGGCCACCAGCCGCAGCGTATCGTCGCGGAACTGCGCAACCGAGTACGATTCGGTCGGTTCGATGATGTCGATCAGGTGGTGCGGCACGCTGGCCAGTTCTTCAGCCGTCGGCTTTGCGGTGCCGATATCCATCTCGCGGTACACCAGCGCGGAGTCGACCGAGATGATCTCGGACGGGATCTCGCGCGCGATCGCCAGCGCCGCCGCCGTCTTGCCCGAGGCGGTCGGGCCCATGATGGCTACAGCAAGCGGTTTCAATGTGCCTCCTTGTGTGCGACGAGGCGCACCGACGCAAAGATGCAGGCGCCCAGCGCGCACGCTGTTGCGGCCAGCGGGAACAGCGTGCCGTCGAAGGTGGCGCCGACGATGGTGCCGACGCAGAACGCTGCCAGCATGACAATCGCGCCCATCAAACCGGCGGCGGTACCTGCCTGCTGCGGGAATGGCGTCACGGAGCCCGATTGCGACACCGGGAAGTTCAGGCCGTGCGCCCCCATCGTCAGGAACATCGCAACGACTACCACCGACCAGTGAGAGAAACCGAGGACCACGGCGGCGAGGAACAGCGCACCCGCAGCCAGCGACAGGGTGCTGCCGATGCGCAGCGTGGCCGTTGGGCCGAAGCGCGGCAGCAGGCGGCGGCACACGATGGTGCCGGTGAGGTAGCCGGAGACGCCGAACGCAAAGCAGTAGCCGAAGAATTCGGTCGGCACGCCAAGCACACGGATCAGCACTAGCGACGAGCCGGAGATGAACGCGAAGATCGAGCCGTACGACAGCGCGCCAGGCAGCACGTGTGCCCAGAAGGCACGCGAGCCGAGAACGTGGCGGTAGTTGGCCATCAGCCCGCGCAGTTCGGTCGCGCGCGGATTCTTGTGGACGTTCGTTTCAGGCAGCCGCATGACGACGGCGCCAAGCACGATGGCTGACAGGATCGACAGCGCGACGAAGGCCGCGCGCCAGCCGAAGGCCACCTGCAGGTAGGAGCCGAGGATGGGTCCGAGCAGGGGCGCGAGCGACAGCCAGCTGCTGGCGCGCGCAATCACACGCGCGCTGTCGGCCGGTGCGTAGGCGTCGCGCACGATGGCGCGGGCGATGATGATGGCCGAGCAGCAGCCGAGCGCCTGCATGAAACGCGCGGCGATGAGCACGTGAATGGTCTGCGCAAAGGCGCACAGCAGGCTTGCGGCGACGTACAGCGCCAGGCCCCAGATCAGTACAGGACGGCGGCCGTAGCGGTCCGACAGCGGCCCGATGACCAGCTGCGCGCCGCCGAAGCCGATGACGAACACCGACAAGGTCAGCTGCACCGTGGAAGCGGGCACGCTGAAGACGGTTGCAAGGCTGGGCAGCGACGCGAGGTACAGGTCCGTCGACAGCGGCTGCAGCATCATGAAGCTGATGATCATGAGCAGGATCGGTGCGTGGGCGTACTCGGGAAGGGGACGCGGTGTGTGGCTGTGGTCCGACATCACTGGCCGCGCAGGAAAAGCTTGTCGAGCGCGGAGATTTCAAGCTGCACCCAGGTCGGGCGGCCGTGGTTGCACTGGTCAGCGCGTTCGGTGCTTTCCATCTGGCGCAGCAGCGCGTTCATCTCGGGCACGCTCAGGATGCGGTTTGCGCGCACTGCGGTATGGCACGCAAGGGTGCCCAGCAGCTCGTTGCGGCGCTCGATCAGCACGCGTGAGCCGCCGAACTCGCGCACATCGCGCAGCACGTCGCGCGCCAGCGTCTGCGCGTCCGCGTTCTTCAGCAGGACAGGGACCGAACGGACCGCGAGCGTGGTCGGCGACAGCGCGCCGATGTCGAAGCCGAGCTTGCGCAGCGTCTCCTGGTTCTCCTGGCAGGTGCCCACTTCCACCGCATCGGCAAAGAAGGTCACCGGGATCAGGAGCGCCTGCACCTGCATGTCCTGGCCGTCCACCTGTGCGTCGAGCGCGGTCTTGAGCTGCTCGTACAGGATGCGTTCGTGCGCCGCGTGCATATCGACCAGCACCAGACCCTTGCTGTTCTGCGCGAGGATGTAGATGCCGTGCAGCTGGGCCAGTGCAAAGCCAAGCGGGTATTCGTCGTTCGACATCGCTTGCGGCGAGATCACCGGCTGCGGCATCTGACCGATGGCTTGCGGCGCGCCGGATGCGAACAGGGCGCCGTAGCTGTCGGTCGTCTGGGCGATGCCGGGCGTGTCCCAGCGGCTGCCGGCAGGGTAGGGCGAAGGCGAGAAGGTGGACAGCTGCGTGCCGAACGAGGTCTGTTCGTGTTCGCGGCGCCAGGTCGAGGTGCCGCCGCCGATCTCGCCGGCAGTCAGCGGTGCGGGAACGCTGCCGAACGCGGTGGCAGAGGTCTGCGCGAGCGCGCGCTGGACGGCGTGGAACACGAACTGGTGCACCGCGCGGCTGTCGCGGAAGCGGACTTCGATCTTCGACGGGTGCACGTTGACGTCTACCAGCGCCGGATCGAGATCAAGCGCCAGCACGTACGACGGGAAGCGGTCGCCGTGCAGCACGTCCTGGTAGGCCGCGCGCACCGCATGCACCAGCAGCTTGTCGCGCACGAAGCGGCCGTTCACGTAAAAGAACTGGCCGTCGGCGCGCGCTTTCGATGCGGTAGGAAGGCCTGCATAGCCGTGAATGCGCAGCGGGCCGGCCGACTCGTCGATCGGCAGGCGCGCTTCAGCAAAGTCGTTGCCCAGGATGTGAGCGCTGCGCTTGGCCATCTCGCAGACGTTCCACTGGTCGATGGTGCGGCCGTTGTGCGACAGGGTGAACGAGACGTCCGGGCGTGCCAGTGCGATGCGGCGCACGACTTCGGCGCAGTGGCCGTACTCGGTCTGCTCCGACTTCAGGAACTTGCGGCGCGCGGGCGTGTTGAAGTACAAGTCCTGCACGTCGATGGTGGTACCAAGCGGGCCTGACGACGGCGCCACGGCGCCGTGGTGCGAGCCGACTATCTCCCACGCATGCGCCGCATCGGCGGTGCGCGACGTGACGCTGACCGCGGCTACCGCCGCAATCGACGCCAGCGCCTCGCCGCGGAAACCCAGCGTATTGACGTTTTCCAGGTCGTGCAGCGACGAGATTTTTGATGTGGCATGGCGCGCCAGCGCGAGCGGCAGCTGCTCGGGCGGGATGCCGCGGCCGTTGTCGGTGATGGCGATGCGCTTGACCCCGCCTTCCTCGAGGCGCACGGTGATCTGGGTGGAGCCGGCGTCGAGTGCATTCTCGAGCAGCTCCTTGACCACTGCGGACGGCCGTTCGACCACTTCGCCTGCGGCGATTTGGGAGATCAGCTGGTCGGGGAGGGCCTGGATGGGGCGGTGTGCGGGAATCGGGGCGTTCATCGGGAAGATTATAGCTTGCGACGAAGCCCCGGGGAAAAGCAAAGCTTACTTCACTTCACGCACCGGAATCGGGGCGTTGCACAGCTCGACGTGCCCTGCGGCGACCTTGGCCCACGGCCCGCCGCGGTTGCGCTGGGCTTCGACTACCGCCTTGTACATCGCGCTTTCGGTGCGCATTACCTCGAACTTGCTGCGCTCGGCTTCCGGTACATCGGCAGCGACCCGGAACGCGCTGATCGGCACGTACTGCTCCGCCTTGTCGTAAAAGCCCATCGGCGCCGGGCCGCGCGCCATCGACGATAGCAGCGGCATGCCCGAGACCACGCGGCCGACCACGGTGATATTGCGGTCGAGGTGGCGCGGCGCGTGTCCGGTGACGGCATACAGCGAAGAACCGCCGCCGCTGTCGGCGTCGGTGTCGCGACCGACGCCCACCATGCCGTAGCAGTGCACCAGCCAGGCCTGGCCGGTCTTCGGGTCGCGCGCGGACGGGAAGCCGTTGGAGTGGCCTACCTGCGCCGCGTACCCGTCACGGTCCGGCAGGCGCGTGAAGTGCTTGTCGTTTTTGAGCGGTACGGTGAACTCGGCCTTCAGCTTGGCCTTGGCGGTCTTGAACGGCCGCGGGTTCTTTTCGTCCGCGTCGCCCCACTGCGCCACGAAATTGTCCTGCGAGCGGATTACCGCCAGGCCGTCGAAGTATTTGTCGCGCGCCAGCGCCTTGATGTTGGCGGCGTGGTTCGGCGCGAAGTCAGGCGCCATTTCGATCACCACGCGGCCGCCCGGCAGGTCCATGTACAGCGTGTTGTCCGGGTCGAGCGGGCGCCAGTCCGAGGGCTTGGACGCCTTGACCAGGTCGGACACGGTGGGCTTGGCGGCCAGTTCCTTCGCCGCGTGCGCTGCCGGCAATGTCAAAAACGCCACTGCCGCGGCGCCTGCCAGCAGCATGCTTTTGTTGTTTGCGTTCGTTACGTGCATCCGTTATCTCCTGTTTATATATGTTCTTGTCGCCGCCGCTTGAGGTCTGGGCGTGGCGATTGTAATCTGGAATATGAGCGATCAGGAAACCTTCTGAGCCCGCTCAAATTTCACCCGCCGTTGTTGGCCCGAAGGGCTATCGGCGAGAGTGAGTGGTGGTATGATTCGGCGCTACCTTTTAGGAAATATATGGACCTGATGCAATTTTTCGACATGATCCTCCATGTCGACAAAACCCTTGGCATGTTGCTGGCCGAGTACGGAATTTATGTTTACGCCGTGTTGTTCGCGATTGTTTTTTGCGAAACCGGCCTGGTGGTCCTGTTTTTCTTCCCTGGCGATACCTTGCTGTTCATTGCCGGCGCCTTCTGCGCTACTGGCGAAATGAATTACTGGCTGCTGATGGCGCTGCTGATCACGGCTGCGGTTACCGGCAACACGCTGAACTACTGGATCGGCGAAAAGGTGGGCCAGCGCGTGTTTACCCACGATTACCGGTGGATCAACAAAGATGCGTTGCACAAGACCCACGACTTTTTCGAAAAGCACGGCGGCAAGACGATTATCCTGGCGCGCTTCGTGCCGGTGGTGCGTACCTTCGCCCCGTTCGTGGCCGGCGTGTCCGATATGACCCATACGCGGTTCCAGTTCTATAACTTTACCGGGGCGACGCTGTGGGTGGTCAGCCTGGTCACCGGCGGTTATCTGTTCGGTAATATCCCTATCATCCGCGACAACCTGACCGCCATCGTGCTGGTGGGCGTGGGCGCCGCGATCGTCCCGATTGCGCTCGGCGGACTGTACAAGTTCGGCCGCAAAATGATGAGCCGCTAAATTGTCCGGGCAACTACCGCCGCGCCATTATCTCGTGCGGTAGTTGCTGTATGGACTCAAGTTTCTGGCGGCTCGCGCCGATATACCAGACTGTAAGCCTACTTTCTGGATTCTCATGCGTAACCTGATCGTCCTCTCCGCCTGCTGGTTCGCCCTTGGCACCGCGCTCGCGAAGGATCCCCCTGCCAGCCCTCCCGCAGCGCCCGCCACGAGCAAGGCAGCCGCTTCCGTGCCCGCGCCCGCCGCGGCAAAGGCCGACGCGCCGGCGCCAGCCAGGAAGCCGCGTGCGCTGACCGCCGCCGAACAACGCATCATCGACGAGCAGGCCGAGCTTGACCTGCAGGCGCGCATCGCCGCCCGCATCGCCGAAATGCGCGCCAACCAGCAGCAGCGCGCGGCCGCGGCAGCCAAGGCGCGCAAGCTTGCCGAGACAAGGAAAAAGAAGGAAGTCGTGGTGGCCGCCAAACCGCCGCCGCCGGCCAATGGCACCCACTGGGCATACGACGGCGAGTTCGGCCCGGCCAACTGGAGCAAGATCAACGCGAAGTGGAGCCAGTGCGGCACCGGCAAGCGCCAGTCGCCGATCGATATCCGCGATGGCATGAAGGTCGACCTGGAAAAGCTGATCTTCGACTACAAACCGTCGATGTTTACCGTGGTCGACAACGGCAAGACGATCCAGGTCAACCTCGCAGGTGGTAACTTCCTCACGGTGCAGAACAGCTCGTACGAGCTGGTGCAGTTCCACTTCCACCGTCCGTCGGAAGAGCGTATCAACGGCAAGAGCTTCGAGATGGTGGTGCACCTGGTGCACCGCGACGCCGAGGGCAAGCTGGCGGTGCTGGCGGTGCTGCTCGAACGCGGCGCGGCGCACAACATGATCCAGACCGTATGGAACAACCTGCCGCTGGAGAAGAACGACACCGTGCAGCCGTCGGTGGTGCTGGACGTGGCCGAGCTGCTGCCGGAGCGGCGCGACTATTACACCTACATGGGATCGTTGTCGACGCCGCCGTGTACCGAGGGCGTGCTGTGGCTGGTGATGAAGCAGCCGATGCAGGCGTCGCCGCAGCAGATGGCGCTGTTTAGCCGGCTGTATCCGTTCAATGCGCGTCCAGTGCAGCAGAACGCGGGACGCGTGATCAAAGAGTCGAACTAGGCCGCCACGCGGATCTGGTGCCGGCCGGTCCACGTGCCGCCGGCGTCCAGCGCAACCGGCTCGACCAGCGCCGGTTCGATGCACACGAAGTGCTGGTACTCGTCGCCTTCCATATCCGCCAGCGCCGCCGAATCGGCCGCGCCGGGATTCCACACCACCACATCGGGAAAACCCTGCTGCTCCAGGCGCAGTGCACCCAACCCTGAGCGCAGCACGATCGGTTCGGTAACGCCGAAATGAATATGGTCGTATTTGTCGGTGATGAGCATTTCGCCAGCCTGTACGCCCTCGATGCCGACGTTCGCCATGCGGTCGGTCAGGAAGTAGGTGTGCAGCGCGCTCGAAAATTCAAACGCCTGCGTGCCGGTGTTTGTCACGTCCAGCGACAGCCGCAGTTCATCGGCCAGCAGTTCGACGCGCAGCGCGAGGCTGAACGGGTTGGGCCACGCGGCGGCGACACCTGGCGCCAGGTCGTTTTCATTGAGCTCGAACTGTGCGAAAGCCATGCCGCCTTCGCCGCCGCTGCCGGCCAGCCGCCATGTGCTGACGCGCGCAAAGCCATGCCGCATGCCGGTGCCGCGCGCGGCGAACTGCGGGAAGATCACCGGCACGCCGCCGCGGATCGGGCGGCTGCCGTCCAGCGCCGAGCGTTTGCTGCAGAAGATTCGTTCCTGTCCGTCCGCGCCAGCCCACGACACCAGGTGCGCGCCGAACAGCGTGATGGTCGCCTGCGCCCCGCCCGGGCCCTCGATCCGCACCGCTGGCAGTGCGCCGTATTCGACCATCGTTACTGCGCCCATGCACGCTCCTGTCAGCTGACCCGGCTCTTGCCCATCGGCGGGTTTTTCGCGAAGTAGACCTTGATGCCCTTCATGATCGCAGAGGCGATCTGGTCCTGGTAGCCGTTGTCGCGCAGCTTGGCTTCTTCTTCCGGATTCGAAATGAACGCCGTTTCGATCAGGATCGACGGGATATCGGGCGCCTTCAGCACCGCGAACCCGGCCTGTTCGACCGATGCCTTGTGCAGGCGCGCGAAGCCGCCGATTTCGCTCAATACTGCTTTGCCAAGCTTCATGCTGTCGTTGATCTGGGCCGTCGTCGACAGGTCCAGCAGCACGCTGGCCAGCTGGCGGTCGTGCGTCTTCATGTTGATCCCGCCGATCAGGTCGGCCTGGTTTTCCTTGGTCGCCAGCCAGCGTGCGGCGCTCGAGCTGGCGCCTTTCTCGGATAGTACGAACACGGACGATCCGCGCGCGCTCGGTTTCATGAAAGCGTCGGCGTGGATCGACACGAACAAATCGGCCTGCACCTTGCGCGCTTTTTCAACCCGGGTGCCGAGCGGGACGAAGTAGTCGCCGTCGCGCGTGAGCATCACGCGCATGTTTGGCTGTTCCTCGATCTTGAATTTGAGCCGCTTGGCGATGGCCAGCACGATGTCCTTCTCGCGCGTGCCCGCCGCGCCGATCGCGCCCGGATCTTCGCCGCCATGCCCCGGATCGAGCGCGATGGTGACCATGCGGACCACCTGCGGCGCTTCGATTTTTGGTGCGGCCGGTTTGACCGGCGCGACCACTTCAGGCGTCACCACTGCCATCGCCGGCATCTCGGACTTCTGCTTTGCCAGCGGATCGGTGGCCGGTGCGCTCAACGACGGCCTGCCTGAAGGCGCAAGGTCGTCGCGCATCCATTCGCCTTTTTCGATCATCTGCGCGATCGGATCGACCGGCGCAACCGGATACAGGTCGAAGATCAGGCGGTGCTTGTACGCGCCCACCGGCTCGAGCGTAAACACCTGCGGCTTGACTTCTTCCTTCAGGTCGAACACCAGGCGCACCACGTTGGGCCGGTTCTGGCCCACGCGCACCTGCTTGATGTACGGGTCTTCCGATTCGATTTTCGCGACCAGGCTTTTCAGGGTCGGGTTCAGCTCCAGCCCTTCGATGTCGACCACCAGCCGGTGCGGGTCGGGCACGATGAAGTGCGTGGCTTTGAGGTCGCTGTCGTTCTCCAGCGTGACGCGGGTGTAGTCGGGCGCCGGCCATACGCGCACCGCGAGGATCTGGGCGGCGGCCGCAGGCAGCGGCGAGAGCACCGACAGCAGCAGCGTGCCGCCAGCCTTGAGGATCGTGCGCCGGTCGACCGATTTTGCGGTCACGGCGGGGAAGCGAGTTTGAGACGGTCGAGGCATAACAGGCCCAAGGGGGACAACGCTTGCAATTCTACATCACGACCTTCGCCAATTACGCTCAGGGAAATATTCAAATCGGGCGGAGGCAACACCGGATCGGCTTTTTCCGGCCATTCGACGATACAAATGTTATGACCATCGAACTCCTCGCGAAATCCCGCATCGAGGAATTCTTCCGGACTCGACATGCGGTACAGGTCGAAATGGATGACGTTGACGTCTTGCCCATCGAGCACGATGCGGTACGGTTCCGACAAGGTGTAGGTCGGGCTGCGCACCGTGCCGACGTGGCCGGCCGCGTGCAGCATGGCGCGGGTGAGGGCGGTCTTGCCGGCGCCGAGGTCGCCGTGCAGGTGGATCGCCAGGCCAGGCACGAGCGCGTGGGCAAGCGCGGCGCCGAGCGCGGCGGTGGCCGATTCGTCGGCGAGGTGGGTGGTCAAATGCTGCATCGAATAGAATGTGAGGTTAAGTCCTGCCTGATCCGGCTGGCGCTATTTTAATCCTGCCGAGCATGCCACACCCAGAACCCGACCTCCAGCAACTTGCGCGCGCCATTAAAGAATGGGGCGCGGAACTTGGCTTTGCCGATGTGCGCATTGCCGACGTCGACCTGTCGCACGCCGAAGCGGGCTTGCAGGCATGGCTCGACGCGGGCCGCCATGGCGAGATGGATTATATGGCAAGCCACGGCATGAAGCGCGCACGCCCGGCCGAGCTTGTTCCGGGCACGGTGCGCGCGATCTGCGCGCGCATGGACTACCTGCCGCAGTCGACGCCGCCCGACTGGCGCGACCGTGAGACGGCGCGCCTGCAGGACCCCCACACGGCGGTCATCTCGATGTATGCACGCGGGCGCGATTATCACAAGGTGCTGCGCAGCCGCCTGCAGCAGCTGGCCGACAAGGTCACCGGCGCCATCGGCGACTACGGCTACCGCGTGTTTACCGACTCGGCGCCGGTGATGGAACTGCCGCTGGCCGAAAAGGCCGGGCTCGGCTGGCGCGGCAAGCACACGTTGATGCTGAACCGCGAGGCAGGCTCGATGTATTTCCTCGGCGAGATCCTGGTGGACCTGCCGCTGCCGGTCGATGAGCCTGCCAGCGCGCACTGCGGCCAGTGCGAGGCGTGCATTGCCGTGTGCCCGACCGGCGCCATCCTCGCGCCGGGAAGGCTCGATGCGCGCCGCTGCATCTCTTACCTGACCATCGAGCTCAAGAGCAGCATCCCGGAAGAATTGCGGCCGCTGATCGGCAACCGCGTGTACGGCTGCGACGATTGCCAGACCGTCTGCCCGTGGAACAAGTTCGCCCAGCGCGCCACGGTGGCCGATTTCGACGAGCGCAACGGCCTTGGCAGTTCCAGCATGGTGGAATTGTTCGCCTGGACCGAAGAAGAATTCAACCGCCGGCTCGAAGGCAGCCCGATCCGCCGCATCGGCCACGAGCGCTGGCTGCGTAACCTCGCTGTCGGGCTCGGCAATGCAGCGGACGGGGCGCGCGGCGACGCGGCCATCGTGGCAGCGCTGCGTGCGCGTGCGGAACATCCGTCGGAAATGGTGCGCGAGCATGTGGCGTGGGCGCTGGCGCGCCACGCCTAGCGTCAGAGGCGCTTGAGGCGCAAGGCCGACCAGTCGCTGTCGATGGAAATCATGGCCACGCCGGTGACGCCATTTTCCTTGCCGTAGGCGTTGATGGTGTCGCGGTTGATGTCGGTCGCCTTGGACGCCGTCTGTTTCAGGTAGGCGATCCACAGCGAACCTTTTTCGCCGAGGCGGGACAGCGCCTCCGGCAGCAGCTTTTCCAGCTGGTCCTGGTTGAGCGCGAACAGGAGCACCACATCGGCCGGCGTGTCGCCTTCGACCACCATCGCCTGCGGCAACTGTTCAACTACCCGTGGATGGGCAGCGCCGTTCAGAATCGCCAGTGACTTGGCGTTCTTCAAATACATCTTGTCTGCAATAGTTTTTTCGCTCATCTGAATAGCCATTTCTGCTCGTTGTACCTGCCTGAACGATGGTATCAGCAATCGGCCCGCGCACGATTCGGTCACTTCAGGAGCCCGGCAAGTTCAACCGCGGTCTTGACCTGCATCTTCTCGAAGATGTTGGCGCGGTGCACCTCCACGGTGCGCATGCTGATGCCCAGCTCGTCGGCGACGACCTTGTTCATCTTCCCGGCCAGGATCTTGTCCAGCACCTCGCGCTCGCGTGCCGACAGTGCCGCCAGCCGCGCCTGGACCTGGGCCGCCGCGCTCGCGGTGCGCGATGCCGCGAGCGCTTCCTGCACCCGGTCCATCAGCAGGTTGTCGTTGAAAGGTTTTTCGACGAAATCGAAGGCGCCGCGTTTGAGGCTGTCGACCGCCATCGGCACGTCGCCATGGCCGGTCAGGAAAATCACCGGCATGCGCGCCGTCAGTCCGCGCGCTCCGAGCTGGTCGAACACCGCCACGCCGTTCAGGTCGGGCATGCGCACGTCCAGCAGCACGCAGTCGCCCTCCGGCGCAAAGCGCGCACCGGCGCCATCGAGGAATGCCTGCGCGGTGGCGTAGCCGCAGGCCTCGATCCCGCGTGAACGGGCAAGCCACGCGAGCGAGTCGCGGATCACGTCTTCGTCGTCGACGATGTGCAGCATGGGAGTCTCCGTATTATTAAGTGTCAGGGCAGGCCCGGCTCGGCCGGCAATGAGAACGTAAACACCGTGCCGCCGCCGGGGTTGGGCCGGTGGTTCAGTGTACCGCCGTGGAATTCAATCGCGCTGCGGCAGATCGACAGCCCCATTCCCATGCCTTCGGCCTTGGTCGAGAAGAACGGCGAATACAGGCGCGCGCTGACATCGTCGGCGATCCCGTGCCCGTTGTCGATGACAGATACCTCGACCCGGCCATCGGCCCCGTGGGCTTCGATGCGCAGGATGCGGCGCTCCGGCGCGATGTCCTGCATCGCCTCGACGCTGTTGCGGGTGAGGTTCAGCAGCACCTGTTCGAGCATCATGCGGTCCGCGCGCACCGGCGCCAGCGAGGCATCGGCCTGCACCTGGATCGACACGTAGAAGCGGCGCGCCTGCAGCTCCATCAGCCCGAGCACGCCCTCGATCACGTCCGGGATCCCGATCAGCTGGCGGTCCGGGTCGCGCTTCTTGACGAACTGGTGGACGCTGCGGATGATCTGCCCGGCGCGCTGCGCCTGCAGGCCGGCCTGCTCCAGCGCGGGCCGCAGCGTATCGGCGTCGACCGGCTGGCCGCCGTCGTCGGAGAGCATGTTCAGCGCGCCCGAGGTGTAGCTGGAGATGGCCGCCAGCGGCTGGTTCAGTTCATGCGCCAGCATCGACGAGATCTCGCCCATGGTCGCCAGGCGCGAACTGGCCTGCAGCTTTTCCTGCTGCTGGCGGTGCAGTTCTTCGGCGTTCTTGCGCTCGGAGATGTCGAGGATCGATCCCATCCAGCCGGTCTGCTGGCCGTCGCTGCCGACCAGCGGCGCCTCGAAAATCAATACGGGAATGCGCTGGCCGTCCGAGCGCTGGAACACGGTTTCGATTTGCGGCGTCACGTGCCCGGACAGCACTTCGGCAAAGCGCCGCTGGTATTCGTCCATCGCCTCGGGCGGCCAGTATGGCATCGGTGGCGAGCGGCCCACCAGCTCTTCCTGCGCCAGACCGACCATGCGGCAAAAGGCCGGGTTCGCGTAGGTGATGCGGCCTTCGAGGTCGCGCGCACGCAGGCCGGTGACCATCGAGTTTTCCATCGCGGTGCGAAACGCCAGCTGCTGGCGCAGCGCGCCTTCGGCCGCAAGGCGGCGCGTAACGTCGCGCCACAGCGCGGCCAGGCTGGCCAGCAGGCCAAGCGCCAGCAGCACTACCGAGCCGACCAGCAGGTTGGGCAGCAGGCGCGGGGCGCCCTTGACGCTGTTGGTGGCCAGCAGCAGCTCGGCGCCGTTCAGGTCGAGGGGGCGGTTGTGGGTATAGACGCCGCGGCCCGGGCCCGCCGACTCGCGCCGCGCAACCAGCTTGTCGTCGGCGTCGAGCAGCGCCACCGCGTTGTCCTGCGCGAACCACCATGGCACCGTTTCGTCGAGCAGTGCGTCGAGGTCATAGGTGGCCACCAGGGTGCCGGCGTGGAAGCCGTCGCGCACGATCGGCAGGTAGTAGTCCATCTGGGCGACGCCGGCGTCATCGCGCGATGGCTTGCTGTAGCGTCCATTGCCGGTCTGGCGCGCAAGCAGCGCCGCCTCGTGCGACTGGTCGAGGCCCGCAGCAGGTGCGCCCGACGCCGCCCGCTGCCCGCCAGCGTCGTCGAGCCACACGATCCGGGTCAGTTCGCGCGTTACCTTGCGCATCTGGTCGATGCGTGCCTGCACCGCGACCGCATCCAGGCTCCCGGCCGCGATTTCGCCGCCGAGGTTGTCGAGGCTTTCGGCATTGCGGTTTAGTTCGAAGCGGATCGCCTGCTCGACCCACAAGGTGTCGGCGATCAGCTGCTCCTGGCGCTCGGTGCTTTCCATCTCGCGCGCCTGCCATGGAAGCCACAGCAGCACGGCCAGGAACAGCAGCACCAGCGTGACGGGAAGGATCCAGCGCAGCGGGCCGGCCAGCTGCATCGGGCGGGGGCGGATAATCGGTGTATTCACTTTTTCAGGATAGCAGTGCAGAATGAGGGGATGGCAATGACGCCATGTAGTGTAATGGACTTCCCATCGTCGAGGAGACAACATGCAGCTGAGAGGGATCCTGTGCGTGCTGGCCGCAGCCGCCAGCATCAACGCCTGGGCCCAGGCGCCGATTGTCATCAAGTTCAGCCACGTCGTCGCGGTCGATACGCCGAAAGGGCAGGCGGCAGAGCGCTTCAAGGCGCTGGCGGCGAAGCACAGCAAGGGCCGCGTGCAGGTCGAGGTTTACCCCGAGAGTCACCTGTACAAGGACAAGGAAGAACTCGAGGCGCTGCAGCTTGGCGCGGTGCAGATGCTGGCGCCGTCGCTGGCCAAATTCAGCCCGCTCGGCGTCAAGGAGTTCGAAGCGTTCGACCTGCCGTACATCTTCCCGTCGAAATCGGCGCTGTACCGGGTCACCGAAGGCCCGATCGGCAAGGGACTGCTGAAGAAGCTCGAATCGAAGGGAATCACCGGGCTGGCTTACTGGGACAACGGCTTCAAGGTGATGTCGGCCAACCGCCCGCTGCACACGCCGGCCGACTTCCGCGGCCTGAAGATGCGGATCCAGGCCTCCAAGGTGCTGGACGCGCAGATGCGCGCACTTGGCGCCCAGCCGCAGGTGCTGGCGTTCTCCGAAGTGCACCAGGCGCTGCGCATCGGCGCCGTCGACGGCACCGAGAACCCGCCGTCGAACATGTTCACGCAGAAGATGCACGAGGTGCAGAAGCACGTGACCTTGTCGAACCACGGCTACCTGGGCTACGCAGTCATCGTCAACAAGAAGTTCTGGGACGGGCTGCCGCCTGACGTGCGGCGCGCGCTGGAACGGGCGATGCGCGAAGCGACCAGTTATGAAAAGACGATCGCGCAGCGCGATAACGACCTGGCCATGGAGGCGATCAGGAGGGCAGGCAAGACGGTGGTGTACAGTCTGAGTCCGCAGGAGCAGGCGGCGTGGCGCAAAGCCCTGCTGCCGGTGCACAAACAGATGGAAAGCCGGATCGGCAAAGACCTGATCAACGCCATCGCGCGGGAGGCGAAGTAGGTTTGTTTACGTCTAAAACAAAATTTGCGCAAGTGTCAAAAAACCACAAAGTTGATACCCAGATAGGCTATTATTGCCTCCGACGTTGCCCATCATATGTATGCGATGGCACCAAAGAATTCGGTTTGGGGAGTAGTAGATAAGAGCACGGTACTTGATACCGGAGAAATATCGAGGAGACACGCGTTTTACAGAATGCAGTCGGCACGACCGACAGCCGGAAACGTGACCAAATTTGAAACGCACCCTGCGGGGTGCGTTTTTTTTCGTCCGCGCCGCGGCCCTGCGGTAAACTACCTCCCATGAAACCACAGCAAGGCAGTGAAATTTTCAGCGCCATCGTCGCCGCCCCGTTCGGCGCGATCGGCATCCGCACCGACGCCGGCGTCATCCGCGAGATGGTGTACCTGCCGCCGCATTTCGACGAGAAGGACGCCACCGACGCGCTGGCCGACCAGGCGACCATCCAGATCGAGCGCTACCTGAAGGACCCGGATTTCCAGTTCGACCTGCCGCTGATCGAAGCGGGCAGTGTGTTCCAGAAAAAAGTGTGGGGCGCGATCTCCTCGATCCCACGCGGCTCGGTGCGTACCTACGGCCAGGTCGCCAAGCACATCGGCTCGGCGCCGCGCGCGGTCGGGCAGGCTTGCGGGGCCAACTGGTTCCCGCTCGTGATCCCTTGCCACCGCGTCACCGCCGCCGGCGGCCTGGGCGGCTTCTCCAACCATGACGACGAAAACGGCTTCCACCTGAGCGTCAAGCGCTGGCTCCTGCGTCATGAAGGCGTGAACGATTCTCCATGGCAACAGCAAGCAATCTGGCCCTGATCGACGAGTTCTGCGACAACCTCTGGCTGGAGCAGGGGCTGGCCAAAAATTCGCTCGACGCGTACCGCCGCGACATGAAGCTGTTCGCGCGCTGGCTCGAAGTGAAGCGTCCGGCCAATGACTCGCTGCATGCGGTTGAGGCGCATGACCTGGCCGCCTATTTCGCCGACCGGCATGCGGAGTCCAAGCCCAGTTCGGCCAACCGGCGCTTGTCGGTGCTCAAACGTTTCTACCAGCTGGCGCTGCGCAACAAACAGGTGGCCACCGATCCTTGCCTGCACATGGCATCGGCAAAGCAGCCGACCCGGTTCGTCCACACGCTGACGGAAAGCCAGGTCGAGGCCTTGCTTGCCGCCCCCGACGTCAACACTCCGCTTGGGCTGCGCGAACGCACCATGCTGGAATTGATGTACGCGAGCGGGTTGCGGGTGTCGGAGCTGGTGGCGCTCAAGCTTGTCGAGCTGAGCCTGAACGACGGCGTGCTGCGGGTGACAGGCAAGGGCAGCAAGACGCGGCTGGTGCCGTTCGGACAGGAGGCGCGCCACTGGATCGAGCGCTACGTCAGCGAAGCGCGCGGCGTGATCCTCGACGGCCAGGTGGACGACGCGCTGTTCGTCACCGCACGCGGCGGCCCGATGACGCGCCAGATGTTCTGGATCCTGATCAAGAAGCATGCTGCCAGGGCGGGCATCACCGCGCCGCTGTCGCCGCACACGCTGCGGCATGCGTTCGCGACCCACCTGTTAAACCACGGCGCCGACCTGCGCGTTGTGCAGCTTTTGCTTGGACACTCAGATATTTCCACAACGCAAATCTATACGCACGTTGCGCGGGAACGGCTAAAACACCTGCACGCGCAGCACCATCCACGTGGTTAATTCAAATGCCTTTCGCATAACTGCGTCATAATGGTAACGGGGGGCAGTGTTTACCGTCCCATTAACCTGAGAGGTGACGCATGGCTAAGACCAATTTCTCCTACGAGAAACGGCAGCGAGAGTTAGAGAAGAAGAAAAAGGCTGAGGAAAAGGCCCGTAAAAAAGCAGAAGCAAAGCTCAGGGGTGAGCCTGAGCCCGCGGAAGAAGGCGACGCGCCTGAGGAAACGCAGGAAGAGCAGGGCCAGGCTTAAAGCCGGCAAACCCAATACGTTGGATCGTAGGGCGGATAAGCACGAGTGCGCATCCGCCGATTTTGTCCGCAGCCATGCGAACGAATCGGCGGATGCTTTGCTTTGGAGTCTCCGCTTGCAAGCGGAGACCGTTCCGCCGGCGAATCGCACGCGATTCGAAACCCCTGCTTCACCGCTTTGCTTATCCGCCCTACGTTATGCTGCTTCGGCTATCGCTGCCGAATGCGCTTCTTCATCCGGCACTCCCTGGAACCACCGCGCCGCTTTCTTGCCCAGGTTGTCCAGGTAGGTGTAGGCAACCGGCACCACCACCAATGTCAGCAAGGTCGACGTAATCACGCCGCCGATCACCGCGCGTCCCATCGGCGCCTGCGATTCGCCGCCGTCGCCCATCCCGATCGCCATTGGCAGCATCCCGAAGATCATCGCCAGCGTAGTCATCAGGATCGGACGCAGCCGCACCTGGCCCGCATCGAGGATGGCGTCATGCTGGTTCTTGCCATTGCGCTGCCCATGATTGGTAAAGTCGACCAGCAAAATCGCGTTCTTGGTCACGAGCCCCATCAGCATCACGATACCGATCACCGAGAAGATGTTGAGCGTACTGCCCGTCACGAGCAGCGCAATGAGCACGCCGATCATCGACAGCGGCAGCGACACCATGATCGCGATCGGCTGCAGGAAGCTGCCGAACTGCGAGGCCAGCACCAGGTAGATGAAGATGATCGCGATGCCCAGGGCAGTGGCCGCGCCGCCCAGCGTTTCGGCCATCTGCTCGGCCTCGCCGCCGACGTCGAAGCGCACGCCTTCCGGCAGCTCGATCGCGTCCATCGCTTTCTTCACTTCGCTGTTGACGTCGCCGTTAGGGCGGCCCTCGATGGCGGCATATACCGCGACCCGGCGCTCCAGCGCCTGGCGCTTGAGGACCTGCGGGCTGGTGGACGGCACGAACTCCACCACCTGGCGCAACGGCACCATGATCGGATTGCCGTCCGCGTCGCGCTTGCTTGAGGCGAGCGACAGGTCGGCCAGGTCGGAGATCTTCTGGCGGCCCGACTTCGGCAGCTGCACGTTGACGTCGTAATTCTGCCCATCGGGCGCGAGCCAGCGGCTGATCTGGTCGCCGGCCACGAACGGACGCAGCGCCGCGCCGACCTGCTGGGTCGACAGCCCCAGGTCGCTGGCCAGCTCGTTGTTGATCTTGACGATCGTCGCCGGGTTCGCGCCTTCCTGGCTGTATTCGATATCGACCACGCCTTTAATCTTGCGCATCTTGTCCATCAGGCGCTGGGCCGCGGCATCGAGCTTGGCTTCGTCCTGGCCGAGGATGGCGATAAAGATCGGCTTCTGCCCGACCGACATCGTGATGCCAGCAATCGGCGCCAGCCGCGCGCGGATCACCTGCTCCATCTCCTTCTGCGAGCGGCGCTCCGTCTTCTTCACGTCGGTCAGCTTCAGGTTCACCTGCGCCGTGTTGCGCCCGTCCCAGGTGCCGACGGTGGTGATGACCTTGTCGATTTCCTTGAACTCGCCCAGCGCCGCTTCCACCTGGCGCACTTTGGCGTCCGTGTAGTCGAGGCTCGAGCCGACCGGGGTCTTGAAGCGCAGCTGGATATAGCCGTTATCGGTTTCCGGGAACATCTCGCCGCCCACCATCGGCATCAGGGCCAGGCTGCCGATGAACAGCGCCAGTGCCAGCGCCAGCGTCGATTTACGCCAGCGCAGCGCCAGCTCCAGCACATGGCCGTACCAGACGTGCACGCGGGTGATGCCGTGCTCGACCTTTTCCATCAGGCGGCCGAGCCACGGCACGTACTTGAAACGGTCCTTGACAGGGTCGCGCCACACCGACGACAGCATCGGGTCGAGCGTGAACGAGACGAACAGCGACACCATCACGGCTACCGCCACGGTGATGCCGAACTGGAGGAAGAAGCGCCCGATGATGCCGTCCATGAAGGCCACCGGCACGAACACGGCGACGATCGCGAAGGTGGTGGCCATGACCGCCAGGCCGATCTCGTTGGTGCCGTCGTTGGCCGCCTGGACGTGGGTCTTGCCCATGTCGAGGTGGCGCACGATGTTCTCGCGCACCACGATTGCGTCGTCGATCAGCAGGCCAATGCACAGCGACAGCGCCATCAGGGTCAGGAAGTTGAGCGTGAAGCCGAAGTACTTCATCGCGATGAAGCTGGCCATGACCGAGATCGGCAAGGTCAGGCCGGTGATGACGGTGCTGCGCCACGAATGCAGGAACAGGAACACGATCAGCATCGTCAGGACCGCTCCTTCGATGATGGTGCGCTTGACGTTGTCGAGCTGGCTCTGCACGCGCTGCGACTGGTCTTCGATGATGCCGAGCTTGATATCGGCCGGCAGGGTCTTCTGCATCTTCTCGACCGCGCGCTTGATGCCGGTGCCGACTTCAACCACGTTGGCGTCCTGGATCTTGGTCACTTCAAGCGTGATGGCGCGCGCGCCGTTGATGCGCGAGATCGAGGTTTCTTCCTGCTCGCCGTCCACTACTTCGGCTACCTGCTCGAGGTAGACCGGACCGCTGGCGCGGCGTGCCACGATGATCTTGTTGAAGCCGCGCGCATCCTTGATCTTGCCCTCGACGCGCACCAGCCGTTCGGCCGCGCCGTAGCTGATGTTACCGGCCGGGAGGTTGGTGTTGGTGGCCTGGATCGCGCGCAGCACTTCATCGACGCCGACGTTCTGCGCCGCCAACGCTTCGGGCTTGAGGTTGACCAGCACCTGGCGGTTGGTCTTGCCGTTGACGCGCACCTGGCCCACGCCAGCCACGCCCTGCAGGCGCTTGGTGATGACCTGCTCGGTCAGGGTCGACAGGTCGCGCACGCTGCGCGTGTCCGACATCAGGCTCAGTTCGACCACCGCCTGCTCGTTGTCGCCTTCGGCGCGCACGATGAACGGCTCCTTGGCCTCCTTCGGGAATGCGGGACGCACGCGGCCTATCTTGTCGCGCATGTCCGTCATCGCCTTGTCCATGTTGGTGGCCAACGTGAATTCGACCGACACGCCGGCGCGGCCTTCCCATGAATTGCTGCGGATCGTCTTGACGCCGCTGACCGTATTGATGGTGTCTTCAAGCTGGCGCGTGATGTCGTTTTCCACCTGCTCGGGCGAGGCGCCGGGATAGGCCACTTCGACCCAGGCGAACGGCAGCGCGACGTTCGGCATCGCTTCCACGCCAAGGCTGCGGTAAGAGAACAGGCCGAGCACGACCAGCGCCACCATCACCATGGTGGCAAAGACAGGGTTCCTGATACTGGTTTTAGTGATCCACATGGCTTAGCCTTTCGTGCCCGTGGCGACGGCCAGCGCAGCCTTGGCGGCTGGCGCGTCGACCTTCACTTTGCTGCCTGGCTTGACGCCATCGAGCTTGGCCACGATCACGCGCGCACCAGCGGCCAGGCCATGGGTGACTTCAGCCATGCCTTCGTCCTCGTTGCGCAGGCCGAGCGTCACAGGCGTCGAGACGACCTTGCCGTTTTCGACCGTGTAGACCACGTCGGCGTTGTTCTCCCTGCGCAGCGCCGCCAGCGGCAGCAGTGCGGCCGGCTGCGACTTGGTGGTGGTCAGGCTGCCCTTGGCGAACATGCCGCCGCGCAGGGCCGCGTCTGCATTGGCGACGCTGATGTACACCATCATCGAACGCGAACCGGCTTCGGTGGTCGGGTTGATGCGCGCCACCTTGCCGGTGAACGTGCGGCCCTGGTAGCCGTCGACCTTGAAGGCGACGTCCTGGCCCACCTTCACGCGCGGGATGTCGGACGCCGGCACCTGCGCTTCCAGCGTCAGCTCGCGCAGGTCGACGATCGAGAACACCGGCATGTCCGGCGCGACCTTCTCGCCGGCCTGCACGTGGCGCTTGCTGATCACGCCGGACATCGGCGCCACGATCACGGTGTCGTTGAGCGCGTTACGGGCCAGGTCAAGCTGGGCCTGGGCCGCCTTGACGCTGGCGCGGGCCAGGGCCACCGCGTTGGAAGTCGCGTCGTACGAATTCTGCGAAATGAAGCTCTGTTTCAGCAGCGCCTGGCTGTTGCCGTTGTTCTTGGCCGCGAGGTCGAGGCGGGCGTTGGCTTCGTCCAGCACCGCCTGCTGCTGCGCGACGCGTGCGCGCTGGTCAGCCTGGTCAAGCCGCGCCAGCACCTGGCCGCGGGCCACGCTGGTGCCTTCCTCGATGGTCGCGCCGGTGACCACGCCCGACACCTTCGACTTGATCGTGGCCTGCGCCAGCGGCGCCAGTGTCCCCGACAGCGGCAGGTTGATCCGCAGCTCGCCCTGCGCGATGCTGGACACGTCGCGCGGCGACAGCTCGTAGACGTCGATTTGGGGTTCGCCATTGCCGGCCGCCTTCGCCACATTCGCCGCGTTGGCGGGCTTTTGCGGCTGCATCGCGTACCACCCGCCGGCGCCGATGGCAATTGCCGCGGCGGCAATCGCTGGCGCGCGCCAGCGTCTTTTGGTGGAGGTCTTGATGGAAAGGGAAGCCGGAGGGAGGTTTTCGAGTTTCATATGCGTTCTTCTTGTTGTTCGGTTGAACGTTCGGGTCGCGCATGTGCTCCGCCCTGGAAGCCAGGATGGAGCTCCACGCGCATGTTGACACTGTAGGAAAGCGGGCCCGTACGCGCCATCGGAATGCGACAGGCGGCGATTTACGTCCGCTGGACTGCAAAAAAAGCGGACCGAAACGTGCGGGCGCGCGGTTTTGATTGGAGCTGGAAACTGCAAGGGTTGCGGCTTTGCGTGTGCGCAAGCGTGGAGCGTATAGCCTGGCCGAAAATAGCCGTTAGAGTGCGCGTCCAGTGTGCCCATTGCCTACTTAAGGATGTACCGTGACCGCCAGACTGATGGCCTCGCCTGAACCGCAGGAACCGGATGGACCGGGGCGCGAGGCCATCGACGTGCTTTACCGATTCGTCGCAGCGATCGAGCTTGCTCCCACGGTAGCCATCCACAGCATCGACCGCGACGGCGTGGTGCGGTTCTGGAACCGCCGCTGCGCCGAGGTGTTTGGGATCGCCTCGATTGACGCCGTAGGCCAGCCGCTGGCCAGCCTGATTGCGCGGCTCGACCCCGACGGCTTTTCCGCCGTGCTCGAGTCGGTCTGGGCGACAGGCGAGGCCCAGGCGCGGGACTGGCAGGTTGCCATGCCTGATGGCAGCACGCGCTGGTACTACTCCACCCATTTCCCGGTGGTACGCCACGGTCAGCCGGAGCAATTGTTTTGCATGGAGATCGACATCACCGACCGCAAGTCGCGGGAGGCCGAGGGGGCACTGCCCGCCCCCGGTTTCCAGGAATTGTTTGCCCACGCGGGCGACGCCATGGTGCTGCTGCAAAACAATGTCGTCATCGACGCCAATCCCGCCGCGCT